>NZ_JBEQCS010000008.1:0-194019 GCF_046054195.1 Celerinatantimonas sediminis
TAATTATATTGAGATGTTTTATAACCCGAAACGACAACATAGTTCCAATAATGGGCTATCGCCGTTAGAGTATGAGCGTCAATATTTTAATGAGGCTAAAAGTCGTCTAGTGAAGTAGTGGCGATTCAGTTGTCTTAAAAGACCAAGCTGCACAAATTTATCTTTTGTTTGTTCCCGTAATGGATCTGAAGGTACAACTACTAGAGTTTTTTTGAAATGGCCAGCTACAACGATAGATAGAATTGTCTCCGTCTTTCCGGTTCCTGTTGGCATCACTAGAGTAGCAGCGCTACTGTCGTCCGATCTTTCGAAACCAAGAGCAGCAAAAACCCCACCTATCTGAGGTGGCCTCAATCCTTCAATGCCGTTAGCGACATTTTCTTCCCTAAATAGAAAGTTTGAATTACACCAAGACTCGTATATGTCTTCATGAGAAAGGTGCACATCATCTATCGGTAACCAAGTCAATGTGCTAGAGCCGATTTTGTGTTCGATTTTTTGTGCCACCTAAGCCTCTCAGTTAAAAGTGATTTTTGGGTCAATTTACCATCAATCATACTGTTGTGTTATTTGCACGGTGTTGTGGGGTGGTCCTCACGTTACCAAAGCATCACATGCTGATAGTGCCAACACATCGGTATTATTTACTGTACATCTAGTTCAGTCATCAAGATGTGATGGTGTTAGCAGCCGACAATTGGCTAAGAAAATCACAAATGCAGGCAGAGTTGTTCTGACGCATAATCGTAAACTAGGTACATAGTTAACCATTACCAAAAGTAGGTCAACTAATGACAACAGTATGGAGTCCATATTGTAGAGCTAAGCAACTTTGGGGCAAAAATGAGTCAGACATAATCATCATAAAACATCAAAAATGATCAAACTATATAACTTTGGTCAAATTTTATTATCTGACTCCACTTCTGGAGGGGCGTAAGCATCTTTCGAAACGAAAATTTTGATTGGCGGGGTATTTTCAGGTGATATTGAACTGAAGCCCCCAAATATGACTTTTATCAAATCTATCACCTCATGATGAATCATCAAACCATGATGAGTTTAATGAAAACTAACAACCATAAGAGTGAATATCTGCTTTGACGTACTGGTACTTCTTGCCAGATAGATTCACACCAGTTAATCGATAACTCTCCATTACAGCCCCAAAAAGGACTCATAATCTTCGATGTTATGCCTTTATTTGATATTTCAAATACAACCTTAAATTTGTTCGATTTAAGGAGAGGGGATCTTAATTTTGACCCTAAAAAATGTTGTATTTATATACAGATGTAACTCTGGTGAGGCTGTAATTGAAAGGAAATCAGCAGTTAAAAAAAAAGAAGCCGATAAGCTTCTTTTTCTTCCTAACCAACTGATTTAATTAGGATAAATGTGGTGGCCCCTGACAGACTTGAACTGTCGACCAAGCGATTCAGTCATTCCTATACTTTCGTAAAGGGCTGGACTATATCATCATCCTTGCAATGCAGTAGGATGTCGGACGCTAATGTCGTATTACACAGCAAGATCGTGCTGAACCAACTAGTCTCTGAACCTTCCCTTCACGCCTGAAGGGCTTGGCTGCTGATTGGCATGAGATAGTTATCTATCCTTTAGCTTTCCAGCAATTCATCCGATTTTTCCGTATGTTATTACTAACATAGGTCACAAATAATAATTTATGAGTCGCCTGCTCTAACCACTGAGCTAAGGGGCCATATTGTATTGCTAATACGCAAAAGCGAACTAGGCTTTTTGTCATCATATCAGCTTCTGCTGATAATGAAAAAATTCCATCAATTCGAAGTTCTAAATACAACCTCGAAACAACCCCCCAATAAGAACCAGTGACCAATCGATTATGAGTCGACTGCTCTAACCAACTGAGCTATAGGGCCATTTGATGGCGTTTTATAGAAAACAGGCTGGATTATAAGTAATCCAGCCTGCCGTGTCTATTGCCTAACGTACTGTTTGCGCAATAAATAACCTATTCATCGAGGAAACTGCGCAATTGTTCGCTACGACTTGGATGACGTAGTTTACGCAGCGCTTTGGCTTCAATCTGACGAATACGTTCACGCGTTACATCAAACTGTTTACCAACTTCTTCGAGGGTGTGATCGGTATTCATGCCAATACCAAAACGCATCCGCAATACCTTCGCTTCACGCGGTGTTAGACCTGCTAAGACTTCCTGTGTTGCAAATTTCAGGTTGTCGTTCGTTGCTGCATCAACTGGCAATGACAACGTGGTATCTTCGATAAAGTCCCCTAAGTGCGAATCTTCATCATCACCGATCGGTGTTTCCATCGAAATCGGCTCTTTAGCGATTTTCAGCACTTTACGGATTTTATCTTCAGGCATCATCATCCGTTCTGCCAGTTCATCAGGGTTTGGCTCACGGCCCATTTCCTGAAGCATCTGACGGCTAATCCGGTTCAGTTTGTTGATGGTTTCAATCATGTGTACCGGAATACGAATAGTACGAGCCTGGTCAGCAATTGAACGCGTAATTGCCTGACGGATCCACCATGTTGCATAGGTTGAGAATTTATAACCGCGCCGGTATTCAAATTTATCAACCGCTTTCATCAAGCCAATGTTCCCTTCCTGAATCAGGTCGAGGAACTGCAGGCCACGGTTGGTATATTTTTTGGCAATTGAAATAACCAAACGCAAGTTGGCTTCAACCATCTCTTTTTTCGCCCGGCGGGCTTTTGCTTCACCAATGCTCATTCGACGGTTGATGTCTTTAATGCTCTGGATAGTTAATCCAGTTTCTTCTTCAACCTGATGCAGTTTGCTAATGCTGCGGCGTACTTCTTCTTCCACTTCTTTAAGCGCAGGAGCGTACGATTTAGCAGACGCTAACTGTTCATCTAACCATGCTGCTGATGATTCGTTGCCAGCAAAAGCGTTCACAAATGCTTTTTTCGGCATTTTGCTTTGCTCAACACACATCTTCATGACTAGACGTTCTTGGGTACGAACGCGGTCCATCATTGAGCGCATGCGTGCAACGATTTTATCGAAGACTTTAGGTACCAGACGGAAAGTATGGAACACTTCACTTAACGCTTCGATACTTTCACGAGCTGCTTTGCTGTCACGACCTTTTTCGTTGATGGTGGCCAGAGACTGCTCATACACTTCACGCAGTGCGGTGAAGCGCTCTTTAGCGAGCTCTGGATCGATCCCTACATCTGAATCGTCATCTTCATCATCGTTGTCGTCATCATCGTCATCGTCGTCATCATCGTCGCGATCACTTTCAGCCAGTTCCGAGCCAATATGTGTGGCGGTCGGTGCGGCATCTTCAACTTCGCTCTCATCCAGAAAGCCGGATACAATATCACCAATACGCAGTTCTTCTGCCTGGTACTGGTCATACATATCTAATAACATCGCGATGGTGTCAGGGTATTCAGCAACTGAACACTGAACCTGATTAATCCCATCTTCGATCCGCTTGGCGATATCAATTTCGCCTTCGCGCGTTAACAGTTCCACGGTACCCATTTCGCGCATGTACATCCGCACTGGATCGGTTGTGCGGCCAATTTCCGACTCAACTGAGGCTAGCGCTTGAGCAGCTGCTTCAACCGCATCTTCGTCGGCGGCATTTTCTGCCAGCATCAGTTCATCGGCATCCGGCGCGTTTTCATAGACCGTGATACCCATGTCGTTGATCATTTGAATAATATCTTCAACCTGATCTGAATCGACAATGTCTTCAGGTAAATGATCGTTCACCTGTGAATAGGTGAGATAGCCTTGCTCTTTACCCTTTGCTAAAAGGACTTTGAGTTGTGACTGTGGGGTTGGCTCCATAGAGATCATCCGCTAGTTAAGTTACGCTTGCTACACATCGATAACGTTTCACTTCATTGAGTGAAACATCGTAATATAGCATAAATATGGGCTAAATTTGTGAGTTCAAGTCAAATTGATGAAAAAATATTCATCATCCTGGCTTACCGTCTTGCTTCAATTCAAGCACTAATTTCGACATTTCTAATTTCTCCTTTCGGGTTAAATGAACGCCGGGTTGCTGCGATTTATGCAGCAACTGGTCATAGCGCTGTTGCAGAAGCTGTTCGACAAAACTGGCGAGAATATCATTTAGTTCTTGAGTATAGCCGTTAATACCGATGAGCTCGTCGCCTTCCAGATCAAAACTGGCCATTTTGTTTAATGCGGCTGCCTCAGGTCTATCTCGCCATCGTTCCAGCAACTGTGCTGTGGTTATATCCGTTTTTTGTTGAATCTGTTCAATCAGTTCAACTAATAAATCACTCCCCTTAAGCGGCAAAGCTTTTAAAAAGTGCATGTTTGGTGCACTTAGCGCGGCCTGCGGATATTGCAGGACAATCGCAATGGCTCTGCGCATTGGGGTCAGCTTCACACTCGGAGCTGTATTTTTACGAGCCTGTTTGGGCTCGGAAAAAAATCGTTCAATACGCTGTTCATCCCAGCGCAGCCAACGGGCTAATGTGGTTTTTAACATATCTTGATAAAAACCTGCCTGGACTTGTGTAATCAGTGTCCTAGCTTCGTTCGCTAAGTGGCTTTTCCCGGCATCGGTGCGGGTGTCTATCTCATTGGATAGTTTGCTAAACATAAACTCTGAGAGCGGCTGTGCTTGATGCAAGCGCTGTTCAAAGCCTTCTTTGGCAATTTGGCGCACCAATGTGTCTGGGTCTTCGCCATCAGGTAAAAACATAAACTGCATTTCAATGCCATCGCGCAGCTGTGGCAGGGCGTTTTGAAGTGCTCGCCATGCCGCATCACGTCCAGCACGGTCTCCGTCATAACAGCAAATCACGCGATTGGTCGCGCGAAACAGCATTTGTAGCTGTTCAGATGTGGTCGATGTACCAAGGCTTGCTACAGCGTAATCAACACCAAACTGAGCCAGCGATACCACATCCATATAGCCTTCAACGACTAAGATCTGATCGATGTGTTTATGTTTTTGCCTGACTTCATAAAAGCCGTATAACTCTCGTCCTTTATGAAATATATCCGTTTCTGGAGAATTCAAGTATTTTGGTGTGCCTTCTCCTAAAACACGCCCCCCAAAGCCGATATGGCGGCCTCGGCGATCTCGAATCGGAAACATCAACCGGTCACGGAATCGGTCATAACGATGTTTTTTTTCGTTTTCGATCAACATACCGCAGCGCAGTAGTTGATCGCTTGTAGCGGTGCTTCGACCAAACTGTTTGGCGACACTATCCCATTCATCGGGGGAGTAGCCGATTCCGAATTCTTTAACGATTTCTCCGCTCAGGCCTCGTCCTTTAAGGTAATCGATCACCATCTCTTTGCGCGGGTTATGGCGCAGTTGATACTGATAAAAACGATTTACCTGAGTCATCAGTTCATAAAGGTCACGGCTTTTTGCTTGATTTTGATATGCGCTGTTGGTGTTTGAGTGACCGCTCTCTTCGCGCTCAACTTCAACACCGACCATGGCTGCGAGCTCTTCAACTGCTTCGACAAAATCAAAGCGTTCGTACTCCATTAAAAA
Source organism: Celerinatantimonas sediminis (assembly GCF_046054195.1). Taxonomy (NCBI): domain Bacteria; kingdom Pseudomonadati; phylum Pseudomonadota; class Gammaproteobacteria; family Celerinatantimonadaceae; genus Celerinatantimonas; species Celerinatantimonas sediminis. The sequence goes on from NZ_JBEQCS010000008.1 coordinate 5,544, forward strand.
GCCAATAGCATTACCATGTGCGCCACAACCAAAGCAGTGATAAAACTGTTTGTCAGGACTGACGGTAAAAGAGGGAGTTTTTTCGTTATGAAATGGACAACAAGCCTGATAGTTTTTGCCGGCTTTTTTTAAATGAACTCGCTGATCAATTAAACTGACGATATCTACTCGAGATAACAGATCATCAATAAATTGCTGCGAAATTCGACCAGCCATACACCCTCAGCTTTGCTTAAACGTTTGCCGATACTGCTTAGACAGAAACAGACAAGCCGCCCACTCAGCCGAGTGTGCGGCTTGTCCGAAAATCACAGGAGATTAATCAGTTTAATTTGCTTCGGACAAGCCCGCTGATTGCTCCCATGTCGGCACGGCCTTGGACCTGTGGTTTCAACACGCCCATTACCTTGCCCATGTCCCCCATGCCGCTAGCGCCTACTTTGTCGATTGCCTGAGTAATTAACTGGGCAACCTCTTCGTCGCTAAGCTGCTGCGGCAAGAATTCCTGTAATACAGGGATTTCTGCCAGTTCATGCTCTGCCAGGTCTTCTCGACCTGCGTCGTGAAACTGCTTAGCAGCATCCTGACGCTGTTTCACCATTTTGGTGATAATGGCAATAATGCGGTCATCGCTAACTTCAATGCGTTCATCAACTTCGAGCTGTTTGATTTCAGCCATGACCATACGCAACGTACTTAAGCGGGCTTTATCTTTGGCCCGCAGTGCGTCCTTCTGAGCGTTTTGCAATTGAACTTTCAGGGACATTTTACTTTAAACTCTTTTGTGAATTGTCTAACTAACTTAATCCAAATAAATCAATTAGTACAGACGAACGCGACGTGCGTTTTCACGAGCCAATTTTTTAGCATGACGTTTAACAGCTGCAGCTTTTGCACGTTTACGAGCAGCAGTTGGTTTTTCATAGAATTCACGACGGCGAACTTCAGAAAGAATACCTGCTTTTTCGCAAGAGCGTTTAAAGCGACGCAGTGCTACGTCAAATGGTTCGTTTTCACGTACTTTAACTACTGGCATATGCCGATCACCTCAGGGGTTTTAGTTAACGGCTGAGTTATTTCAGCCTGACTGTTTAAAAATGGTGCGAAATTTTAATCAAAAGGGGGGGCGCTTGTAAAGCTCAATTTTACTTCAATCTGGTTTCTGTGCGATAACACGAGTAAACTATGCGCCCATCTTGGAGCACTCGGAGCTAAAAACATGCGCGTTCTCGGTATCGAGACCTCTTGTGACGAAACTGGTATCGCTATTTACGATGACCAGTGTGAGTTATTATCTCACCAACTCTACTCACAGATCAAATTACACGCTGATTACGGTGGGGTTGTCCCTGAGCTTGCCTCACGCGATCACATTCGCAAAGTGATCCCGTTAATTGAGCAGGCCCTAAAAGATGCTGACTCAACTAAAGATGATATCGATGCGGTCGCTTACACTGCAGGCCCCGGTTTGGTAGGTGCATTATTAGTTGGTGCAACAACTGCTCGTTCGTTGGCGATGGCTTGGGGAAAACCTGCTGTTGCTGTTCATCATATGGAAGGGCATTTGCTTGCGCCAATGCTAGAAGAACCGGCTCCAGAATTTCCATTTTTAGCGCTTTTGGTCTCAGGTGGCCATACCATGATCGTGCGGGTCGATGGCATTGGTCAGTATCAAATTATGGGCGAGTCGATTGATGACGCTGCCGGTGAAGCCTTTGATAAAACCGCTAAACTAATGGGGCTTGATTACCCAGGCGGGCCGAGATTGTCAAAATTGGCCGAGCAGGGCGTTGCTGGGCGCTTTAAGTTTCCACGACCAATGACAGACCGTCCCGGGCTTGATATGAGCTTTTCTGGGCTTAAAACATTTGCAGCCAATACCATTGCTGACAGTGGTAATGATGAACAAACGCGTTGTGATATCGCTTTGGCTTTTGAGCAAGCGGTGGTTGATACGCTGATTATTAAATGTCGCCGAGCTCTGGATGAAACTGGTTTTAAACGATTAGTGATTGCCGGCGGCGTGAGTGCTAATAAACGACTGCGCGCTGATTTAGGCGATATGATGCATAAACGCGGTGGTGAAGTGTTTTATCCGCGCACTGAATTTTGTACCGATAATGGCGCAATGATAGCGTACGCTGGAATGCAGCGCTTTAAAGCCGGGCAAACGCAGCCACTGGCAATTAGTGCAACACCGCGTTGGCCGCTGGACCAGCTGGCACCGTTATAAAAGACAATCGATAAACTAAGCGTGAGTGATTGTTAGGGGCTGCTGACGTTTAGTGATTCGTTTTGCAGCCTGCTTATTTAGCCCAAAAAGCCACTCAGATTACACTGCATTCAATGTGTTTAATTGAATAAATCAACTACGAAAGGTTAACAGCGCTTTGGCATCACTCATTTTTTTTGGCGGCGATTGACGATTTTCGATTCAGTCTGATTCCACAACCTTAAAATATTGCTGTGGTGGCGCAAAATAATCAAACACGCCAACATTGATACAGGCAACGTATATTCGGGTTTAATCAACCAGGTGAATAGGGGCGCAAGTAATACGGTTAATAGCGCTGCTGCTGATGAATAGCCAGTGACCAACAGTACGATAAACCAAGTCACAATGAGTAGGCCGCCTAAATCAAGGCCAATCGGCAGCACAGCGCCAAATGCTGTGGCAACACCTTTGCCGCCTTCAAAGTGAAAGAATATAGGAAACATGTGGCCAAAACAGACGGCAATGGCAATGCCGCCTAAGATAATCGGTGGCAAGCCAGCGAAATAACCGCCCCAAACAGGAATGACCCCTTTGAGCATATCAAGTAACAGGACTAATACAGCAGGAAAGCGTCCACCAAGGCGATAGACATTTGTAGCTCCGGGGTTTTCAGAGCCGTTGTGGCGAGGGTCGGGTAAATGGAACAGGCGGCTAATGAGCACAGCACTTGAGATTGACCCGATTAGATAGGCCCCGATAATAAATATAAATCCAATAATTCCCATCTTAACCAATCCAATTGCATTCACTGATTCCTAAGTTAAGCGATTTGAGCTATCATCGCCCACTTAAATTACATTATTCACGCGATCACCTAGTAGGTAATCATACGTGGTTTATCCGCGCTACGCTATGGTGAACATCAAGTAGGTTTGACATTAATGGATAAAGTTTTTATTGAGAACCTGTCTATTTTGACCACGATTGGCGTATACGATTGGGAAAAACAAATAAAACAGCAGTTAGTTTTAGATTTGACCATGGATTGGGATAATCGACTGGCTGCATCAGAAGATGAACTCCGTCACGCTTTAAACTATGCTGCAGTGAGTGAAGCTGTCACTGCATTAGTTCAGGGCCAGCCATATGAGCTGATAGAAACCGTTGCTGAGGAAGTTGCGCAACTGATCTTGAATGAATTTGAGGTTTCTTGTGTGGAAGTAACCGTGCGTAAACCTAAGGCCGTTGCAAATGCAGGCTGCGTGGGTGTGAAAATAGTGCGGGAGTGGAGCGGCGCATAATGGCGCGAGTATATATAGGTATTGGTAGTAACTTAAATCGAGAACACTCATTATTAAGAGGCCTTGATTTAATCGAACAATTGGTTGGTCAGTTAACCCGCTCAGAAATCTATCGCTCTGAAGCGGTCGGTTTTAATGGGCCGGATTTTTATAATCTAGTGGCAGGTTTTAATACAACCCTTGAGTTGTCAGAGCTTTGCCAAAAGTTACGTGAGATAGAGTACCATTGTGGCCGACCACAAAATGCTAAAAAATGCTCGTCACGTACGCTTGATATTGATATTTTACTTTATGACCGAGTTGTTTGTGAGTCACCGTGTCTTTTACCTCGCCCTGAAATCTGTTTCAATGCGTTCGTTTTACGACCTCTCGCTGAGATTGCAGGGGCGTTAGTTCATCCGCATACAGGGTTATCACTGGAGCAAATGTGGCAACAATTGGCCGTGAATGCTATCCCTTTGACTCGTGTAGACGATAGTTTTTTGACCAATCTGAGTACTGTTTATGACTACAATGCATGTCATCTTTCTTTCCCTCATCCAGGGATTTACTGAATTTTTACCTATTTCTAGCTCTGCTCATTTAATTCTTCCTTCGCAATTATTCGGCTGGCCGGATCAAGGACCAGTATTTGATGTGACGGTTCATCTTGGTACGTTATTAGCGGTTTTAGTGTACTTTCGCCATGATGTCCGTCGGTTGTTAGTCGCTTGGTTTGCTTCGATTTTTAAACGCAAACACAGCAGTGATAGCAAACTGGCTTGGTTTATTATTCTGGCGACCATTCCGGCAGTTGTGTTTGGTGGATTGTGTAGTGACTGGATTGAAACCTACACTCGCTCGGCGGGTGTTATTGCGGCAACAACGCTGATTTTTGGACTGTTGTTGGGATGGGTTGATTTACAAATGCCGCAGCGCTTTGATAATTCCCATATGAGCTTTAAACATGCCTTATACATTGGGATTGCTCAAGCCATTGCTGTCATTCCTGGTACATCTCGCTCAGGGATCACTATGACCGCTGCCCGCCAATTAGGTTATACCCGTGAGGCTGCGGCTCGCTTCTCCTTTTTGTTGTCTATCCCGATTATTCTCGGTGCTGGCACATTGTTAGGTGTTGAAGTGGCGCACTCATCAGTCACGATGCCATGGCATCAGCTAGGGCTTGGGTTTGTCTTATCATTTGCCAGTGCGCTGGCTTGCATCTATTTCTTCTTAAAATGGATCACCAAGGTCGGGATGCTGCCATTTGTGATTTATCGTCTGCTGCTCGGTGTCGTTCTAGTGTGGATGACGATTTAGCTATCTAATCGATTAAAAATCTATTTTTATCTTTGATTAAACCCTCTTATAGAATATATGAAACTATTGGTTAAATAATGGTTTTATATATTCTACCTTTAGGTTACTTTTATGAAAAAAATGAGTTAAATGAAAAGTAATCTCTCATCTATGTCACTTTTTTATTGATATTCATATTAAGTTAATTTAATTTTCACTGTTGTTGTAATAATAAAAAATTAATTGGAACTTTGAGATAAATAATACATTTGTATGAGTAAAGGAATATATTAATGAAAAAATATATAATGACAGGATGTGTTCTTATTCTATTAGCTTTAACTGGATGTGCTTCTTCTGGAAATCAATCATTAAAAAATGAAACATCAGCGACGGTTCAATCAAAAATCACTAAAGGTGTAACGACTAAAAGTCAGGTTCGACAACTATTTGGTGATCCTGCTAAAACATCGTTTACAGACGCAGGGAACCTGATTTGGGAGTATGATTTAGCTGATGTATCAAGCGATGCGGTAAACTATATTCCGATTGTGAATTGGTTTGGATCATCTGCTTCTGGAACCAAAAAACAGCTTATCGTAATGTTCAAAAAAGATGTCGTTTTCCAATACTCCATGTCCAACTCCCCAGTATCTATTAAAACAGGCTTATATAAATAGTCTGATATAAGCACATAGAAATAAAGTAATTGAATGCCATATCAAATGATATGGCATTTTTATATTTAGTTAAAATAACTAAATTGTATTATGTAATTATAATACTTTTGTGTGAAAAATTAGTATTTAATTATGAGTGCTAGATTTTTATTATCTAGATAATAAAGAAGCTTATCTGCTTTTTAGTTCTAACTACTATTGAGTGTTCTTTTTTCGTTTAACAACGTTTGATCGCATTTTCTCTGTACATTAGAATTTATTGTTTATTTTGAAAATAAACGAGCATCTACCATCGTTCTTTAGTTTTACCTGCCTAAAATCAGCAAATAAAACTGTGTTATTTTTATACAATTGGTAAGTTGTTGAAACTTATGCGTTAGAGATTTATGACGCTTTTACGATCTTTTTCGATTGGTTCTAACAGCGGCCGAAGTCGTACTACACTTTTAGAAGCAATCAGCTCGGTGAGTATGATTTATTCTAATTTTACCAACCATTCGGATAATTAAAACTAATCCGAATGGTTGGGGCGGTTGCAAATGGATTATCTGTTTTATGATTATTTTTTGGTGAAATATTCCTAAATATAGAAAACCATATGATTTTTTCAGACTTATAGGGCTATATTTGTGTGTTTTCTCTGTTTATTTGATTATGTGATAAATGGGTAAGATTGATGGAATGATTATTTAAATTTGGGTTTTGGCGCTTTCATGTGCCTTAGCTCCATGTTTATAATCAGCGTATTCATTCGCCGTATCTGCCCCCAATTTGGATACGGTGAACAGCTATCAAGCAAGGGAAACAACATGGTAAAACAGACTGTGCTGTATGAGCAGCACCTTCGCGCTGGTGCCAAAATGGTCGATTTTCATGGTTGGCTAATGCCTATCCATTATGGCTCTCAGATTGAAGAACATCACAGTGTCAGACGTGATGCGGGAATGTTCGACGTTTCGCATATGACGATTGTGGATATCGAAGGTGCGCAGGCTCAAGCGTTCTTACAGAAGTTGCTCGCTAACAATGTCGGCCGGCTTAAAACACCGGGTAAAGCACTATACAGTGCAATGCTCACTCCTGATGCCGGTGTCATCGACGATCTCATTACCTACTTTTTTAGTGAAACCCACTATCGCATGGTTGTTAACTCAGCCACCCACGATAAAGATCTCGCCTGGTTGAATCAGCAAAGCGCAGCTTTCGATGTCACTGTGACTGAACGCCCTGAGCTTGCGATGATTGCAGTTCAAGGTCCAAATGCGATAGCTAAAACGCAGCAGCTTTTGTCGCCCGAGCAAGTTGCTCAGTTAGATGGAATGAAGCCATTTTTTGGTAAACAAGTCGATGACTTATTCATCGCCACCACCGGTTATACCGGTGAAGCTGGTTACGAAATCGTCGTGCACGAAGATAACGCCAGCCAGCTTTGGCAGCAGTTACTGGATGCTGGTGTCGCACCTTGTGGATTAGGCGCTCGCGATACGTTGCGCCTTGAAGCCGGCATGAATTTATATGGTCAGGATATGGATGAAAGTGTTTCGCCATTAGCTGCCAATATGGGTTGGACGATTGCTTGGGAACCGCAAGAGCGTGATTTTATCGGACGCCAAGCATTAACGGCCCAAAAAGAGCAGGGCACTGACAAGTTGGTCGGCTTAGTTATGGAGCAAAAAGGGGTTATGCGCCAGGGCCAAGAAGTTCTTCTTGAAGAAGGCTCAAATAGCGTGGGTGTGATTACCTCCGGTAGTTTTTCTCCGACATTAGGTTTAAGTATTGCATTGGCTCGCGTAAGCGCAGATGTTCAAGACAGTTGTGTTGTGCAAATGCGTAAAAAAGCCATTAAAGTTAAAGTGGTTCCACCTGTGTTTGTGCGCAATGGCAAACAGGTTTGCTGACAATTTTTAAAGGAATATCTGATGAGTGACATCCCTAGTGATTTAAAATTTACCACCTCGCATGAGTGGGTTCGTAAAGAAGGTGACGGTGTTTACACCATTGGCATTAGCGACCATGCTCAAGAATTATTGGGCGATATGGTTTTCGTTGACCTACCTGATGTTGATGACGAAGTCGCCGGTGGCGATGACTGCGCAGTAGCTGAATCAGTTAAAGCGGCATCTGACATTTATTCACCGTTAAGCGGCACAATTGTGGCGATTAACGAAGAGCTTGAAGACAGTCCAGAGCTTTTAAACTCAGACCCATACGGCGATGGCTGGTTATTCCAGATTAAATCATCTGATGTAGAAGAATATGAACAGTTGCTAAGTGCTGAAGAATATCAGAACTCTCTTGAAGAAGAAGAGGAATAAGCAACCAAATTGTCGCGCCCTGACACTTGTGTCGGGGCGCGTTTCATTATCGAAACGATAATCCCCCCCAAATAAGCAAACTTGCAGGAATTTGTCATGTTGGCGTTACACGAACTGACCCAAACAGAGGATTTTATCCGTCGCCATGTTGGTCCGGGCGAACAAGAGCAAAGTGAAATGCTCAAAGCATTATCACTAGACTCGCTGGATAATCTGATTCACGAAACGGTGCCAGAAGATATCCGTCTTGCGCAACCTTTAACTATTGGCGAGAGCAAACCTGAAGCTCAGGCTTTAAGTGAACTCAAAGCGATTGCTCGGCAAAATAAAGTTTATCGCTCTTATATTGGCATGGGCTATTACGGCACCCATATCCCGAACGTTATTTTACGTAATGTGTTGGAAAATCCTGGTTGGTACACTGCCTACACGCCATATCAGCCTGAAATTGCGCAGGGTCGTTTGGAAGCGCTATTAAACTTCCAGCAGATGACCATGGATTTAACGGGCATGGACTTGGCAAACGCATCATTGCTTGATGAAGCAACTGCCGCCGCGGAAGCCATGGCAATGGCTAAACGGGTTAGTAAAAATAAAAAGTCCAACCTATTTTTTATTGCCAACGACACGCATCCACAAACCATTGATGTGGTTTGCCAGCGTGCGGAATTCTTCGGGTTTGAAACCATTATTGGTGAGCCAGAACAGCTCAGTGAGTTAGATGTTTTTGGAGCACTGCTGCAGTATCCCGGAACAACAGGGCAAGTACGTGATTTAACGCCACTGATTGAAATGGTTCATGCTCGCAAAGGGATAGCCTGTGTTGGGGCAGACCTGATGTCGCTGGTGTTATTAAAAGCACCCGGTGAGATGGGCGCTGACGTAGTATTTGGTTCAACTCAGCGTTTTGGCGTGCCGATGGGCTACGGTGGTCCGCATGCGGCATTTTTTGCCACCCGTGATGCGTATAAACGCTCAACTCCGGGACGAATCATTGGGGTATCCAAAGATCGCCGTGGTAAAAACGCTTTGCGTATGGCGTTGCAGACCCGTGAGCAGCATATTCGCCGTGAAAAAGCTAACTCGAATATCTGTACCGCTCAGGTGCTTTTAGCCAACATCGCATCTTTTTATGCTGTCTTTCATGGCCCTCAAGGGTTAAAAACAATCGCTCAGCGTATTCATCGCATGGCTTCTATTGTTGCTGCCGCAGCGCATGCGCACGGTGTGAGTGTTCGCTTTGATCAGTTCTTTGATACCGTTACGCTTGATGGCATTGATAAAGAGCAAGTGCTTGCTCGTTCCCAGCAAGCTCAAATTAACGTACGCAGTGACCTAGATAATGCGGTTGCCGTAAGCCTTGATGAAACCACAACGGCAGCTGATTTAGCTATTTTGCTAGAAGTTTTATTTGGTAAAAGTGAGCAGATTTCAGTGGACGCGTTAGATGAACAAGTGCGCAGCCAGCCGAATATTGCCACAGAACTGCTGCGAGTGTCAGCGATTTTAACGCATCCAGTATTTCATCTGTATCGCAGTGAAACAGAAGTGCTGCGTTATATTCGCCGCTTGGAAGGACGCGATTTGGCGCTTAATCACTCTATGATTGCGCTAGGCTCGTGCACGATGAAATTAAACGCAACCGCGCAGATGATTCCAATTACTTGGCCAGAATTTGCTAATTTGCACCCATTCTGCCCTAAGGAGCAGGCAGCAGGTTATACCCGGCTTATCGCCCAATTAGAGAAATGGCTGGTTAATATCACCGGTTATGATGCGATTTGCATGCAGCCAAACTCGGGCGCGCAAGGTGAATACGCAGGATTATTGGCTATTCGCCATTATCAAGCGAGCATTAATCAGGCGCAGCGTGATATCTGTTTAATTCCAAGCTCGGCTCATGGGACTAACCCAGCATCAGCACACATGGCTGGCTTAAATGTAGTGGTTGTTGAGTGTGACAAAGCTGGCAACATCGATGTTGAAGATCTTAAAAGCAAAGCGCAAAAATATTCTGAGCAGCTTTCCTGCATCATGGTGACTTATCCTTCAACTCACGGTGTGTATGAACAGAGCATTCGTCAGATCTGCGAGATTATTCACCAATACGGTGGCCAAGTTTATTTAGACGGCGCCAATATGAACGCGCAGGTAGGGCTGACTTCTCCAGGCTTTATTGGTGCTGATGTATCGCATCTGAATCTGCATAAAACCTTTGCCATCCCTCATGGCGGTGGTGGCCCAGGTATGGGACCTATCGGCGTTAAAGCTCATTTGGCTCCGTTTGTTCCAGGCCACAGTGTGGTTAAAGGTGAATCAACCCAACGCGCTGTTTCAGCAGCACCATTTGGGAGTGCTTCGATTTTACCTATTTCTTGGATGTACATTGCGATGCTCGGCTCTAAAGGATTACGCCGCGCCAGTGAAGTTGCAATTTTAAATGCGAACTACATCGCTAAATCGCTTAGCGAGCATTATCCAATTTTGTATACAGGTAATAATGGTCGCGTGGCGCATGAATGTATTATCGATTTGCGGCCATTGAAAGAGCAAAGTGGTATTAGCGAACTAGATATTGCTAAACGCTTAAATGACTATGGTTTCCATGCGCCAACGATGAGTTTCCCAGTGGCTGGAACGTTGATGGTTGAGCCAACTGAAAGTGAGTCAAAAGCTGAATTGGATCGTTTTATCGAAGCGATGATAGCGATTCGTCATGAAGCAGACCAAGTGAGTGCAGGCCAATGGCCAAGTGATGATAATCCGCTGGTGAATGCGCCGCATACTTTGGATGACTTAATCGAAGAGAACTGGACGCATCCATATTCAAAAGATATTGCTGCCTATCCATCAATTGCGGTTCGCGCTAATAAATTCTGGCCTTATGTGAATCGTATTGACGATGTTTATGGCGACAGAAATCTCTTTTGTTCGTGTCTGCCACTTGATGCGTATCGTGAAGAATAAGTGTTTGTGAGGGCGAGGAATGAAGTTGGTTAACGATTTAATGAAGATGGTTATTTTAATTAAGTTGGTTAATCGATCATTCTAGTACTCTTTGATGAAGGCGAGCCGAGAGGTTCGCCTTTTTACTAAGTTGCCTTGCCTAAATTGTTCATGCCCATCAACGTGTCAGCTTGATCTTAGCTGGCACGAAAATGCTCCAAAACGAGTTAACTCGTTGTCTGAGGCGCAGTCAAAAACAGACGTTCTAGTCTAGAAATTTTCGTCCTAACTTCGTGCGCGTTTTCACATTCCAATATGAATAAATGTTCTTAAAATCATGTGATTATAAAATCTATGGGTTAGATAATAGGTGGAAAAACGCGCATACGCGTTTTTCCAGATGGTATATTTAATAGAATGCTGATAAGTTCTTTTTATACAGATAGTTAACTGTGCGCGTTTTTACTGGCCAAACAAGATAAATGCGCATGCGCACTAATAAAATGTTATGCGTACTAGGAAATAAATGGAATTACCTTCATACGAAAAAGATCATTATGAATTAGACAACGGAGAAGAAATTCACCGTGAATATCCTGATTCATTTTGGATCCCTGAGGCGGCCAAAAGAGAATCTCTAAAGCCTGGTGATATTGTTAAGCTTATTTTTCGCTTGGAAGAAACTAAAGGCTCGGATGAAATATCGGTTGAGCGCATGTGGGTGGAAGTAACAGAGGTAACCCCTCCTTTTTATAAAGGTACTTTAGACAATGACCCGATAGACAGTGATTGTGTAGTCTGCGGGCAGTCAGTTACTCTCAATCCATGCCATGTAATTGCAATTTATGAAGAATGAAACACATAACAAGGCAAGGCAGCATCACACCTTTGGTGTTGGACTCGCTAAAGCTCGCCGCTGCTTGCGGCGTTATGTCGCAAGGTGATTTATGGAATGGGCTCTTATCGAGGCTGAATTGATGGCAGCATTCGAATTACTGCCGAGCAATACAGTAGAGTCTGATAACGGCTACAGAAAAGATGATTTCTTAGACCATATCAATGCAAATGAACTGCTGTTAGCTATGGAAGAGCTAGATGGGGTAATCGAAGATAATCCAAGCCCTTCTAAGGAGTTTTGGCATCACTTAATTAGTGCCTCAAAGCTGATGGGCAATATTCATCTAATCAAATATGAGTCCGTATTAAATGCAACATAACAAGCCGCTCAAATTCGTTCCGGCCACAAAAAGCGTGGCCTCCACCGGACTCGCCAACGCTCGCTGTTTAGCGGGGCATTAGAGGTCTTATGGAGATCGTAGAATTTCATGGAGTAAGGTGTCTTGAAAAGCCGCTTGAGGATTGGCAGAAATTTGTATGCAAGCATCTTAAAGATATGGTTACCGACCCAGAGTGTGGAAAGCCATCGTCAGTAAATCGAGTGCTCCAAGATGGCAGTAGAACATCAGAGATTTTCTTAATAGTTAATGGTCCATTGCCAGACATTGAGTCGGGTACAAATTCACCTCTCATTAAAAAATCTGACCATATTGAGTGTGGCCAATGTTGGATTAACGTGTATGCATCAAAAAACCTCTAACAAAGCGTTGAAATCAGTCGCTGCGCTCCTTGGAACCTCCAAAAGCTACGCTTTTCCCGGCCCTTTAACACGGCGTTATATGTTGGAGAGTTAATGCCACAATTAGAACAAATATTGACGGAATGGCTTTCTAATAAATTAAGTGATTCAGAATATTATAAGTATCTTATTGACCATTGTAGTGAATGTGAAAGTAGATTCACACGAGGCAAGTTTTTACAGCTTAAACATTTTAATCGCGTAGTAGCTCGTGAAATTTTAGATGAGCTCGCACCTTGTGATTTTTGTAACAAGGAATTTACGATAGAGAAGCTTTTTTCATTACGCGATAATCCGAATTTTGAACTAATTAACAAACCAGATTTTGTTAATATTAGTTTTCCGTATTCAGGTGTAATGGGTCCAGAGCAATATGCTCGATGTAAAAAATGTGGAAGTATACTTTTGTTTATCGCACCAGAACGGGAATTTAAAGGTTGGTGGGGTAAGGTGGGGTAAAACATATAATAAATCGCTGCAATTGACAAAATAACTGTCACGAATTTTGGTTCCCAAAATGTAGCGCCAGCTATTTTGCAACTGAGCTCAGCGTTAGGGCTCAGATATGAATCGAGCATTTGGGAAAGTATTCAAAAGCGAAAATGGCATTGGGTACGGCGTAATCAGAAAAACCAAGGAGCCATTTCCTGAAGTTTTATCGGCTTCGGAGGTCCTGGCCGAAGACGATTGTGGTAACTATTTGGTTTTACTAAATGATGCCGTTTGCTTCTGGGATCACGAAACAAATGAGATCGAGGTTCTTTCTAATTCAATAGATGAATTCGTTTCAAGGTGCTCGACTCCAGAAGAAGTAGAACTAGAGCCAGGCCAAGTTGAATCGGCTTGGATAGACCCCAAGTTTGCGAAGAAATTCGGCATCACGAGCAAGTCCTAACAAACGCATTAAAGTGGGCGGAGCGTTATAACCCAAAATGATCATTGAGCAAGCGCTAGAATTCCTAGGCAAACATCAGCCTTTGCCATCGGATGAAGAAATATCAGAAGCTGAGATTGATACTTTCAACGAAGTAAGAAAGTTCCTGATTTCAAACCCTGACGAACGTGCAATTCCTCTTGTACTAAATGCGTTTGGCGATGAAGACGGATTTGGCGTCTACCAGGTTTGTGATGACATATTTAGACCATTTAAACCTGAGGTTGTTTTACCTCACTTAAAAAATGAATTGGCAAGTAAACATTACGGGGTTCGCTATTGGGCTGCCCAGTGGGCAATGGAAATCAATTCACTTGATATAGTTCCTGAAATAAACGCTATGCTAGCAACCCCGGAAGATACGGAGGCTCACTATTATTGTGTTGCCGCGCTCATGGATATATGGCAAAAGACAAAAAATCCGTTTGTGTCTAAGTCAATAATTGAATTAGGCGGTAAATCCAAGAATACAGATATCTCAGAGCTAATCGATGAACACAAAACACAAAAATAAGGTTATAACAAAGCAATGTTGCGGACTCGCTCTGCTCGCGCGCAAATTGTGGCGTTAGTTGTTAAAAAGTCCGGAGATATTAATGACGTCAAAAGAGGTAGTGATTTCATTTTGGGAAGCGATGAAATCCAATGATTTTACCAACGCTTGTGAATGGCTTTCCGAAGATTTTGAAGGTTTTTGGCCTCAGAGTTCCGAACTTATTGTTGGACGTAAAAATTTTACAGCAATAAACAGTTATTATCCTGCAAACGGAAAATGGTTATTTGACATCAATTCTATAGTTTGTGAGGACAAAACGGTTGTAACGGATATATCAATCACTGATGGTGAATTCAAAGCACGAGCAATAACATTTCACACAGTCGAAAATGATTTAATTAAGAAGCAAGTAGAATTTTGGCCAGAAGATTATCCAGCACCGGAGTGGCGCTCGAAATGGGTCAAAAGGGTAGAAGTGTGAAATACAACTAACAAAGCAAAACAATGGACGCTTAACGCTTCGGTGCTTGTTGTTTTAGGTTTTAAATGTGCTGTAACATTGGTGAAAGCGCCACTGTTTGCGGCGTTAAGTTTTTCTTGAGTTGAAGTAGATGAGCGAGCCATTTGATAGATCAATTCCTGGATACACAGAGCTGACGGATTGGCCTAAGCCACCGCTATATCCTGAAAAGATAACCGAAATATGTCTTTATCGAAATGGAGCGGTTGTTGTCGTAATACATGGAGGTTTGAGCTTCAATTTTGAGCCAAGTCTTGGGCGCCTCTGTTATGGTGAGAGTCATAGAGACGAAAATGCTGCCTTTATTAAAAAGGACTCACCATTCGAAGCGCAGCTATATGCTTATCTGGAAGCTGCGAGAAAGAAATTGAGTCATGAAGAGTTTTCTGTATCAGATATCAAGCTTTTCAATAATTGTTTTAGCAAAGCCAAGGTTTATTCTAGTGTGTAAAAACAGAACAATACAATCAATACCCGCCAGCAAGTTGGCTCGGATCTCTGTTCCGGCGCGTCGCTCCTTCACTACGGCCCGTTATTGTAGGCGTTAGCAGAATAGAAGGAATATTTGATGTCAGTGGAAGAAGTGGTTAGAGGTTTTATTGAACAAGTAAGGTCTGGGAAAAATCCAGACTTAGTCAGCAAGTATCTAGCCCCAGTAGTTGTAGCGCATCAGATTGTTTCTGGAGTCTCAGAAGCAATTGAAAGAACACCTGAAAACTATCGTGAACATGTAGAAGAATTTTTAGAAGTTTACGGTCATTTCGAGCTCTCAATCGAAGAGTTTTTGGTTCAAGGTCAAAAGGTTTATGTGCGTTGGCGTCAAGACGGTCACCATGAAGGTGTAATTTATGGTTACGAGCCGACAGGTCTAGAACTTTCTACAGTAGGAAGCGCTGTGTACCGAGTTAGTGAAAATCAAATAGTGGAATATTGGATTCAACAAGAGAATCAAGGTTTACGAGAGCAGTTGGAAACCAACCTTAAGAAATTCAGCTAACAAACGAGTATGTGTAGAGGCTTTTGTGTAGCGTCGTTACTCGCACAGTTAATTAGGTGTTAGCTTGCTCCCTTTGTGTAATTAGCTCAAGCTGGCCCGAACATCTGCAATCGTGATAAATAACTTGTTTTCAGCATGTTGAAATGCAGTGAAGCCGTATTTCTCGTAAAAGTGCAATGCGCCATCTTTTGCGTCAACGATAACGACTGGAAAGGCTACAGTGTCACTAGCTGTTAATAATTTACGAAGGGCATCAATGAGTAACCATTCGCCGAATCCTTGGCCTTTGTAGCGTTCATCAACGGCTAAACGGGCAATAAGTCCGCCAGACGTTGATGAATGGTGTTTTTTTTGAAGTTTGCTCGGTAAAGCTTTTAGATCAATTGGTGTCATGGTTAAGGTATAAAACCCAATAACTTTCGAGTTATCGGTTTCATCTTCCAGAACAAAGGTTCTGGTATTATCTTTTTTAGCTTGTTGACTGGCCATAACTTTCAGATAGTTATTGAGCGCGTTGATACCACAGTTGAATCGGTTTCTATCATGTTTAGCCTTGTCGAGAAGTACCGTATTCATTGTTGAGTTTTTCCTTCGTAGCGCTGGGCTGCCACTTTCAGTTTTGTATTCGCTTTTGCTGGTTGGTCGAGAGCATCCATCAGTAACATAGCGTCAATTCTGCTTAGTTTGAGGGTTTCTTCACGCTCGATAACCTGTTTAGCTTTTTCAATGGCAGCGTTCAGTACAAAAGAATTAATGCTAGACATACCGGTAATGGCAGCGGCTGTAGTCAGTAAATCTTGTGTATCAACATCTACTCTGGCAGTGATACGGGGTAATGTAGAGGCCATAGTTTTCTCCTTTGTGTCAAAGTGTCACACAAAACATTATGGTATTAAAGTCAAAATTAATCAATAAAAGTGTCACTTTGGCACATAAATAACAAGTTGTTAAACCGTAATTTGTAACGCGCGGTATTCTTGGTTTGCAGGTAATTTGGTTTTTATAAAGCTGTGTAGCAGCTTCTGTGTAGCGTCGTTACTCGCACAGTTAATTTGGCGTTATGCATAAAAAAGAATAACCAAAATGATTAATGGTATTTTGAAAATTTCAGAAAGCATTTATATCTTGCTTAAATTCAGAACGAGAATTAAAACTGCCTAGTGATATTTTAAAATAATTAATTATTTATAATTAGTACTTTGCTTACGTAAATAAATTCGTTGCTCTCACTTGAGCATTATGGGCAATCAATCAGTGTATTAGCTGATTGTTTTTTATTGATAACAACAATATTAGCAGGATATTTAGCCTGTTACTTCATGCCGTGAAACTATAATGATTCGCCATTTCTCTAATCTAATTCTGAGGGTTAACTCAATATTTATTTCGTGTTGGAAGCATCTAATAGTGGCTATGACAGTAAGCATGAAATACCTGTTGCCACAGCTTTGAAATGAAACTCTAAGCTATACGTAACCTGCCTGTTCGAAGAGGAAAAAAGTGGACAATCAGGAGTTTTAATTAGATTTATATTGATAGATTTGTCTGTATTTAAAGGTTGGCTAAAAAAGAATATAAGTAAAAAACTGCTGAAGATGTTTTTTTCTAGGAATTAGTTATGAACTGGGCAAATAAAGTCTGAATTAAAATTATAAAAGAAAGTATTTCATATAATTGTCTGCATCTGTATATTACACTAATTAGTAGCCAGTCTTGTCATTGTAATATATTATCGAGCTGATTTTTCGTAATGGACTATAACTGAGTTGTATATGGATGACGTTTTATCTTCTTGCCTAAATGCTGAAGGAATGTCAGCACAATGCGTTTATGACAAAATTAATCAAGAGCTAGAAACCGATGGTGATCGGTATAAGGATCTTGGTAGTTTTACTGCTGTACAAATGAATCCTCAAGCCCGTCAGTTGGTGATGGATAATATGGGTATCAACCTCATCAACCAAAACGAGTTTCCGCAAACAACTAAAATTCACCAGATCTTAGTAACCACATTAGCCACGCTACTGCATGCGCCAGATCAACAGCAAGTGACGGGATGTTCGACATCTGGATCGTCTGAAGCTTGTGCGATTGCCATGGTGGCCCATAAAGGTCGCTGGAAAGAACGTGCGGCATTGACGGATAGACCCAATATCGTTTTAGGTTCGAATGCGCATTTATGCTGGCGAAAATTTGCCACTTATTTCGATATTGAAGTTCGGGAAGTGGTATTTAAAGATTTTAATCAGTATCCACTCGAAGATATGTTATCCCTGGTGGACCAAAACACTATCTGTGTTGTTGCCGTTATGGGATCAACCTATACAGGGTTCTGTGAACCGATCAAGGCTATTAATGATGGACTAACTGAGCTTAATCAGCGTCATGGCTGGAATGTTGGTATTCATGTCGATGCTGCTACTGGCGGCTTTATCCGTCCGTTTATAGATGACTCATCTTTACCTGACTGGGATTTTACTTTACCGCTGGTCCAGTCTATTAATTTGTCCGGGCATAAATATGGTTTGGTTTATCCCGGTATAGGCTGGTTAATATTGCGGGACGAGACCATTTTGCCCGACAAAATGAATATGACCGCCAGTTATTTAACTGGGGAGACTCAGTCTTTTGCTATTACTTTTTCTCGTTCATCCGCTTTAGTTATTGCCCAATATTTTAATTTTCTCTTTTATGGCATCGCAGGTTATAAGGCTGTGATAGCAAATTGTCTAAAACATGCCAAACAACTAACGTCAGTGTTGAATAAATTAGATGGCATTAAAGTGATTAGCGAACAGACATTGCCAATAGTTGCTTTTTTACTAGAAGATGATACCGGTGAGTTGTCAGAGACATTTACCGCGCAACTTAAACAAAAAGGTTGGTTGATTCCCTGCTATATGATGCCAAGCAATATTAAACAGAAAGTAATGCGAATTGTCATTCGGGAAGATATGACAAATGCCCGTCTGGACGAATTAATTCAGGATATTTGTGAGGTACATGCCAGATGAATGTTGTTTTGTGTTTGACCAAAGGATTGGGAATTGGGGCATATTGGATATGAAGAGTAACAAAAAAACAAATATGGGAATATTTCGTCCCCACCCAAAAATCGAAGCTATATTGTTGTCTTGCGTAATTGTATCACTGGTCGGATGTTTGTCTTTTCTTATCTATAGTAAGTCCAGTTCGGTATTAAAAAATGAAATTAAATTAGGTTTATTGTCTAATGTTTCAGCTGCGGCAACAACGATTAACGGGGATTTGCACCGAACATTTAATAAAAATACTTCGCGGCAAGATCCTAATTATCTCGCCGTGGCAAACTCATTAGAGAAAATCAGGGAAGCCTCTCATAATGTTCGTTATATCTATACGAATATTTTAAAAGGGGGCAAGGTCTATTTTGTGGTAAATCCTAGTCCACAAAATGATAACGATGGCGATGGTGTACCCGATTTAGCTCCCGCGCTGATGGAACAGTATGAGAACCCTGCTCCGGAATTAGTTCAAGCCCTAAAAGACCATAAAAGTGTAGTGACCAGTCCATATCAGGATAGTTGGGGCCGATTTATCAGTGGTTATGCTCCTTTTTATGATTCTCAGGGGCGTTTTGTTGGCGTGCTGGGGATGGATTTGCAACTAAATGACTTTGATCAGCGGATGCACCCTATCACACTGATTTTTGAGAAAACCGCTATTATTGTCTTTTTTGTTGGCTTGATTGTTGGCCTACTGACTTGGTTTTCAAGACGTTATACGGGCTCTATTCTTTTAGATAATCAAAAACTTACCAGTAATCAAACCCACTTTGAACAGTATTTACAATCAGAAACGGGGCATTACCGTCAAGTCATAGAGGCAATTGGGCAAAAAGTGAAGTCAATGCCTTTAACAGAGACAACTCAGGTTCAAGATATCGAGCAATGGATATCAGCCTGGAATAACTATTTTCAATCTAGCCAAAGCAAGATATTCAGTGAGGACAATTTTCATCTGGATAGTATGCTCAACCATATTGCACTAGCAACGAGTGATGTCGTTGCGCTTGATATCAATCAAGAACCCTCGGTCCCCAATTATTTTTACGGCAGTTCTGCGCAATATGAGACGCTATTAAGCGAATTAGTGAAGGCTCTGCATATTCTTCATGTTGACCGGGAAGTGATGCAACTATTTGTCAGACTAGAAAATGAGCTGGTGGAGGAAGTCAGTTTAGCTATCTCTGTCTGTGTAGCAAAAGATGGGGTATCGAGCTGTCAGGCACCTGTCTTTACGCCCGATTTTTCTTTTGCTGAGACTTATAGTGTCCAGCAGATCCAGTTTTTCAGTACTGTTGCCAGGATAGAAGAATTGGGAGCAAGTATTGATTGGATTGATGACAAGACACAACAAGGATATCAGCTGACCTTTTCTGTCAGTAAATACAGGGAAGTCGAGCAATGAGGAAGATAGCCCCTTTTATTTTGGTACTAGCCGCATTTGGGATACAACTTTCTTCGGGGATCAACTACATCACTTTCCCGTTGATTCTGCAATCGCAAGGGGTGAACAATTCCATGATTGGTTTGATTATGTCCTGTGACATTTTCGCCCTGATCGTGTTTTCACAGCGAATTTCTGTGGTTGTAAAAAAGTTGGGAGTACTGAATTCCATCATTATTTGTTCGGTTGTTCGAAGTGTGGTGGTCTATTTCTTATCTGCAAATCATATGGTTATCGGCTGGGTTTTAGGAATGTTTGCTTATGGCCTGATGACCAATGCATTATTGGTGATAGTGCAAACCTGGCTAAATCTGATGTCTGCAGGAAAAATCAAAGGGCTGATCATGGGCCTGTTTTCATCTTGTTTATCTCTGGGCATTGCGATGGCACCTATTGCAATACGGTTTATCGATATGACCAGTCAACAACCATTTTACCTGAGTAGTGTGATATCGCTTCTGGTGTTAGTGGTGATGATCTCGGTTATCTCGACACGTCCCAGTTTTCATTCAGACAAAAAGGCTCGGATCGTATTTGTATTCAAACATTCAAAAATTATCATGTTATCGGCAGTGGTTGGTGGGTTCTGTTTTTTTGGATTACCGTCGTTTTTAACGATTTACGGGATAAAAAATGGTTTATCACCAGAAAATGCTGCGCTGTTACTGACCATGTTTATGTTGGGTAGTGTCACACTTGGTTTGTTGGTCAGTACATTGTCCGCGTTTATTAATCATTATCAGCTTATTTTTGTTTGTGTATGTTTATCTGTTGTATGTGCATCTTTTCTTTCTTTATCAATTTACGCCAATCTGGGTGTGGCTTTGGGATTGCTCTATCTGTGGGGCGGTTGTATGGGAGGAATATATGCGCTTGGACTTAATGTGGTGGGTGAGCAGTTTCGCCGTGAAGATCAAATGTCAGCCAACATGACTTACACCATGATGGATGCTATCGGTGGTGTGATTGGTTTGTGTATTATTGGCACCAGTATGGATTGGGTGGGTAGTGAAGGGCTTTCTTATACCATTGTTGTGGCATCCATGCTTTATCTGATTTTTGTTTTCCGCCAACTAGCTCAGCGATTTACTTATTAAGTCTGCAACGGTTAAAGAGCACTGCGTTTCAATATCGGTTTGTTGCAATTGGTGATAACTGTTTTAATAAAGCTTGAGTTTTTAATTAAAATTGTGACGGATTGAATAAACAAATTTAAATAAAAAAGCGAACCACATGGTTCGCTTTTTTATTTCGCTTGTCTCAATTTTATTTTTTGGCAAAAAAGTTAACTATTGTATAACATCTTTCGTTTGCATTGTTTCACAGTGATATTTATGGTGAAAGTGAATGAATACCTTAATCCAATATAGGTAGGTTTTTTCTGTTCTAATGCTGTAACCACGCATACGCATTTCTTCCTGAAGACCTTTCAGAAATGGGCTTTTTAGACTCATAATAACTCCTTACCTCATGATGCTGTATATATGCACAGTGTTATTTGAGATTCTCGGATATCAAGGGAAACAGTGAAAAATTTTTGCGCGTTTATACATGAACAAATTCATATTATTTATGTTTATTAACAAGTTATGTGTTTTCGATTTGAGATAATAGGTTCGGAAAACGCGCATGCGCGTTTTCCCAGATAGTATATTTAATAGAATGCTGATAAGTTCTTTTTATACAGATAGTTAACTGTGCGCGTTTTTACTGGTCCAACAAGATAAATGCGCATGCACACTAATAAAATGTTATGTTTCAGGAGAGTTTAAGTGACTCAACAAAAACCAGAAGATTTTGTGAGTGAATATAAAGATATAGATTTTGGGAAACTGAAGTTGTATCGGGTCGAAGGCGCAAATATAACTCCGCCTACGCCATCTAAAAATGTAATTTCAACTGCTCTTTACAGAGGTTATATAGCTGAATACAAACTAACTAAAGATGGGACACTTATCCTTTTGAGTTATAGTTATCCTACAAGCCGTAAAGAGTATAAAACGGATGCTGTAAATGAGATAGTGCATGGCGATTTTTCATTGGAGTTTAGAGAATCATTCTTTGGTACAAAAACCATTGTACCATTTCATAATGGCAAAATAGTTATTGATAAAAGCCAGTGGCGCATTATAGAAAAGTCTGGTTTAAACCCAGTTGAAATGATATTAAATAAATCAGAGAAAAAAACATAACAAATCGCTTCAATTGATAAAATAACTGTTACGAATTTTGCTTCGCAAAATATAGTGCCAGCTATTTTGCAACTGAGCTCAGCGTTAGAAGCAATAGATCAAAGTTAATATGAACTGGCTTGAATTTAAAAAAATATCAGAAAGAGAATTTAAATATATAGAGCTTGAAGGTGGACTTTTCGGATACCAGATGCAGCCTGGAACAAAGTGGAATAAAGGGTTATCTGATGATCAAATTAGAAAGCTAGAAGACAAATTTGGCTTTAAATTATCAAATGATTATCGAGATTTTATTAAAGTGATGAATGGAATTGATACTGAGCTTATATCAATTGATCCGTTTGAATTAGAAGATGATTCATATTCTCAGCTGTACTATGAATACCCGAAAGATTGCGAACGGATATCAGCGTTACTTGAAGAAATTGATAAATTTAAAGAATGTATAGATGAAGTGTTAACTGATGCGGGGTTTAGCGTTAGTGACATCGAGGGATATGTTCCAACTTATGCGCATAGGTCTCTCGTTGTCTTCAAGGACAAGTCGCTATCACCTGTGATTTCAGTTTGGGGTAGCGATGTCGTTGTGTTGGCGGAAAACTTAGAAGAATATTGGATTAAAGAATTGGGATTAGAATATTGTTTCTAACAAATCGCAGCAATTGACAAAAATACATGTCACGAATTTTGGTTCCCAAAATGTAGCGCCATATATTTTTGCAACGATGCTCAGCGTTATACTACTTAGGTAGGCTATGGGATCACAAATAAAAATCTATCACTTATTTGTACATGAAAAATCGGGCAAATATTTTTTGCTTGAAGAGGTCCGTCGTAGTTTCTCGAACGTAAATGAATCAGATTATGTTCGAGTTTGCGATGAGGTTGAAAATAAAGTTGCAAATTTTGTTTCTACTGAACACCTGATACGAGTTGGAATAATGGAATATTTGCCATTGGGCGAGTATTATATTCAGCAAAAAATGGAGATATTCTTGATATTTATTATTGCGTTAATTTGCTGGATGATCGGTACATTATTTTAGGAACAGGAAATAGCGAAAAATTGTTTCTAGAAGAAGCTCTAGAGGAGTATCCAGATGAGGTTGATGCAAAACATATTCACAAGATTTCAGTAGAATATGTGAAAAAGTGAGCATTCTATGACTCTTGATCTTGAAAAATTAATTCTTCTCTATGATGAAAATTTCATGGAGCTTAGTGTTAAAGGAGTGTTCAAAGAGTTCCTGGGTATCCCATTTGGAATAAATTTGAATAGTTGTAAAATTAGTTCATGTAAGTGTTTCACAGATTTTTTGCTTCCAACAATAAAATTCTCTAGATTTGATGAGTGGTTTGTGGATGAAAAAGCAGAGGAAGTTGAATACATCAAAAAGGCCTTATTATTCAACGCGCCTATATCTCTTGATAAAGACTCGATTCGTCTAGAAATAGAGAGTGTAAATCGATACTTGGAAGAAAATAAAATAGAACAAATTATCGAAATTGAAGGTTTTAATGAGTCACTTGAATATGGATATAAGTTCAATTTCAATTGGAACCACTGGTCAATGGTGGGAGTAAGTCAGAACTATTATTTGGCGTATCATTGGTATACAACAGAATAAAATATACGAGGCCATTAAAGTGACGGCTTTCCCGTCAGTTGTTCTGTGGCTTTAGCTACATCGATACAAAACAATCAACTCTAAAGCTGCGTGTTATAACGGCGTTAGGGCTACATGGGTAAGGTATGGATTTAGAAGCAGGTTTTTGGGTTAGAGATTTCGAGGTTGATCAAGTAGATTCGCAAATCATCCCGAAGGTAGGTGAACAGCGCATAGTTTATATTTCGCTAGACTCTGAACCGGAAAAAGGAAAAAAATATTACGTTTTATGGTTTCCTCCCTATTCAGCAATTAATGGCTGGGATGATAATCCCAATGAAATTAAGAGAACGCATGTCGTTGAATGCACATTAACCTACCTTGAAAGCTTCCCATTTACAGATGAACAAATTAATAGTTTCGTTGACAAGTGGATTATTGCTAAAGACAAAAGTAAGTATCAAGCAAATATCTTGAGTGTTACTCCATTTTTAGAATTCTGTGAAAATTACGAGGGGCATGATTATTTCTCCTTTCAGCGATGTGGTTATCCTGATGGGAGCACAAAAATGATATGGGAACTGTCTCGTGAATACCAAAAAGCTAAATTTGGTAGCAACCTTATATACATAACTGGTTGTGTTCCTGAGCAATTTTTCAGTGCTGTGATTGATGTCAGTGATAGCACAAAGTGTCGCGTTAAGTTTCATGAGCATTATGATCCCGGCATAGAACAATGCTTAGTTATTAACTATGAGCTAAAAGGAGATGAACTAAAGTTTTTTAAAGAGGCAATAGAAAATGCTATTGAGCTTAAGCCTTAGAAACATCCCTAATAAGAGTTTCTCGTAAATACCTACCGCGATGCGGCCGAGGTTTTGTGGTTTCGCAGCGCTCATATTAATACCCAAGTCGCTCGTGCTTGTTCGCTGGTGAGGCAGGCGTTATAACTTAGAAAATAATACGAAACTTCATGATTTAGAATATCCGCAACTAAAAGCAATCGTTCCGAAAATTTAGATATTGCCCTTGAGGCCAAGACATTAATTATATCGCAGCCTCGAAAGTTTGGTTAGGTGAAGGTGTCACTGTATCTGAAGCTGTCATTATCGAAGGTGCTTTCGAGTTCTGCTGTTGTATAATGGTCGTTAAAATGGCTCGCAAGCTGCTTTATGGTTTCGATTAAACTGTTTTAGATAAGCGTTACCGGTCAGGATTTCAGTCGATTCTGAATCGATCGATTTTCTCTTTCATCATTCGCATCACCTGCTCAAGTTGGTCTCCAGTATTTTCTAGTTGTCCGGAACGATTTGCCGTTTGAACGGATACATCACTGATGGTGTTCATATTCCTATCAATTTCATTAGCAACCACTCCTAGCTGTTCTGAGGCACTGGCAATTTGTTCATTCATCTGAGTAATGGTGCCTACGGCGGCTTTGATCCCGCTGAGAGATTCATCCACTAAACTGACTTTTTCAACGCTGTTCTGGGCTAATGTTGCGGTACGCCCAATGACATTGACCGCTTGGCTAGAGCCTTCTTGCAGTGCTGAAATAATGTTGTTGATCTGTTGGGTCGATTCCTGTGTTCGTTGCGCCAGAGAGCGTACTTCATCTGCTACAACGGCAAAGCCTCTGCCTTGTTCTCCGGCGCGAGCAGCTTCGATTGCGGCATTCAACGCCAATAGATTGGTTTGTTCAGCAATCGCTCGAATCACTTCTACTACCGAGCCAACCTGTTCACTTTGTCCGTTGAGTGTTTCGATTGCCTGATGGACGTGATTTACTTCATCTGCCAGATTTTGAATGGTATTCACGGTATCTTGAACCAGACGGCGCCCATTTTCTGTAAGGGTGTCGGCCTGTTCTGCTGCATTGGCAGCTTCCTGAGCATTTTGTGCCACATCGTTAACGGTACTGGACATTTCCGTCATAGCCGTTGCTGCTTGTGTCGTTTCAGATTTTTGCAGCTCAATATCCTTTTGTGTTTCTTTCGAAACGTTGATGATGTCAACTACTGCTGTTTGTGCCTGACGGTTAGAAACCGAAACATCGGCAATGAGTGTTTTCAGTTTCAAATTCATTTGATTGAGTGACTGACTGAGTTGACCAATTTCATCTTTACTATTGACGGTGATGACGGTGGTCAGATCCCCCTGAGACACGGTATTTGAAAACGTCAGTGCACGATTAATCTCCGCCACCATTCGTGAGGAAAGCCATATAGCAACCGAGATGCTAATGAGTGCCGAGATGGCGATGAGTATAGAAAGATTCATCATCGCGGAACTTCGCTTGTCATTAATTTCTTGCATAGCTTGCGCCATCGAGGTCTGCACATTGGTTTCCGCTTTATCGGCTTGACTGATAAAGCGCTCAAATGCAGTATCAAAGCCAGCATCGGAGTTGGCGGTATTAATTTTTTGTGTGTTGTAATTATTAAATCGTTTTTCGGTGACAGAAATGAAAGTGGTTATCTGGCGAATGAGTTCAGCTTTATTTATTTGAGAGGTCTCTTGCGCTGTTTGAATCGCTTGGGCTGCATCTTGAAAATTCTTCAGGATATTTTCAATGTGGTTCTCTTCATCACCGGAAAGTAATTCTTCCAAAAACAAATGACCATTTGCCAGCAGGTAACGTGCATTACCTAACTGTTCCAGATTGCGCATCAATCCTTGATTGAGCGATTGATTGGTCCAGGTCATCAGAGCAGACTGAAGCGTTTCATAAAGTTGATCAAACTTCTGATCTTCGCCGCTACCGGCGGACATTGAGTTAGCAAAATTCGAATAACGTTGTTCGGCCATTTGCTTAAACACATCGATATTTTTGATCACTTCGTTGAGGGAGTCTCTGACGTTGGGATCCTGACTGGCAAAAAAGATTCCTTCGTCATTTTTTCCGCCGTCAAGAACGGCTGTGGCATACCAGCGAGATTGTTTTAGTAATGACCAGACTTCATTAATATCTTCAGCTTTGTCGCCACTGACAATTTCTTCAAATTTCAGGTGTGCCTCTGTCGCCAGTAATTTTATTTCCATCGTTGCATCTACTTGTGGTGCAAACACGACACCGGCTTGCTTGCCTGCTTCACCTATTTGGTGAACATACTTTAATCCCCAGAATCCACAGTTCAGGGTCAGTAATACCATGAGCAAGGAGAATAAAAGGAATTTTGCGCGAAGCGAATGAAAGAACATTCCGCTAGAAGCGGAAGTGGAACTGCTGATTGTTGAAGAAGCCACCATAGAAATACCTGTTATGATTTACTCATTCCGACAGACAGTTTTGCCAATGCTGGCATCATACTGCTGTGTTTTCAGCTATTGCGTATGAGAGAGTATTCTCTGCTGTTTAGAAAGTGTAGACCAAAAAGATGGTGCGATAATGGTGCTTGGGAAATATGAAAGATTTGCTTAACAAAAAGGGCGTTTGAGAACATCCATTTTATGATGATAGTGGGTGCTGATTATTTGTATTCATCCGAATTCAAAGTCAGACATTATCGCCGGCATTAGTGATATTCACTTGTTGGCAATGATGAAAATTAAATACCTTCTTTAATTTTATGGATGTCTCTATTAGCAAAATTCTCCATTAAGCTTAGCTATTTTTAAAGCTGATATGACCTTGCTGGATAATCATATAATCTTCGCTATTGGTTTTTCTGGATATACATAACCTTTAAAAATAATTATGTTATTTGAAATTAGCACAAATCTCGGTTGCTAATGATTAAACGCTAATCGATATCCTTATAAGTCATGGCCATATCAATAGTTAATCGATGACTTTATATTGAACGATTAAAGTGATTGCAACTATCTATTTTTCAAACAGTTTTGTATAGAGTCAGAGGGTACAATGGAAGAGCAAAGTCAATATTTCACAGTTCATATTCCTCAAAAAGGGCCAATGGCTGGAATAGCTAATTGGAAACATTATTACTTTTTAGGGATAACAAGAGGTGAACTTGATTCTATTAACTTAAACTTTCAACAGGTTAGTGGCTTACTTAATATGATTGGTGTTAATTCATTCATCGCCACTGGTTTAGCGGTAGATCCTATTTATGCAATCAACCGGACTCAAGAGACGATAGCTACGCCTTGGCTCAACATGTATGCCGTGTTAGCTCATTATCAAAGCGATATCATTAACGTTGCATACCAAGAGAAAAAGCCACTGTTTCTACCTGAAGAATGGTCGCGAGGTTTATTCTCGAAAAATTCGGGCTGGCCTGAGTCTTTAACAAAAAAACACGATTATCAGCTTAATGGCTATCAAATGTTTATTCTCCCATTCCTTGTTCCTGACCATACAGAGCTTGTTGATCTGACCCAATCGATGAAAGCGCCAGACGGTTCTATGGAAGTGTTTTGGTTTAGCTACTTTGATACGACCAATCCTGAACGGTTACTTAGTGACTTGGTGTCACTTAAAAGTTTTATATTAGAACAAAGACAAGAACTGATCATACAGTAAACCTACTTTTTAGATTTACAGGCCGAGTGTTGTGTTTTTCTAACTGAGCTTGGTGTGATATCGAGATTGTGTTTGAATGCGCAAGTATTAAGAAATTATAAGAGTACCTAAAGCCTAGGCTAGCTAGTTTATTTTTTGATGAAGAGATCTTATGACCTTGCAAGAAGAGTACTGTGAACTAGTATTGAACCATCTTAATCGCCTAAATAATAAGTTTGAAGCTCAGTTATCTGAGTTTGTAAACCAAGCGTTTAGTGATGATGTAAAGCACCTTACTATCGAATACTATTCACCTTGTTTTAGCGATGAGTTTTCAGTTTATTTTTATGCCCTGGATAAATCTGCAAATCGAGTTGGCGATATTCATAAGTTTTTAGAGCATTGTGCAGTGGTTGTCCCTGCTGAGATCTTTGACGATGAAAAATACGAGGACATAGACCCTTGGAGTACTGCCTCAGAGATTTTAGTGTCATGGCTTAGAGAACGTTGGCAAAATGTCGGAAGCCAGCAATATCCGGCATTTGTGGCTCATCATGACAGCCATTTCTTACGAAATCTGGCTGATGGCTCTCGGACTAACTGGGATGAATTAGCCAATGCAATGGCTAAACTTTAAAGTGTTGTCGCTGTGATATAAATGATAGCAGTGACGCTCTTAACCACTTAAAAGTGAGCTGACTTGTTTAGTCTTTCTCTTTATCAAAACCCTGACGTGCTTTTTTAATCTCTGACCAGTTTGAAGCTATCCAATCCACTAAACTTTGCATTGGCACTAAAATACTTAAACCTAAATCGGTTAGCTCATATTCCACTCGGGGAGGCACTTCAGGAAAAACAGTGCGCGTGACAAATCCATCTCGCTCTAAGTAGCGCAGTGTGGTGGTTAGCATTCTTTGCGAAATGCCATTGATCATCCTTTGTAATTCAGAAAATCGAGCCTTGTGATTGTAGGAGCGTGCTATGGTTACAATGACTAAAATGCTCCATTTATCACCAATTTTTGCAAGAAATTCACGAACCACTTTCGCATCATCGCTTGTACAAAGTAGTCCTTCAGGCCCAAACATGTTCTCTTGTGTCTTTTCTTTCATATCAGTTACCTCAACCTCACTCCCTGATTTTAAAGTGCCTTCTTGTTTTATACAAGCTAACTATTCATACTTTTAGTATACAAAAGTAACCATTGTCGTCACAAAGCATGAGTCAAGTTGAGAGTGCCAACTGACAACACAGTAATGAGCTTTTAAACGAAAGGGTAGGATAAATATGACAGTTAAAACCGAATTTACTTTGACAAATACTTCTTCTTTAAATGAGCCGTCCCAAGTAACGACCGGTAGTAACCTCGGATACTGCCGTTATAGTGTGGGCGATTTTGTAGTGACAACTATTTCTGATGGAAGCGTTACGTTCGATATCAGTCAATTATTGCTAAATATTACGTCTGAAGAGCTCGACAAAATTCTTAAAAAGAATGCGCTAAGTAAAAATTTTAACATGCAGGTGAATCAATTTTTGATTCAGACCCAAGAAAAATTAATCCTCGTCGATACTGGGTTAGGGCGCGGCATCTTGCCAACAACTGGGTATCTTATCGACAATCTAGCTGCAGCTGGATATCAACCTGAGCAGGTCGATGCCTTGCTACTCACCCATATGCATGGCGATCACATTGGTGGGCTTAGTGTTAATGGGATTGCTACTTTTCCCAATGCGTCACTTTATATTAATGAAAAAGAGCTTAATTATTGGTTGGATAAGACAAATTTAGCCAATGAGAGTGATGCGAATAATCAACGTCTATTTGAATATGCCCCTAGTATGATTGAACCCTACAAACGCTCCGAAAAGTTGCATTTATTTGTCGCTGGTGAGCAGATAGTCCCAGGCATCCGCTCGTGTGATTCTTCTGGTCACACTTTAGGTCATACCAGTTATCTGGTTGAAAGTCAGGGAGAAAAACTCTGCATCATTGGAGATATTATCAATGTTGGCCCCGTTCAATTTGAAAATGTCCGTGCGCGAATGAAAGGTTTTGATAGTGACCCTAAGAGCGCTGAAAAAACGAGAATAAAAACGTTTCATGAGGTATCGCAAGATGGAACATTGATCGCAGCCACTCATCTTGATTTTCCCGGTGTCGGTTATTTACGCCAAGAGCACGATATTTTTGTTTTCACACCTTTAACAAATAAAAGTGATGATTCGGTTATCACGCTCTGATAGCCGATAAACACAACTGAAATACTTGCAGTGAACTCCCATCAAACGATAGGCACTTTCGTGAATAGTCAGATAAATAAAGATAATAAAACTGGATTGAAATTTATATTAGTTTTGGGGGCGTTGATGGCTTTCACTTCTTTTTCAACGGATATTTATCTTCCTGCAATGCCACAAATGTCAAAAGATTTAAATGGTGATGCAGAATTAACAATTACCGGGTTCTTAATTGGCTTTGCTATTTCTCAACTTATTTGGGGGCCAATTAGCGACAGGTTTGGTCGTAAACTGCCGTTATTCCTAGGTGTGATTGTATTTATCATCGGATCAATAGGTTGTGCTCTGTCTGATAACATCACTGAAATTGTTTTTTGGCGAGTATTTCAAGCTATTGGCGCGTGTACCGGACCAATGCTTTCGCGAGCAATGATTCGTGATTTATATACTCGCAAACAAGCGGCTCATATGTTGTCGACATTGATGATTATTATGGCAATAGCCCCTATTGTTGGACCACTGTTAGGAGGGCAAATCATCAAGGTCACCTCGTGGAAGGCTATTTTTTGGCTACTGAGCGCTATTGGTGTGGTAATGTCTTTGGCATTATTCACACTGCCTGAAACGTTACAAAAACATCAAAGGAATCACTACTCTATTATTCAGTCTTTCGCAAATTATATAAAGTTGTTGGGTAATTGGAAGTTTATGCGTTTTACACTATGCATTACTTTTTATTATATCGCAGCTTATGCCTTTATTACTGGCTCGCCATTTGTCTATATTAGTTATTATAAAATTTCTCCACAAAATTATGGATGGTTATTTGCTATTAATGTAATTGGTGTGGTTGGCTTGAGCTTTATCAATAGATTCTTAGTGGTTCGTTATAAACTAGAATCATTGTTATTAGTCGCATCTTCCATTGCCATGGTGGCTGTAGTGATTTTAGCCATATCCGTCAGAGTTGATTTTGGCGGTATTTATCTAATGATTGCGACAATCTTTGTCTTTTTCTCAATGAACGGAATTATTGCTGCGACCTCAACGGTGGCAGCATTAGATGATGTTCCTGAGCTTGCGGGGGCTGCATCTGCGCTAATTGGAGCAATGCAGTATGGCAGTGGGATTGTATCGTCTTTGTTTTTGGCATGGTTTTGCGATGGTACGCCATGGACGATGGCATGGATTATCGCGCTTTTTACCATGCTCAGTACGCTGATGATTTATCTTAAAAGTAGATAAATTATGTATAGTTAGATGCCTATTTGCGCCAATTTAGTTAGATGGTGTATTCCTCTTGGGATAATTTCATTATTTCCTGTGTCATGATTGAGTTGGAAAATGGGATCTTCCAGCGCTGGTCAGCGAAATGGGCCTGATACCTTTGTTTATCGTGAAGAAAGTACTCATGGAAGTAAGTAGTCACAAGCTTCGGTACATGAGGGAGTAAATGCGTAAAACGTTACCTTAGAACTGTCTCATTAATGGGGAAGTGGATAGTCATACCAATATTAAAAATTTTATGTCATAACTCTGTTTTTACATGTGATAGGCTAGTATGGTAGATGTAAATGGATAAATGAGACGAAAAATTATGCAAATGACAATGCGCTGGTTTGGTCCAGTAGAAGATAAAATTTCTTTAAAAGATATTAGGCAAGTGCCCGGTGTTACCGGTGTCGTTGGCGCACTGTATGATGTGCCCGTGGGTGAGGTATGGCCGCAAGACAAAATAGATGCATTGGTTAATCAGGTCCATGCTGCGGGTCTAAAGATGGAGGTCGTTGAAAGTGTCAACATTCATGATGACATTAAAATTGGACTCTCTAGCCGAGATAAACTGATAGAGAATTACAAGCAAACGATTCGAAATTTAGCAAAAGTTGGTGTGAAAGTTATTTGCTACAATTTCATGCCGGTTTTTGACTGGATCAAAACTGATATGAACTATGTTCTTGATGATGGTTCATTGACCATGGCATTTGAAAAAAAGGATATCGATAAAACACCAGAAGAAATTTTACACGAAGTTTTAGATAATTCTAATGGCTTTGCTCTTCCGGGATGGGAACCTGAACGTTTAGAGAAAATTCAAGAATTATTTACTAAATATAAAGATGTTGATGAACAAAAACTTCGCGAAAATTTAGTCTATTTTTTAGAGAAAATCGTACCCGTATGTGAAGAAGTCGGAATAAAAATGGCTATTCATCCTGATGATCCACCATATTCTATTTTTGGCTTACCACGTATTGTTAAAAATCGTAGTGATCTTGATTGGATATGTAATGCTGTTAATTCTGAAGCAAATGGTATTACTTTGTGTGTAGGTTCTATAGCTGAAGATCCTCAAAATAATGTCTATGAAATCTTAGCTGAATTCACTGCGCGCAAACGTATTCATTTTGCCCATGTTCGAAATATTAAATTAATTCAAGATAAAGATTTTTATGAATGTGCACACCCGTCGCAATACGGCTCTTTAAATATGTATGAAATAATGAAGGCCCTTCATGAAAATAAATTTAATGGTTATATCCGCCCGGATCATGGCCGTTCTATCTGGAATGAGACAGGTCGTCCTGGATATGGTCTTTATGATAGAGCTCTAGGCGTAACATATCTATTGGGATTATGGGAAGCGTTAGAAAACAGCAAGTCATAAACGGGGATTTTGCTTGATTAACAAATTAGAGATGACCGTTTTATCACAGAGCAAAGGCAGTTTTTGACCTAGGGATTCATTTTAGTTCAGGGGCTTTATAGCAGCGGCAAAGGTCGTTGTAGGTAAAGCTCCTTTTCACTAAGGTGATGTCTATTGGCGAGTCTATGATAGTTGCTCGCTTGCCTGGGAAACTATCGAGACGGTAAAAGCCGTGATGGATCGGGTTCGTTATCTTGATTTAACTCGGGAACTGACAATGGAACAGGTTTTAGTTGAACATCAGACAATTATCGATGCGCTAGCTGATAAAAATGCCCATCTAGCAAGAACTTTGTTGCAGCAACATTTAACTGATTACCCACAAGTTATTGAATCGATTCGTCAGCGCTATCCTGATTGGTTTGCTGAACAGTAAAGTTGAACCAGAGCTCAGTTATAGACTTAGTGTGTGCCTTACCCATGTTAATTTAGCTAGATAATTAGAAAATTTTACGACCGATAACAGAGTGTTTTAGTTGTTATGATGCGTATCAGACACAGCTTTTTTATTGGGTTGTTTTGTGAGCCTGACTCAACTGAATTTTTAAGATTAAGGGCGAGTACTTGCTATATTTGTCTCGATAGTTTCTGCTTTTTTAAGTTGTTGGCTGGATTTTATAGAGGAGCAGTCGATACTTATTAGCGAACACAAACTTATCGCAAAAGGAAGTAAATGTGAGAGCACTGGGTTTAAAGTCAGTACTTATTATATCAATACTCTCATTAGTCGGTGTATCGGTTGCCATTTCTAACTATCTCTCTTATGCCAGGCAAAAAAGTAACTTGTCTGCACAAATTATTCAGGCTCATCAGCGGCTGGTGGCCGACCAGTCTCATTTAGTTGAACAGTTTATCAGTGAAAAAATCCAAGGTTTAAAAGGGTTAGGCGAAAAATATAAAGCAGCTTTGCTACCGGCTCATAATGCTCAAGAATATGTCGAACTAAGCCAACTGTTTGCGACGACTTTAAATACCGGAAGTTCCTTTATTGGTCTAGAAAAATCAGGTGATGCGTATTGGAATTTAACCAGTTCTAGCTGGCCTGATCATAAATTTGAAGGTGATATTCGCAAGATGCAATATTACCAAGATGGTCGTAAGGCCATAACCCCGTTAATTACTGCACCATATCCAGATGAAGCTGACCCAAAAATTTACTGGATTAGTATGGTGCAGCGTATTGAGCAGGGGATGATTGGTGCTGATATGAAACTCGGGTTTTTAAATAAGCTGGTGGTGGATGTCGCTAAAGAGCAAAAAGCGGTCGCATTGATCCTTAATCAAGACTCCATGGTGCTAGCATCATCTGAACCTGATGCCATCAAACCGGGCGAAAAAGCTCTGAATGTCGCTTGGTTAAAACCTTCCGTTGAGAGTGTGGTTCAAAACACTCAAACAACTTATGAGCTTAAGCGTAAGGCGGGAGAGTTACTCTTTTCTCACCGAATCAATGTCGCTAATCAACATTGGTATTTTGCCATTATCGTTGATAAATCAGATGTTTTTGCAAGTCTTGTTGCTGCCCGTCATGCTGCCATGATTACGACTGTCATTCTTATCTTAGTGAGCATTGTGGTGGCCTTTTTGGTGATACAGCTTGTTTATCGGCCTATCTTGTCGCTTAAATCAATGGTGAGTGGGTTATCCAGTGGGGATGCTGATTTAACGCAGCGACTAACGGTCTCGACCAACGATGATTTAGGCCAGATAGCTCAGAGTGTGAATTTGTTTGTCGATAAATTGCAATCGATGATGAAAGATATTCGCCGAGCAACGTTAACGCTTGCGGATAATATCGAACAGATGGAGCAGTTTTCTAAAGATAACTCAGCAATGCTCAACCACCACGTGACCGAGACGGAGCAGGTTGTTACAGCGATTGACCAAATGAGTGCAACTGCCAGTGCCATGGCTAATGACATTGCTAATGCTGCTGATTTGGCGCAGCGTACCAATGAAGAAAGTTTTGAATCTAGCAAGCTGGTAGCTAAATCGCAGAACAATATTGCTTCATTGATTAATGGTGTCGATAACGCCTCAGAACGCGTGAATGGCATGAATGAAGAAACTAAAAATATCAATACGATATTAAAAGTCATCGGGGAAATTTCAGAGCAAACTAATCTATTGGCGCTTAATGCCGCGATAGAAGCTGCTCGTGCTGGTGACCAAGGACGTGGGTTTGCTGTGGTCGCTGATGAAGTTCGCCAACTGGCGATGCGCACTCAGCAGAGTACGAAGGAGATTGAAGAAGTTCTAAATCGCCTTGTGTTGGGAAGCCAAGATATTGTAACTGCGATGGAGCAGACGAAAAATCAGTGCGAACAGACAGCGCAAGAGGCGCAAGGTGTTGCGACTGGGTTAGAGGTTGTT
The DNA here is from genome assembly GCF_046054195.1 of Celerinatantimonas sediminis. Classification (NCBI taxonomy): domain Bacteria; kingdom Pseudomonadati; phylum Pseudomonadota; class Gammaproteobacteria; family Celerinatantimonadaceae; genus Celerinatantimonas; species Celerinatantimonas sediminis. Next base: position 40,938 of record NZ_JBEQCS010000008.1, read on the forward strand.
ATTCAGTCGGTTGCTGAAATTAACGATTTGAGCCAACAGATAGCCACCGCAGCTGAAGAACAAACGAGTGTTACAGAGCATGTGAGTATGAATATGAATGCACTGAATGAAATTGTCAGTAATTTAGCGAGTAATGGCGAAAAAACGCATTCAGGCATGAAAGCTGTAGCATCGGTGAATCAACAGCTGACTGAGATTGTTGAGCGTTTTAAAGTTTAATCATGCAAAATGCGCTAGCCTCGTGCAAGAGGGCAAATAATATCAATGCCGACTTACTGGCTGATTATCCTAAATAGATACAAACATATGGCCCAAAAGGGCATATGTTTGATAGGCTCGTTCAAATAATAGATAAGCCAGAAACAGCCGTAAGATAAAAATGTTAGGTAAATGTGTGATTGCTGAATATTTTGATGATGGCGAAGTAAGAGAAGAGTTTTGCCTTGAATTCATCTCACTATGGGATGGCTGGTTAGGCCCTGAGCATTACCATAAACTAGATGAAGTAACGCCATCGCAATGGCAGCGGTTTCATCATCTTATTGCGTTGTTATTTGCAAAATATGATTTATACGCCGTTGATTTAGAGAACTATTCGGCAGAAAAACTCACTCAATTCGATAACTTCTTACCCTCTTATGAGCAAGATTTAAATCGTGGGGCGAGTGAGTTCACAATGCTTATTATTCCTTCTCTTCACGCATTGCTTGTTGAAACATGGGATTACACTTATATCCTTTATCATCAAAATAATGGCGCGGTTGAAGCGCTCAGTCCATTCGTTGGGCAAAGCCAACTCTTTCACTTTAGTGATTAATTTAAGTTTTTTATGGCAATATCGCAGAGATAAGTATGATAACTTTAACCAACCATCTGCTGGGGGCGTATATTGACGTAGCGCGATACCCTAAGTTGAGTGAAGTAATTCCTGATAAGAAGCTTGAGATTGTCGAGCTGATTGAACCTGATGAAATCGTGTTAGTCGCCGCTCGCTATCAGCCCTTTTTAGAGGGGATTGAAGCAGCTCCACTGGCGGTAACACTTGGTGATGAAATGTTGTTTATAGGAACAAGCGAAGATAATTCTGGGTTTATTTACTACGTGGATATTGAGTTCGGAGTATTCTTACTTGAGCAATCACTGAAGGATTTTGTCAGTGCTCTTGAGCGCTAGATTCAATAATGGCCAATTTCCTTGCCCATTATAATGCCAAGCATCTTTTGAAATCTGCGATTTGTTATAGCAGTGTTTATATTCTTTAGTGGTTTGGTTATTCAGTGATTTATGAGATCGTTTTTTGGATGTTCTCGCAACCATCTATCTGTGATTTTCCTGACTTTATTCAGATTCCTGAATAAACAAAATCTAGTATTTCCGTTCGATGTTTCCGATTAAATTGTGTTCAAATCTTTAGTCTTAAGTTATCTCATTAAAAATGATAGACAAATCTACAAATAACATATAAGTATGGTAAATACATGTATTCTATTTACATGTAAATGATTTCATTTGACTCATTAATACGATAGCGTGGAAAGGGGATACATCATGCTCTATGAATAGGTCATTGAGGTAATTGCAGAGGAAGTTCTTCCTCTGTGTAATAGTCTTTTGGCCAGAGCTTTACTTTGAACCAACTGAAGCTTCAAATACCGTTTTTAGGTGAAGTGAAATCCTATATTGAGACGAATAAGGAAACGATCATGAAATGGCAAAAAGACGCACTAGAGATAGATACCAACACCGAGAGGTTAAATGTTTCTCTAATCCACCAGTTTCTATGTGAACAATCAAGATGGGCCAAAGGTATTCCTCTCGAAACGGTCGAAAAATCGCTATTACGCTCTATCAACTTTGGCATCTATAGTCAGAGTCAACAAATTGGCTTTGCCAGATTGATCTCTGACTGTGCAACGTTTGCAAATTTAGTTGATGTTTTTGTGTTACCTGACTACCGCCATCAAGGTGTTGCTACGTGGTTGCTGAACTGCATCGTTGAACACCCGGATTTGCAAGGGTTAAGACGATGGACTCTGGCTGCCACACCTGAAGGTAAAAACCTGTATCGAAAAATAGGGTTCACTGAACTTGCTAAACCCGAGATTTTTATGGAGCGTTTTTCCCCTTCAATTTATCGGTAACGGAGCGTTTGAGATAGGTAACTTCTTCTCTAGTAAACTTTTGTGTAGTTCAAAACATTGAAGAAAGCCATTCATAACAAACCATGCTGCCCTCATGCATATAATTAACTGTGGCCAATTTTTGTTGACCACTACAATGAATCATCAATCCCAATTTTTGAAATGGCCGAGTAAGTTTTAATTTAATGAATTCTCTAATATAAATAATAGCTTATCGACTTAAATGATAGATGCTTATTGCAGTGCTGTTTCTATTAAAGAACGCCGCTTTATTACGGGATTTAATTTGCCAATCTTTGCACTTGTTCCCAACGAATTCCAAATTTAGCTAAATACTTTTGCAAACGAGATGAGTCGTTATGGCTGGCTTTGCGGGTGCGGCTCACATCGAATAAGGCTCGTCCAGCTGATGCAAGTGAGCTTTGGTTCGCGCAGACACTTAGCACATATTCAAGTTGGTGGCGATCAAAGCTATCTAGCGATGCAAGCGTTTCATCGCTTAGTAACTGCACCGCTAAGGATACTGATTTTGTAGTATTTGGTTGCCAGTCAGCGCTCAGGCGTTGGGTTTCTTCATGCACATCACTTAGCGCAATTCGTGACGAATCAGCCAATGTGCAAAGCCGAGTAATGGATGAGCCTAAATCGCGAAAATTTCCGCGCCAAGTCGCATTAGCTGAATAGGCAAAGTTAAGGTAGGCGGTGCGAGCTTCTTTATTAAAGCGAATTTTGTTGCCATGTTTTTGGCTAAATTTTTGTAATTCAAATTCAATATTGGCTTCAATATCTTCTTTTCTGTCTTTAAGCCCCGGCAGTTCATAACTCCACAGATTAATTCGGGCGAGTAAATCTTCGCGAAACTCACCCTTATTCACTGCTAATTTCAAGTCACGATTGGTTCCGGCAATTAGCTGAAAATTACTTTGAATTTCTTTATCGCTGCCCACTGGATGAAATGACTTATTCTCAATCGCTCGCAGCAACATTGCTTGCTCTTCAAGGCCTAATTCTCCAACCTCATCTAAAAATAATAAGCCATTATCAGCTGCTTTTAAGAAACCTCCGCGAGCAGTGGCAGCTCCTGTAAACGCACCTTTGGTGTGTCCGAATAATGCCGCCATCGCGTTTTCACCTTTTAAGGTGGCGCAGTTTACGGTAATTAACTCGCCTGTAAGGGCGGCGCGTTTTTTCTTCAGTTGATAAATACGTCCAGCTAGCTGACTTTTCCCGGCACCCGTTGGCCCCGTGAGTAAAATAGGGGCGTCAGAGCGAATCGCCACTTTTTCGATCTGGGCAATCATGGTGTTAAACGCCGCACTTCGAGTAGCAATCCCACCTTTTAGAAAGTCGGTGCCGTGTTCGTGTTCAGCATCAAAACGGGTTGCTAGCTGATCGTATTTAGATAGATCCAGATCGATGATCTGAGTCCGCCCTTTGGCTTTGTCTTCTTGTGAGCTATCTGGCGATGTTTGAATTAATCGCCCCGGGAAATGGTGGCTTTCAGTGAGCAAAAAGCAGCAAATCTGAGCCACATGAGTCCCAGTGGTGATATGAAACAGGTAGTCATTTCGGTCAATATCAAACTCCAGGACCGAGCAAAAGTCATATAACTTGGCATAGACTTCACCAAAATCCCAAGGGTCTGCAAAATCAATGCAGTGCAGTGTGACTTTTGTTTGTGCTGAGATGGTCTCAATATCCACCGCAACATTATTGGCTAGGTGCCAGCTTGCATCAGGATAAATCAGATGTAACTCGTCAATCATAAGCGAGTCTTGGCTGACCAGAGAAATATTGGGACGCCATCTTTGCCAGCGTTTTTTGCCTCGTCCAACCGAATCAAGTTGAGTCCCTAACAGACTCACCACCACCGTTTTTTTAACCAATTCAATCTATCCAAATAGATATATTTATATCTTTATTTCATCATTTAACTGTTTTTTCTGCAATTAAAAAATAGCCTTAGAAATTAAATTTAAAAAAATAACCAAATAAAAACAAATTGTTAAAAATAAATTTTAATTTTTCATCTGCGTTTGGCACGTCACTTGTAATAGTTAAATTGTTGTAATTGTTCGGAGTGTTTCGAAATAGCACCCTGGTGCGATAGGCTCTGCCTAAATCGTATGCCAGATTACAGCGTGATTTTAAGTCTCGGTCGGCGAGATGTTTGGGTTCGATTCCCAACTTAAAAACCAATGGATAGCTCAATGGTAGAGCAACGAACAGCAAATTCGTGTGTCGTGGGTTCAACTCCCACTCCGCTTAATAGAAAAATCGGTGTGAAAGTCGTTATTACCGCTGGTTGGATATCGCTTTTTAATAGCGGGTTATGGCAAGCAGGATAGCTCCCCATAACACAAGTTAATCAGCCATTTTCAATCAAGTCATTAACATTTCACACCATCCCGTTTGGGATAATGAGGAAAATAAGATGTTTAAGAAAAAAATTACAGTTGCAGATAACGAACGAGTATTGGTCTTCAAAGCAAATCAGCTTTGTGAAGTGTTGATGCCTGGTGAATATAAATTCAAAGGCTTCTCTCAAGAACCAGAGCTTAAAACTTACGATATTGGCAAGCTCTATTTTGCCGAAGAAAATACGGTTCGTTGGTTTAAAAAATACCCAATTTTAGCTGAGCATATTGACCATTATTACGTCGAAGATAGCCAAACAGCGTTGCTGTATCTTGACGACCAACTTCAAGGGGTGGTGAGCCCTGGCTGCCATCTATATTTGTGGCGCGATGCTGGTGATATCCGTTTGGATATTATCGATATCAGCGAGCAATTGCAGTTGGATGAAGCGGTGTTAAATGCCATTCGTAAAGTGGGTGCAAATGCCGGGAGCAAGCTGTTAAAAAGCAGCCGTACTCAGGCTATTACGCCAGTTAAAGAGTTTTTAATTCCTCTGGAACATGCCGCTTTATTGTATGTAGATGGTTGTTATCAACGCCAGTTACCACCAGGGCGCTACGGCTTTTGGATGTTTCATAAAAATGTCGATGTGAAAACTATCGATGTGCGTAACAAAATGTTGGAAGTGTCGGGTCAGGAAATTTTAAGCAAAGATCGGGTTAGCTTGCGCATCAACCTCAACGCGAATGTGAAAGTGGTCGATGCTGAATTGGCGCTGTTAAGTACGGAAACCGTGATGACGTATGTCTATAACACTTTGCAGTTAGCTTTGCGTGAGGCGGTTGGTGTGAAGACTCTCGATGAGTTGCTGCTTGATAAGCTCTATGTCAATGAAACCGTCAAAGAGCTGGTGGTGGAACCTCTCAAAGCGGTCGGTGTTGAGCTGTTAAGTGTCGGGATGAAAGACATCATTTTACCAGGTGATATGAAAGCGATTTTAAATCAGGTAGTTGAAGCGCAAAAAGCAGCCGAAGCGAATGTGATTAAACGCCGTGAAGAAACCGCGGCTACGCGTAGCTTGAACAATACCGCGAAGATGATGGAGAACAACCCAACGTTGCTGCGTCTTAAAGAGCTGGAGTCGCTAGAAAAAATCTCCGAAAAAATCGAAAACCTGACCGTTTACGGTGGGTTAGAAGGGTTGATGAATGGCGTTGTAAAAATCGCCTAAAGTAAGTTTAAGAAACGGTGGCCTTTGGCCGCCGCTAAGGAATAAAGATGTGTGAACAGCATTACAACATATTAACTGGCGAGAATCGCGTGGCGATTAAAGCGTGGACCAAAGGCGTGCCGTTTGAACCTGATGCGTTAGCGCAGCTGAGTAATATTGCCGCGATGGATATTGTTCATTCGCATATTGCTGTGATGCCAGATGTGCATGTGGGCAAAGGGGCAACGATTGGCAGTGTTATTCCATCGACTAAAGCCATCATCCCATCAGCGGTGGGAGTGGATATTGGGTGTGGTATGGTTGCGTTAAAAACCAGTTTAACGGCCAGCCAGCTGCCTGATAATTTATCAGCTATTCGTAGTGCATTTGAAGCTGCTGTGCCACATGGTAGAACCTCAGGACGAGGTAAAAATGACCGTGGGTCTTGGGGTAATATCCCTGATCTTGTGGCTCTTGAATGGGTAAAGTTAGAAGCTCAGTTTGAGCGTATCTGTGAAAAACACCCGTCGATTCGAAGCAGCAACAATGTTCACCATTTGGGTACGATGGGCACCGGAAATCACTTTTTAGAGCTGTGCGTGGACGAAAATGAACATATTTGGCTCATGCTGCACTCCGGCAGTCGTGGGGTCGGTAACCGGATTGGTTCATATTTTATTCAACTGGCTCGTAAAGAGATGGAACGTCATCAGAGCCAATTGCCAGATATGGATTTAGCGTATCTGCAAGAGGGAAGCGAATATTTTGATGATTATGTTGAAGCGGTGCAGTGGGCACAGGATTTCGCTGCTAAAAATCGTGAAATCATGATGATCAATGCTCTCAATGCGCTGCGCCAACAGATCCCAGTTAAGTTTGAAACGGCGAGTATCGCAGTGAATTGTCACCATAACTACGTATCGCGGGAACACCATTTTGGTAAAGACTGCTATGTGACTCGAAAAGGTGCGGTGCGCGCTGAAAAAGGCGAGTTAGGGATTATTCCCGGTAGCATGGGCGCAAAATCGTTTATCGTGCGGGGGCTTGGTAATGCACAAAGCTTTAATAGCTGTAGCCATGGTGCCGGTCGAGTGATGTCTCGGACCAAAGCTAAAAAAGTCTTTAGCATAAAAGATCAGATTGCGGCGACCCAAGGGGTTGAGTGTCGTAAAGATGCGGCTGTAATTGATGAGATCCCGCATGCTTATAAAGATATTGAGCAGGTGATGGCGGCACAAAAAGACTTAGTAGAAGTTGTGCATACTCTTAAACAGGTCGTATGCGTTAAAGGATGAGAGTAGTCAATATAAGTGGTGGCGAGTTGGCAAGCCATTAGTCGGTAATGAAAGTTGAGTTGTTGGCAATTCGCCATGATGATAGGGGTTGTATTATGAAAGTTGTCACAAGCCAAGTGTTGCAAAATGCGGTTGCGGAGAATGTACGCCAAGAAATTGTTGCGCGCATCGCTCAAGCAGAAGCAGAGCATCAGGTTAAAGTCTTGTATGCTGTTGAATCAGGTAGCCGAGCCTGGGGGTTTGCATCAACCAATAGCGATTATGATGTGCGATTTATCTATGCGCACGAAGCTGACTGGTATCTGAGCATGGATGTTGAGGACCAGCGTGATGTGATTGAATATCCGATTGTCGATGAGATAGACATCAATGGGTGGGATGTGCGAAAAGCGCTTCGATTATTTCGCAAGTCAAATCCAGCGATGGTCGAGTGGTTAAGTTCGGCTCTGATTTATGCTGATGATGGCGTCTTCGCTCGTGAATTGAGGCCACTTCTTAAAACGAGTTATTCGTTAAATAAGGGAATATTTCATTATTTAAATATGGCGCGAACAAACTATCGCGGTTATCTCAAAAGCCAGGAAGTACGTGTTAAAAAGTACTTTTATGTATTGCGCCCGCTACTGGCAATTCGTTGGTTGCTGAAATATCAAAGCGTTGCGCCCATTGAGTTCGAAAAACTATTAACGCTGCTTGATGAAGCGGATGTTCGAGAGCAGGTTGAGCGCTTATTAGTGCTCAAGCGTAATGGACAAGAGCTCGATAGTGGGCCGCAGATTGTGCTCATCAATCAGTTTATTGAACAAGAGCTAAATCGCTATGAAACGCTCAAGCCACTACCTAATGACTCGATGGCTGACAGCGCGACACTCAATCGAGTTTTTAGATGTGTGCTCAACAGCCTCTAGCTTTTCTGATATGTTTGGCTGCTCAAACGGGCAGCCCTTTTTTAGTTGGGGCGTTGGTTAAGCCCTAATCGGTGAGTTAGATGAAGGTTGGCAGACGTTGTGATAAATCCATATACACCCAGTTCAATCGCCGCTATGTTAGATAGCTATCAGTATCTAGTGATTATCGATATTGAACATACCTGCACGGCTGATGGTTCGATTGTGGCTGATGAGCGCGAAATTATTGAAATCGGCGCGGTCATTGTCGATTCTCAAAATTTTGCACCGGTTGCGACGTTTGGCCGTTTTGTAAAGCCCGTACAGCATCCGATATTGGATGATTTTTGTGTTACGTTAACGGGTATTCAACGCGCTGATGTTGCCAGTGGTGAAGGTTTCAAAGAGGTTCTTAGTGCTTTTAACCAATGGCGAAAAACTTATCGAGATTATTTGCTCTGTTCCTGGGGCAGTTATGATCAGGTGCAACTTGATTTAGACTGCCGCTATTATGCTCTGGCGCCTATTTCTGCTGAGCCTTTTTTCAATCTCAAAAAAGCCTTTGCTAAAGTGCAGCGGCTCAAATCGCAAGTCGGAATGAAGCGCGCCATGGCGCATGTTGGCCTAGCTCAACAAGGCGCTCATCACCGAGCGTTAAGCGATGCGCAAAATATTGCTCGATTGCTGCCGTTTATATTTTTAAAAGATAAGTAGCCCCTAAAGATAGATTGCGGGTGGTCAGTTAAGTGTTATCGCCCATGAAATCGAATTTTTGGCCGATATCAGCTTAAATTCCCTCAAACTCATATCATGGTATGATTCAATTAATTTAAAAGCCAAAATCATCTGATTTAACGCCTTTGCTCACTTAAATTGAGTAAAAGTGCTTTTTTGTGTCTTTTTCCACATCTGCTCGGAATTATCAGAACAAATTAGGAGTAAACAAAATGAGTTTAAGCCAAAGTAAATTGGCCATTATTGGGATGGGCCATGTTGGTTGTGCGTTAGCTCACCATCTAACTATCGGCAACTTTTGTGATGAACTTGTTCTGATAAATCGGCGCAAAGAAAAAGCTTGGGCTGAGGCTGAAGATTTAAAACACTCCTTAGGTTTTTCTGAAAGTCGGATGCGCATTTATGCCGGTGATTACACCGATTGCGGCGATGCCGATATCGTCGTGCTAGCCGTGGCCGCGCCTTATCAAGAGGGCAATACTCGCCTTGATATGCTCGATAAAGCCAGCCAGATTGTCAGTGAAATCGTGCCACAAGTCATGCAAAGTGGCTTTGCGGGGATATTCATTGTGATTACCAACCCAGTTGATGCGATTAGCTACTTGGTCCATAAGATTTCTGGTATCCCTTCACATCGGGTCATCGGCACAGGCACCTCACTTGATTCAGCTCGGCTGAGATATTTTTTGGCAGAAACGATGGATGTCGACCCACGCAGTGTCGAAGCCCTATGCATGGGCGAGCATGGCGATTCTCAGATGATCCCATGGAGTCAGGTGACAGTTGGCGCTAAAAGCTTTACTCAAATTTTGCACGATAATCCAGAACGACTCGAAGGCATTGATATTCACAAGGTTCAGCAAGAAATTAGTCAAATCGCCTATCAGGTGGTGAAGGCTAAAAGTGCAACCGATTATGGTATCGCTGCTGTTGCGGCGCGTATGATTAAAGCAATTGTTCGAGATGGCAATATTGTGATGCCTGCCTCTGTGATGTTAAACGGTGAGTATGCACAAAATGATGTGTATGCCGGCGTCCCGGCAGTGATTACCCGAAATGGGATTAAAGAGTTGGTGACCTATCATCTAACTGATTCTGAAATTAGCGCATTTAAACAGTCAATCGCTGTGTTAAAAGATGCCAACCGCCAGATGCTAAGTGCACTTGGCTTGGAAACTCATGCGGGAAAATCAGAGTAATTAGCGTTTTTCGAGCAGTGTTTAGTTGCCGATAAGTCAGAATAAATTAAACGCTAACTGCTCGATATATTGGTTTAATATGGCCATCAATCCAGCGCATCAATGGGATAAAAATTGAGTGATAGCGCTAATGATTTGCTGGTGAATCAGCATACGCTGTGCCATTGAATCTGGGCAAAGCTTTTGCAGCGCTGGAATCTTCTTTTTACTCATTTTGCAGCGGTTAAACCCATCAAACAGACTCGCTTGGGGAATATTAAGTTGGGTGCTGTTGGGTTGGGTCATGGTTATCTGCTTTTTACCTAAAGTGATCACAAGCGCTTTGAGGTAAGTCTGATTGGCTTTTGCGCTAAGAACACCAAGGTATTCAGGTGCAATAGCCACAACGGAGTGAATCCGTTTGTCTAAATATGATTCCAAGAGCTTGGTTTGATTGGCTTCATTAAGCGTGATTTGGTGGGATTTAAACCACTGACAATCAATTTTTTTTGCTGTGTTCCCATCACATAAATGCTGATAAGCCGAGCGGTTAATCGCCGAACCTGCCAGCATCAATCCAGTGGTTGCGCCAAAGGCAAAGCCAACAAAATGAATTTTTGTGGAATCGATGTGTTTGCGCCATTTATTATCGGCTAATAATGCTGTTAAAACGGTTTGGGCAAGCTGTGGTCGCTGCCAGATAAAATTGACCGCATCCTTGGGACTCATTGCTCTGGGTGGATTAATTTCAGCTACGATAAATCCTTTTGTTGCAAGAGCTGAACTGAGCCATGCACCTGAGTTATCCGCACTTCGAAGCCCACCATGAAGCAGAATAACGAGTGGATGAAGGCCGGCTTTGACAGTTTGGCTAGCGACGGCTTTTTCTCCTTGAAAGAGTGCATTTGAGCCGATTTCAATTGTTGTTGGGGGCGCTATATATTTTGCGCCATCGGGGTACCAAAGCGTCACGCTGCTTTTAAAAGCATCTTTGTCTAAATGATATTGCACCGTTGCAGGCAGAGCCGCCGATGCTTCCATCGCGTGCGCTGCAAAAATAGTAAGTGAGAGTGTAACGACTGCGAAAATACGATAAATAAAGAGTGATAATCCATATCTTGTCATAAATAAGTCCCAGAGATGCACTTTGCTAAAGGCCTACCAAAAGTGAAATTACAATATCCTGTAAAGCTTAAGATAGCGAGCAAATAACTTAGTATGATTATTGGGTTCTGATTAGTATTGTAATGAGCTAATTGATATGAGTGCTGAATAGAAAAATTCGTAACACGGAGGTTTAATGACTAAATACGCTGTGCTCAGTGATATTCACAGTAATATTTATGCACTGCAAGCTGTTGTGGCTGATGCAAGAGAGCAGAATGTTAATGGATTTATTAACTTAGGCGATATCCTTTATGGCCCAATTGCGCCTCGAGCAACATATGATTATTTACAAGAGTTAGGGGCAATTACGATTTCTGGCAATCAAGACCGACAGATATATTGCTCTAGTGCCGATGAAATCGCGAATAATCCAACAATGCAATTTATTTTGGCTGATCTTGGGCCGCAGCCACTCGCGTGGATGAAGGCTTTGCCTTTTGATTTGCACATCAACGAGCAAATTTATGCTTGTCATGGGACGCCGCAAAGTGATTTAGTCTATCTATTAGAAAATGTCTGTGAAGGTTTTCCAAAGCTTAAGTCGGATGGTGAAATTCTTGCTCAGTTAAATGGTATTTCTTCAGCGCTTATTTTATGTGGACATACGCATATTCCCCGTTGTGTCGAACTCTCAACTGGGCAGCTTGTGATAAATCCAGGCAGCGTTGGCTTGCCAGCTTATCGAGATGATGATCCTTGTCATCATGCTATGGAAACATTTTCATCGCGAGCATCGTATGTGATTATCGAGCAGCAATTAGAGCAAAACTGGCAGGTTGCCTTTCGCAAAGTCAGCTACGATGCTTCCCTTGCCGCTCAAAAAGCCCAAAACCAAGGCCGGCTAGATTGGTACCAAGCGTTGACCACAGGGCGCTGCTAATCATTGATTGGCCATAAAGGTGTATTTTTTTGTCGCGCGCTAAAGTCATTTGGCAATATTTTCTCTGACTTGTACAAATTCGGCTGTTCATCGTATTTAGAGCCGTGTGCTAGCTTAATTCCATGTCGTTTTTATCTTTTAAACGAGCAAGTATGGAATAAAGAGCGCTATGGCAACTGCATTTTTTTCTATTCCAGATATCTATTTCGGCGATCATTCGCTTCGCTTCTTAGCCAAACTATCTCAGCATAAAGTCGCTATTGTGACGGATGCTTTTATGGCTTCTTCGGGTAAAACTCAAGAATTAATTCAAGCAATGCCTGATGCCCGTGTTGCGGTATTTTCTGAGGTGACACCGGACCCGAGTGTTGATGTTTTAAAAGCGGGCGTGAAGCAATTGCAACATTTTCATCCAGATACAATCATTGCGCTGGGCGGTGGCTCATCACTTGATGCGGCAAAAGGCATCAAAGTGACTCTAGAAGATTATGATCAAAGCCAGAAAATTGAATTAATTGCGATACCGACAACCAGTGGTTCTGGTTCAGAAGTAACTTCGTATGCGATTATCTCAGACCCTGCAAATGGGCATAAATACCCACTCATTTCCAAAGAGTTAGTCCCTGATTGCGCAATTCTCGATCCGCAATTAGTTATGAGTGTGCCAACGCATGTCTCGATGGATACGGGCATGGATGTGTTAACCCACGCCATTGAAGCCATTGTATCAACCGGTGCTAATGACTTTAGTGATGCACTTGCGCAAAAGGCTATCGCTTTGACCACCATGAATTTACCACTGATTTTTCAAAACCCACAAGATATCGTTGCGCGTGAACATATGCACAACGCGTCATGCATGGCGGGGATGGCATTTAATAGTGCCGGCCTTGGACTGGTGCATGCGATGGCCCACGCGATTGGCGGAATGTTACACATTGCCCATGGCCGAGCTAATGCCATGTTATTGGCGTTAGTCATTGAGTTTAATGCCAAAGATAACAATGCGAAAACCCTCGCAAATTATCATCGTTGTGCCCAGATGATGGGGATTAAAGAAGACAGTGATACAGCGGCCATTGCTGCAATGGTTCGCATGATTCGTTTCTTTAATCAACGCTTTGGTATTGCTAATACCTTGATCGAAATGGGCAAAAATAGCGCTGAGCTTGAAGCGTTGCGCCCATCTATCGTGGCGGCTGCGCAAAATGACCGCTGCCTTGCTAGCAATCCTCGTTCAGTTGGTGAGAGCGAGCTTAGCGAGTTGTTTAATCGCGTTGCCGGGCTATCTGGATAAGATTGTCTTGCGCTTTCAAGCTGGTAAAAAAAGTGCAGCGTAAAGGCAAAAACAATAAATCCAAACCTCATAGTCTAATAGTATCGATTGTTTTGGGGAGCAGTTATGAATGATGTCCAAGTGCAGGCCGCTCTAATTACCCGGCAAATTATGCAGGAGTTAGTAAAAAAAGAGGCCGTTGCCGTTAACTCTTGTACCCAATTATCAACAAAACTTGCGGTTCCTGTTGGAATATCGAATCGGCATGTGCATTTAAGCCGCGAAGATATGGACGTCTTATTTGGCAGTGGCGTTGAGCTAACTCGTTATAAAGCGGTCAAGCAGCCCGGCCAATATGCAGCTGATCAGACTGTGGTTTTGCGCGGCCCAAAAGGGGAGATTCAACGAGTCCGTATTCTTGGGCCGTTAAGAAGCGCCACTCAGATAGAGATTTCAATTGCAGATAGCTTCACCTTGGGAGTTAAAGCGCCACTTAGGATGTCTGGAGAGTTAGATAATTCCGCTGGTATTGAGATAGTGGGGCCTCGGGGCGTGGTGAAAAAAGATCATGGTGCAATCGTTGCCTGGCGACATATCCATATTTCACCTCAGGATGCTGAGCATTTTCAGCTCAGTGATGGTATGCAAATTGATGTTCAAACCCAAGGTGCTAGAGGCGGAATCTTGCAGCATGTGGTCGTTCGCGTGAGCTCTGATGCGGTGCTTGAAATGCATCTTGATGTTGAAGAAGCCAATGCACTAGGGCTTAAAAATGGTGATTTAGTTTATGGCTTAAGCAAGGCTTGCTCCCATGGCTAAAGCCCATACGCGAAGGCTTAAAGAGTTGGCAGCGCTGATGCGCCATCATGCGTGTCATCGTCGCCACGGGCCTTATAAAGTTGGAGTCGATTTAGGAACGGCGAATATTGCGCTAGTCGTGGTTGATTACGCCAATCAACCGGTGACAGGCATTAGTTATCCATCAACGGTTGTGAAAGATGGTGTTGTGGTGGATTACCTAAAAGCGAGCGAAGTCGTATCTATGCTCAAAGCTCAGTTAGAAGAGCGCCTTGGTGAGCCTTTGAAATATGCTGCCACAGCGATTCCTCCGGGAATTTCCTCAGGTGACACGAAAGTAATTGTTAACGTAGTTGAAGCGGCTGGATTTACGGTTACCAATGTGATGGATGAGCCAGTTGCAGCAGCAGTTGCCTTAAACATCACCGATGGTGCCGTCGTAGATGTTGGTGGTGGCACAACTGGGATGAGTGTGTTTTGCAATAACCAAGTTATCTTTAGCGCCGATGAGCCAACTGGCGGCACACATATGACATTGGTCGTTGCTGGCGCTTTGAATCTTCAATACGAGCAAGCAGAAGCGTTAAAAATTGCAAAAGAGAATGAAGCGCAAGTCTTTGAGCTGATTCGGCCAGTTGTTGAAAAAATGGCGACGTTAGTTTGTGGATGGCTGGGGCAGTATCCAGTTAAAAAATTATGGCTGGTGGGCGGGGCAAGTAGTTTCTCGCAGTTTGCCGATGTATTTAGTGGTGTGACGAATGTTCCCAGTGTTGTGGCCCCTGAGCCGCTATTAGTAACGCCATTGGGAATTGCTATCAAGGCAAAAGAGGTGGCATCTGTTCATTTATGAAAAATCCATCGTTTGAGCACAAACTTGATGCAATGATTTTTGCAATCCTTGAGCAAAAACGCTTAAAAGCCAAGTTGCTGCGAGTGGTTATCACCGGTTCTGATATGCGCTCATTAGAGCGGATCTTTGCCTGTATCGATGCGTTATATCATCGTGGTTACGCCATTGCGATATCGTTTTCATATTCAGCTTTTAACTCGATGCTCGCCCAAGTTTGTCAGCGTTGGATAGAGGTGAAAAAGCTTAATATCACAACAGATAACTGTGGCCCTCATTTACCAAAAGATGACTATTACGGCGTTTTTTTCCCGGCATTGTCGATGAATAGCTTGGCTAAAATAGCTCAGTGTCTGAATGATAATATTGCCTGTGAATGGGCATTTGATGCGCTTGCATGCCGGCGCCCTGTCTATGTCACACTCAGCGTCGATGAGGACGAAAGTCATTTTTCCAGCACAATGCGCCAATGCCTGAGCGATTACGTCAAAGCTCTTAAAGGCCTTGGGGTACACGTGCTCACCCAAGCTTGCCCAGCGGCTCATAACCGCCGACAGCTAATCACTGTTGCCGACGTTCGTAAGATGCAAAAGCTGACATCTTTGTCTGTCGAGGCTGATGCGCTAATTACCCCAGCGGCACGGGATGAAATCAATCGTTTACAACTTGTTCTGAATAGAAAAAGTTAGGAGGAACATATGTATCTGGCCAAAGTGACTGGTGCAATTGTATCAACCACCAAGCATGAATCTTTAATTGGAACCAAGTTATTGGTTGTGAGCCGCATGGATGCGAATCATCAGATAACTGGCTATCCAGAAATTGCTGTTGATTGCGTTGGTGCGGGCAATGGTGAAGTGGTGATCGTTGCTGTGGGTAGTTCGGCTCGTAAAAGTCGCGAGCAGGTAAACTCAGTGATTGATGCTGCTGTGGTGGGAATTGTTGACTCTCTCGAAGTGAATGATGATTAGGCGATAAAAACTCGATGATTTAAGGCCACTATTATGAGCGTCAATCAAACCCGCGAAAGTCGAAGTCTTGATCATCTCATTGATCAGGCAATTGACCAATACGCTTATGAGCCAGTGACAACGCTAAGCTTAAACGATGCGATGACACTGGGGCGATTGGCCCACGAACAAGCGCATCAAATAGGTGTTGCAATCGTCTTTAGCATGCTCGATTCAATGGGCTATCAACGTTACTTTTTCAGCATGGATAATGCACTGCTAGTCAGCCACCAATTGGCGTATCGCAAGGCTTGGAGCGCGGTTGCTTTAAAAATGCCAACGCATGAGCTAGCAAGCCTTTGTCAACCCGGGCAAAGCTTGTATGGGCTGTTGAATCACCCAGATATCTGTTGTGTTGGGGGCGGGCTACCTTGTTGGCATAAAGGACAACTGTTAGGTGCAATTGGCATTAGTGGCGGAAGTGTCGAGCAGGATATGTCGGTTGCCAGCAATACTTTGTTTAAATTTAGCCAGTCTCGTTATTTACTGACGTCGTCACCATTGGCGGTGTAAGCCAAATCAGCCGAGGTTGTTATGCCATCATCTGAGCGCGGCATTTTAGTCATTAATTGTGGTTCATCATCGCTGAAATTTTCAGTGTTGCCGCAGGATAAGGATACTCCACTTTTTTATGGTATCGCGCAAAAGCTGGGGTTATCCGATGCCGAGATCACCTTTCATGATGAGCAAGGACAAACTTGTTGTTACCCACTTAAACGCAGCTCTCACCAATGTGCGTTAGAAACATTGTTTGCCTATATGCGCCAGCATTCAATGCTAGGGTCGTTATGTGCGATTGGTCATCGCGTGGCGCATGGCGGGAACCTCTTTAGCCATTCGGTATTGATTAATGATGAAGTGATTGCTCAAATCCGAGGGCTTTGTGCGCTTGCTCCGCTGCATAATCCAGCGAATTTAATTGGTATTCGCAGCGCCTTGGAATTATTACCTGATATTCCCCAAGTCGCTGTATTTGATACCGCTTTTCATCAAACTATCCCCGCCAAAGCATATACTTATGCAATCCCTTTGGAATATCGCGAATTGTATCAGGTGCGCCGATATGGCTTTCATGGCAGCTCGCATCGCTACATTACCGCAGAAACTATTCATCGGTTGGGGTTAAATCCGGCGCAATGTGGGATTGTGATTGCTCATTTAGGCAATGGCTCATCGGTTTGTGCGGTAAAAAATGCGCAAAGCGTGGATACCTCGATGGGAATGACGCCGCTCGAAGGCCTAGTCATGGGAACTCGTTGTGGCGACCTAGATTGCGGAGTCCTCGCATATTTAGCACGGTGCACTAAACAGTCGATTGAGTCGTTATATGAGTTAATGAACAATCAGTCCGGTTTACTTGGCTTATCTGGTATATCGAGTGATTTTCGCGCTTTACAAAGCGAAAGACTATCGGGAAACCCCCAAGCAACACTTGCCATCGATGTCATGATCCATCGTCTGGCGCGTCATATTGGGGGGCATATGGCTTCGTTAGAGCATTTGGATGCATTAGTGTTTACCGGTGGAATCGGTGAAAATTCGCCGCTGGTTCGAGAGTTGACCGTTAAAAGTCTGGCGGTTTTTGGTTTTCGTTTGGATGAGCGGCAAAATAACGCAATGTGCTGCGGTGAAAGCGGCATTATTTCGCAACCTAACACCCCTGTGGTAATGGTTATTCCAACCAATGAAGAAAAAATGATAGCCAAAGATGCAGCCGATATTGCACAGGGTATTGCATTGTAATTATTAGCTCTACCAAGGCATTTATGTGGGTTATCTTATCCATTTCATCGCTATTTATATCTGCTGTTTTTAGTTTTTATCCCCCTCGTTGGCAGCGTCTGCGTTCGCTTGTTTTCTCTTTTGAATAAACCTGCAATTTATTGCATCTATCTAAGCGATGACCGCAAAAGAATCCCCCTAGGGGGCAAAACATTTTTCGGTAATCTTCATATGATGAAGATGCTAGGGAGGGTTGATCTTTGGTAGTTGCAAAACTAATCACAAAAGGTCCACTCCTCTAGTTAAAACGCATCAAGGTGAGCCGGGAGCGCTTAAGCCTTTTTGCTTTAATTATCATCGAAATTGCCGAGGTAGATATGCAACAAGAAGCATTAGGTATGGTTGAAACAAAAGGGTTGGTTTCTGCCATTGAAGCCGCCGATACCATGGTTAAGTCTGCCAATGTGACACTGGTTGGTTACGAAAAAATTGGTTCAGGATTAGTCACTGTTATGGTCCGCGGTGATGTCGGAGCGGTAAAAGCTGCCACCGATGCAGGATCCTCTGCTGCGGCGAAAGTTGGCGAATTGGTTTCTGTCCACGTCATTCCTCGTCCACATGTCGAAGTCGAAAAAATTCTACCCAAAACGCTTGAGTAATCCATTTAGAGGGGCGTGACAATGAAAGAGAATCTTGTTGAGCAGATTATTTCTGAGGTAATGAATAATCAAAGTCATGTCGGTGAGCCAAGCCAAACTACGAAAAGCGGCCCATGTGGGTTAACTGAGTTTGTGGGTAGTTCTGAACTTGGTCATACCATCGGTTTAGTGATAGCAAGCGTCGATAGCCAGCTGCACGAAGTGATGAATATCGATACTAAATATCGCTCCATCGGTATTTTGGGCGCTCGCACAGGTGCCGGCCCACACATTTTTGCAGCCGATGAAGCGGTTAAAGCCACGAACAGTGAAATTGTCGCCATTGAGCTGTGCCGAGACACTGAAGGTGGTGGCGGCCATGGCTCTTTAATTATCTTTGGCGCTGAAGACGTATCAGATGTGCGCCGCGCGGTGGAAGTTGCTCTGTCCGAGCTCAAACGCACTATGGGCGATGTTTATGGCTCACCCGCTGGCCATTTGGAATTTCAATACACAGCTCGGGCCAGCTATGCGCTTAATAAAGCGTTTGGTGCGCCAATTGGCCGCTCATTCGGTATGACTTGTGCCGCTCCTGCCGCTATTGGGGTTGTGATCGCAGATACTGCTGCCAAAGCTGCGGTAATTGAGCCTGTTGCCTATTCGAGCCCGCAAAAGGGAACTTGTTTTAGCAACGAAGCCATATTTACTTTTGCGGGGGATTCTGGCGCCGTTCGCCAGGCCATTGTAGCGGCTCGAGAAGTTGGGTTGCAGTTACTCTCAACGATGGACTCAGCGCCAATTAAATCAACGACAACTCCATATATTTAAGTTCATTGGTGCGCGTTTAAGTGGCGTGTAGTAAGGAATGGCTAGTATGAATGATACTGAAATTACTCAGGCGGTCGCGCATGTTTTGAGTAAATATACCCAAACAAACCCGCCTGAAGAGCATACCTGTCAGAGCGAAAATTCAAGCTTTGAGTTGGATAGAATCGTTGCTAAGGCTTTGGCCGAGAAGTTTTCAACCGCTGCCGTTGAGCCGCTATCTGCTCCAACGATTGACTCTCATGCAGGTGTCTTTGCAGCGATGGATGAAGCAATTGGTGCAGCTTTACAGGCTCAGATCCAATATCGGCATTGTTCAATGCGTGATAGAGAAAGCTTTATCAGTGGGATCCGCAGCATTTTTATTCAGGAGTCAATTCTTGAAAAAATTTCGCGGATGACAGTCGATGAAACAGGCATGGGCAATTACGATGATAAATTGATTAAAAATCGAATTGCTGCCACTAAAACCCCTGGTACCGAAGATCTCACAACGTTTGCGTTATCTGGTGATGATGGCCTTTCATTGATGGAATATTCGGCTTATGGGGTGATTGGCTCGATTACCCCAACCACCAATCCAACCGAAACCATTATCAACAATACTATTGGCATGTTGGCTGCTGGAAATACCGTGGTATTTAGCCCACATCCGCGCTCAACCAAAGTATCGCTCTATACCATCGATTTAATTAACCGCAAACTTGCTGAGCTTGGCGCACCTAACAACTTAGTTGTCACAGTTGCCAAGCCATCGATTGAGAATACCAATGCGTTAATGAATGACCCGCGGGTCAACATGCTGGTTGCAACGGGTGGGCCTTCGATAGTGCGCGCCATTATGTCGACCGGGAAAAAGGCAATTGGTGCTGGAGCCGGGAACCCGCCTGTGGTCGTGGATGAAACGGCCAATGTGGAAAAAGCCGCTCAAGACATCATCAACGGCTGTGCCTTTGATAATAATCTGCCGTGCATCGCCGAAAAAGAGCTGATTGTCGTTAATGAAGTGGCTGACTATTTGATTCATTGCATGAAAAAATGCGGCGGTTATTTATTGTGCGATCCCAAATTAGCTCATCAGCTGCAGAATCTGGTCATCAATGCCAAAGGCACTGGCCCTAAAACTGAGTTTGTCGGTAAGAACGCCCGTTATCTTTTGGAACAGTTGGGAATTGACGCGCCAGCTGACATAAAAGTGATTCTCATTGAAACAGAACGAGACGACCCATTTGTTGTGAATGAGTTGATGATGCCGATTTTGCCAATTGTGCGCGTGGGCAACGTCGATGAAGCGATTGATTTGGCAGTAAAAGTTGAGCATGGCAACCGTCATACCGCGATGATGCATTCGATGAATGTAGAAAAATTAACCAAAATGGCCCGTTTAATCCAGACCACTATTTTTGTCAAAAATGGGCCATCGTATGCCGGAATTGGTGTGGGTGGCGAAGGCCATACCACCTTTACGATTGCAGGCCCTACCGGTGAAGGGCTGACTTCGGCCCGCTCGTTTGCCCGGCATCGGCGCTGCGTGATGGTCGAAGCGTTGAATGTTCGCTAGTTCGTTTTAAGGTGGAGCTGAGCATGAAAGTTCGAATTATCAATGCGCCAGGGGCCGATGTTTTAGCCATGCTAAAACGGCGAATTTCACCCGAGCTAAGACAAAGCATCGATTTGGTCTGCACCGATGCAATTGGGTTAGTGCTATTGCCGATTCCTGATCTGTATTTTTATGCAGATAAAGTCAGCAAAAGGGCCAATGTCACAGTCACTGAGATCTGTGGAACTTGTCCTCAGCATGTCACCACCCTTGGCATTTTTGGCGAGCTTTCCGCAGTAAGAGACGCGGTTCAAGTGATAGAGGAGGACTCAGAGAGTTTCTGAGTGAACCGATGAATAAGCTCCTCATCTTAGCCGGTGATTTTTCAGAAGATTATGAAGTAATGGTGCCTTTTCAGGCGCTAAAAATGCTCGGATTTGATGTTGATGTGGTATGCCCGGGAAAGTTAAGTGGTGAATGTATAAAAACAGCGATTCACGATTTTGAAGGGGATCAGACTTACAGCGAAAAACCTGGCCATTTGTTTGTATTAAATGCCTCGTTTCGCGATCTCAACCTTGCTGAATATAGCGGTTTATATATCACCGGTGGGCGTTCATCAGAGTATTTAAGACTGGATGCAAGGGTGTTGCATGTTGTGGATTATGCCATTCACTTTGCGCTTCCCATGGCAGCGATTTGCCATGGAGTCCAGATCTTGGTTGCAGCTAATGTGCTTAAAGGAAGAAAAGTAACAGGGTATCCGAGTGTGAAACCTGAAGTCGAACTTGCGGGTGGGCAATGGGTTAGCGCTTGTGATGATGGGGCAGTAACCGATGGCAATTTGGTGACGGCTCCCACTTGGAAAGCGCATCCGGAACTGTTACGTGCGTTTATTCATTTGCTTGGGATTCGCTTCATGCAGAAGGCATCAGGCTCTGTCGCAAGGCTAAATAATTAAGGTGTGATCTCGCTGTCTCGCCTTATCATATTTCGGGAGTAATTCTATGTTAGAGAAAGGTTTTTCTAATCCGACCGATCGTGTTGTAAGACTCAAAACCATGATTCTGCAAGCTAAACCTTATGTAGAATCCGAACGAGCCGTGCTAGCAACCGAGGCCCATAAAGAGAATCAACATTTGCCTGCTGTTATGCGCCGGGCAAAAATGGTTGAAAAAATATTCAATGAATTGCCGGTGACTATTCGCCCTGATGAGCTGATTGTTGGGTCGGTAACCAAGCATCCGCGTTCGACTGAAATCTGCCCTGAGTTTTCATTCGATTGGGTAGAAAAAGAGTTCGAGACGATGGCTTCGCGAATGGCTGACCCATTTATTATTGAAAAACAAACCGCTCAGCAATTACATGATGCATTTTTGTATTGGCCGGGTAAAACCACCAGTGAGCTGGCTTCGTCATATATGTCCCAGTCAACGCATGACAGTATGGATAATGGCGTCTTTACGGTGGGTAACTACTATTTTGGCGGTGTTGGGCATGTTTGTGTCGATTATGGCAAAATTCTGAAAATTGGTTTTCAAGGAATTATCGACGAAGTCACAAGTGCGCTGGAAAATTTAGACAGAACTAAACCTGATTACATTAAAAAAGAACAGTTCTACCATGCAGTATTGATTAGCTATCAAGCTGCGATTAATTATGCGCATCGTTATGCCGACGAAGCGGCGCGACTTGCTCAGCAAGAGCATAATCCGCAGCGAAAACAAGAACTCCAGCAGATCTCCAAAAACTGTCGCAGAGTCCCTGAATTTGGCGCAACTACCTTCTGGGAAGCCTGCCAAACATTCTGGTTTTTGCAAAGTATGTTGCAAATCGAATCCAGTGGCCATTCCATTTCACCGGGACGTTTTGACCAGTACATGTATCCATATTTAGCGGGCGATCATGCAATATCTGATGAGTTTGCCCAAGAGCTGGTGGATTGCTGCTGGATAAAACTCAACGATATCAATAAAACGCGTGATGAGGTCTCAGCTCAAGCATTTGCCGGTTACGCAGTGTTTCAAAATTTATGTGTTGGTGGCCAAAATGAACAAGGTTTAGATGCAACCAACCGTTTGAGTTATATGTGTATGGAAGCCTGCGCTCACGTTAGTTTGCCGCAGCCGTCATTTTCTATTCGAGTTTGGCAAGGCACGCCAGATGAATTTTTGTTCCGAGCTTCAGAAGTGGTTCGCTTAGGGCTCGGTGTGCCAGCGATGTATAACGATGAGGTGATTATTCCAGCGCTGCAAAACCGTGGTGTGTCACTTAAAGATGCTCGAAATTATTGCATTATTGGCTGCGTTGAACCGCAATGCCCGAATAAAACAGAAGGTTGGCACGATGCAGCATTCTTTAATGTGGCAAAAGTGCTCGAAATTACCCTGCACAATGGCCGGGTTGGCAATAAACAGCTAGGGCCAGTGACGGGTGAAATGACCCAATGGCATAGTATCGAAGACTTTTATAGCGCATTTGAAAAACAGATGGCGCATTTTGTCCATAACTTGGTTGAAGCGTGTAATAGCGTCGATATGGCACATGCCGAACGCTGTCCTCTGCCATTTTTATCCGCCATGGTTGATGATTGCATTGGTCGAGGAAAATCTTTGCAAGAGGGCGGTGCTATCTATAACTTCACGGGCCCGCAAGCTTTCGGGATTGCCGACAGTGGCGACTCTGTTTACGCAATGCAAAAACACGTGTTCGATGAAGGAAAAATCTCGCTTGAAGAGCTAAAAGGCGCATTGGATGCAAACTTTGGCCATGGGGTCGGTGAGAAAGTTGCAAGTAATACATCAAACTCTTATGCCGAACAAGATGTCTATGCCGTGGTTAAACGAATTATCGATCAAAATAGTTCGTTATCTCCGGCGGCAATTAAAGACGAGGTCTATCGTCAGTTAAATACAGTTTCTAACTCTGCGGTTGTGAGCACTGGCAATCTGTCTCGCTATGAAGAGCTACGCCATCTTTTGGAAAATACCCCGTGTTTTGGCAACGATATTGATGATGTTGACTACGTTGCTCGTCGGTGTGCTCTGGTTTATTGCAAAGAAGTTGAAAAATATACAAATCCTCGTGGCGGCCAGTTCCAGGCCGGTATTTATCCGGTGTCGGCTAATGTGCTCTTTGGTAAAGATGTTGCCGCTTTACCTGATGGACGATTGGCAAAAGAGCCGCTCGCCGATGGGGTTTCACCTCGTCAGGGTAAAGATACCCAAGGGCCAACCGCTGCTGCTAACTCAGTGGCGAAACTTGATCACTTTATCGCATCAAATGGCACGCTATATAACCAGAAGTTTTTGCCATCAGCCTTAAAAGGTGAAAATGGTATTCGTAACTTTAGTGGTTTGGTTCGCAGTTACTTTGATAAAAAAGGGATGCATGTGCAATTTAATGTGGTCGACAGAGACACCCTTATTGAGGCACAAAAACATCCTCAGGAGCATCAGGATTTAGTGGTTCGAGTGGCGGGGTATAGTGCGCAATTTATTGTACTGGCTAAAGAAGTTCAGGACGATATTATCAGCCGAACTGAGCAGCATTTTTAAATCGCATCGAACAGGCCGTTCGATGAGCGGCCTGCAGTCTTTTCAAGATTAAAGAGCAGTGCTATGAATAACGACGTTGATTATAATGCGCAGGGTGTTCTTTTTAATATTCAGCGATATTCGCTCCATGATGGTCCGGGGATCCGCACGATTCCTTTTTTTAAAGGTTGTCCACTTTCATGTAAATGGTGCAGCAATCCAGAGTCTCAGAATCCACATCCAGAAATCGTTTATAACCAGATAAGTTGTGTGCATTGTGGTAAATGTCTCGCAGCTTGTCCTGAGCATGCAATTGCTCTGAGTAATCCATTTTTCATTGACCGGGATAAATGTATTAACTGTGGTCATTGTGCGGATGTTTGCCCAACTGGGGCGCTTGAGATCAAAGGTAAAACGATGTCGGTTGAGCAGGTGTTGCTTGAGCTTAAAAAAGAGGAAAATCTGTTTCGACGATCTGGTGGTGGTGTGACACTCTCCGGGGGTGAACCGCTCCAGCAACCGGTATTTGCTCGAGAACTACTCAAAGGGTGTAAAGAAAAAGGCTGGCATACGGCGATGGAAACCACTGGATGTGCGCCCAAAGAGGTGATTGAAGATGTGTTTCCATGGGTTGATTTGGCATTAACTGATATTAAAGCGCTGAATCCCAAGATTCATAGAGAAAATACCGGTGTGGACAACACGCTGATTTTAGAGAATTTGATGCGTATTTCGTTTATCACGAAAGTAGTGGTGCGGATCCCGGTGATTCCTGGTGTAAACGATAATCCAGATGAAATTCGCGCAATTGGGGAATTTGCCAGATTACTCTCCAATGTGGATACCATTCATCTATTGCCTTATCACACCTATGGCCAAAATAAATATTCTCTGCTGGGGCGAATTTATCCCATGGGAGATACACCTGTTATGGCCGATGAACAAGTTGAGCCTTTACGTGACGTGATAGAATCACTTGGCTTTCAGTGTCACATTGGTGGCTAGCTTTTGTAACCCTTAGCTGTTTGATAAGCCATACATTGATTTGTGTGGCTTTATTTTTATCTGCTTAGTCGCAATGGTTCATTGTTATTGGCCACTTTTGTCGGAGTCTGCTTTGGGAGCTGCTTTTTTAGTCGTTTTTCGTGGGGCTCGTCGGGTTCTCGTTGTCGCAGTTTTACTGGTAGGTTTGGTGGCTGGTTTAACAGGCGTTGATTCTGGCCGTTGTATTAAAGCTGTCGTTTGGTGAGGGGCATTAAGCGTGCTCTGCGTTGGTTTTTTATCTGATGTCGCAACTTGTTTTAAGCTTTTTGATGCTTCAGTGTCATTGGGCGCAGGTGTTTTTTGGGTAGTCGGTGCAGGTGGCGCTTTAACCGTTTCGGCAGTATTTATCAGAGCATCTAGTCCGTTGGCCGTGCGTGCAATCACGCGATGCGCCCAGACTTTTCCCATTCGGTTGGCGGCAGCTACGCCAGAGGCAACCGCGGCGTTAATTGCGCCGACATCACCTTCGAGTTTTACTGTGACCAAGCCATTGCCTTTGGTTAGCTCATAGCCGATTAGTGTGACATTGGCTGATTTTACAGCAGCATCAGCAGCCTCTATCGCGGCGGTTAAGCCAACGGTTTCGATTAAACCTAAACTATGGTTAGACATACTGTTCTCCTAATCGAATTTTCATGATGTTATGCCGCGCAGTTTGCTCGATGAGCGTCTTCTCGTAATTGCTCCGCTTTATCTATTTTTTCCCAGGGGAAGATATTGCGACCAAAATGGCCGTAGCAAGCTGTTTTTCGATAACGCGGAGTGAGTAAATCCAAGTGTTGGATAATTTGATAAACACTTAGCTCAAAATGTTCTTGGATTAAGCCGAGTATTTTTTCTTTGGCAATGGTTTCGCTACCAAATGTTTGAATATCTATAGAAATTGGGGCAGGGACCCCAATGGCCCAAGCCAGCTGAATTTCACATTGTGATGCAAGCCCTGCGGCGACAATATTTTTAGCGATATAGCGGGCGACATACGCGCCAGAGCGGTCCACTTTGGATGGGTCTTTACCTGAAAAAGCGCCACCTCCGTGGTGAGCAGCACCACCATAGGTATCAACAATAATTTTTCTGCCTGTTAGTCCACAATCGGCGGCGGGGCCCCCGATGACAAATGGTCCGGCTGGATTAACGAGCAGTTGTGTATCATGTTTTAGCCATGCGTTTGGCAATACTGGTTTAATAATCTCTTCAATCACCGCTTCTTGTAACTGTTTTTGGCTGATATCGATGTGGTGCTGAGTGGATAGCACGACTGTTTGAGCTTGTATTACGTGGCGCTGGTTAAATCGCAAACTCACCTGAGACTTAGCATCAGGCAATAGAAAATCTAGCGTATGACTTTTACGAACGAAGGCATGTCGCTGCATTAATCGATGAGCAAACAGCAGTGCCGCAGGCATATATTCGGGCGTTTCATCGCAGGCATATCCATAGGTGATGCCTTGATCGCCAGCCCCTTGTTCTTGATTATCTTTGGCTCGAATAGCATCGCTGATATTCAATGACTGTTGGCCAAGTAAGTTAATCAGCCGGCAATGTTTGGCATCGAATCCTTTGTCGGCACTGTCATAACCTATCTCTTCGATGGTGCGATGGACAACTTGCTCAATATCAAATGTGGCCGATGAGCTAATTTCACCGGCTAAAACGATAGCATCAGATTTTAGAAGGCATTCACAGGCAACTTTTGCGCTTGGATCGCGAAGCAAAAAGCCATCTAGAATGGCATCACTGATTTGATCTGCCATTTTATCTGGATGTCCTTCACCGACTGATTCTGATGTGAACAGATGACTATCCATTGCCCGCCAGTGTGATGATTCATTTCTTGTTAAGAATAAAAGAGCGATGGGCTAAGCGACATACACTATCTTGCGTGAATAGGGGAATTTTTTGCGCTGTTGATAAACTTTGAGCAGATTCATCATCTGTGGGGGATTGATTTTTTACAAGCTCAAAGTGTATCCACTTGCATACGCCGATACTCGGATGGCGCTTCGCCTGTTTCTTTTTTAAAGATACGACAAAAATAATTCGAGTCTTGCCATGATAACTCCAGCGCAATGGCGTTGATTTTTAATTCACTAAAGATAAGCAGTGAGCGAGCAATTGCTATTTTTCGCCCTGTGACATAATTAGAAAAACCGACACCGGTATGTTTCTTAAAGGCTCGACTGAGATAACAGGAGCTAACATACGATTTTTCGGCAATGCTATCTAATGTGACGTTAGTGAGAATATCATGCTCAATGTGAAATTTCGCGCGGCGTAAAAAATCCATATTATTACTCATGTTTTTAAAGGCGTGAGTAAATAATTTTTGAGATATTTTCATGAGTTGAAAAATTAACTGAGAATAGATGAGCTTATTTAAACTACTTTGGTGTACCTTTTGAGAAAGCATATTTAAGCTGTCTAATTCAACCTGATAGTTATCATCGGCTGATTCTAAATAAAGGTGAATAGTATCTAATAGCGTTAAAATAGCGCATTTAGCGGTTTGCAGCTCTTGATGAGAATCTAAGAATGCCTGATTGATATGGTTAAATATGAAGTCATGCCAGAGCGGATAATCGCAGCTTTCAAGCATTTTGTTTAAGTCTTTTTTCAGCGTGCGAGTTGCGGCTATATCGTTATCATTGCAGCCGAGATTTTTTTTGATTGTTTCGACTAATGTTGTTTTTTTGACCGGTTTAAGCAGATAGTCCTCTACTTTAAGATTGATCATGGCGCGCAGCAGATCGAAGTCGTCATTCGCGGTGGTCACGATAACTTTGGTATCTCGGTTTTTAGCTTTGAGGTATTCAATCACCTCTTTACCATTGGGTAACGGGATATTGATATCAACAAACATCATGTCGATCTGTGTTAGTTTATCAATCAGATCAATTGCTTTTCGGCCTGTTGATGCTTCATGAAGAACCGCATTATCCACACATTCTGAAATGATCCGATGCAAAGATTCAAGTTCAATAGGCTCATCTTCAACAACAATAATATTGTACATAATGTATCTCGCTACATGTTGTTCATCTAAATTTATTGTTTGTACTGGATTGGAAATGTCAGTGTAATAGTCGTGCCACCCATTGGTTTAAATGGGCTAGCAATTTCCAATTTTGATTGCTCTCCAAATAAAAGTTGTAAACGGTTAATGATATTATTAATGCCAATCCCTCCTTTTTGGCGGTTTTGGTTCCCGGAAAGAATGTGTTCAATATCGTCAGGTGATATGCCATTGCCATTATCTGATAGGGTAATAATGACATT
The DNA here is from genome assembly GCF_046054195.1 of Celerinatantimonas sediminis. Classification (NCBI taxonomy): domain Bacteria; kingdom Pseudomonadati; phylum Pseudomonadota; class Gammaproteobacteria; family Celerinatantimonadaceae; genus Celerinatantimonas; species Celerinatantimonas sediminis. The sequence goes on from NZ_JBEQCS010000008.1 coordinate 69,301, forward strand.
TTCACCATCATCTTTAGCATAGATATCTAATTGGCTTTTTGTTTCTCTTGGTTCGACAACATAATTAAAGAAATTTTCTACTAAAGGCTGCATAATTAAAAATGGGCAGATAATTTCTAGATATTTTGGGGCAATGTCACAGGTGTAATCAAATCTATCTCCCATTCTTACTTTTTGGATAGACATATAATTTTGCACATATTTTACTTCGTGGCCTAAAGTAATTAAGCCGCGGCTATTTTTACGCAATAAATAACGCATCATATCTGAAAATTCATGCACCATGGTTTCGGTGCGTTGGGCATCTTCAAGATAAGCCAAGCGGCCAATCGTATTGAGGACATTAAATAAAAAATGAGGATTCACCTGATACGACAATGCTTTAAATTCAGCCTCATGAAGGGAGCGTTCGATTTCCATGCGTTTACGCAGTTCATCGGTTAATTCAAGCTCTTTTTGGTGGAGTTCACGTTGAATTGTATTGGTGTATGCTTGCTCAACCAGATAAGAAACTAGATTAAACAGTGCATAAGAGATAGCCGAAAAGCGCTCATAAGGCATGGTTTGAATCGTCGAATCTTGAGATACATTGAGTTGCAACTCATCGCGCAGATGGTTTTGCTCAAGAATATACTCAATAGCCTGCTCGTTGTCTTTCTCAACGTGGACCTGGCCTGAGATAAATGCGCCCAGATAGTGGCCATTAATCATAATCGGTACGGCACATTCGATGAATCCGCAATCACAGCGATAGACAACCGGTTTTTGTGCTTTCATCGCGGCCCTTCCGCCAGCATCATCGTTGTCGTAACAAATTTTGGCAAGTTCAGGGTTATTGCGAAAGTGAATGCATCTAGCGCAAAAGCCACTGGGGTGGGTTACCGGTACGCCATTCTCATCAACAATCACAAGCGCAACCATCATGGACTTACTGAAGTTATCTTGTAAGGTTTGCAGGCGTGCGACATCGATATATTCAGTAAGTTTATAATGAGAAGCCATGATGGATACCTTCAAAAAATCTACATTACAAAATATATAAAAAGGTAAAAATTAATTAATTGAGAATGTTCACAGGTAAAAGATTTTAAGATTCACCACCGAACAATGGCGCAAGAATTGTGACTTAATAAATCATCTTTTTGTGGGTAATGTGATGCAAAGTGTCCAATTGTCATATTTTTAATATATCTTTGTCGCGAAGTTTTATTGGCTAAACAAGCCATTTTATAAAAGGGCTTTATAAAACGAATAGAGACAGAGTTTATGTTTATCCTTTAAGCTATAGCGGTGATGATGTAAGTAAAGGTGTAAGCGTTATTACCTTGTTTATTAATAGGTTGCATGTAACAATGGCTATGAATTTTGAGCGTTATAATAGGATTTTATGCAAGAGCACTGTCGGGAATATCTTGAGCATTATTTAAATTCGTTACCCAAAGAGATTGCTCAGCAATATCAATCTTTTAGTGCAGATTACTTTTGCGCCAGTCAACACAGTGCCGACTTATGTGCCAAGCTCATTTTTTGTGGTGAAAAACGCGCAACTTGTAGCATGGATTATTGGTATCGCCACGCGGGTGAAACAAGACCTATGCCTGGTCATTTGCAGGTTGTGACCACATTTTCTGGCGAGCCTGTCTGTGTCATTGAAACCCTAAGCGTAACAACCTGTCGATATTGTGATGTCACTGCAGAATTTGCCTTTGCTGAAGGCGAGGGCGATAAAACCCTTAAATGGTGGCAAAAAGCGCATTGGGATTTTTTCTCAAAAGAATGTGCTGAATTAGGCATTGAGCCAAATGAGCAAATGTTGTTAGTGTTAGAGCACTTTAAAGTGGTTTATCCACGTAGTGTCTAATATTCAAAAAGATGATTTAAATGGCTGAAGTTAGTTTACAAGGACATCACTCTGTTGTTATTTAACATATTGAATACACAGGTTACTTTTAGTGAAATATACAATTTAGCGAGAGCACTAAATGGCATTTTTGGTCGATAATTTATACAGTTTTTGCCAGCAAGAGATAAAAAATTTTATTAAAGCGCATCCAAGTGAAACATTTTATGCGTTCGCTATTGATGCCAACCTATTGTGTTTTAATAGTGAAGAGCAGTTTCAAAAGACATTAGCTCAATATCATGCAGTATGGCAGCGCAAAGCGCGGATGATCTCAAGCTGGGATGATTTATCAGAACAAGATTTAAAAGATGTTGAACATCTTTTGGGTATTTATGAAAAGTATCAAGGACTCGACAGAACTGATACCAAACAGTGCCTAGCAATTATTAATAAACAAAGAGAAAAACTGCAGGGACAAGAAAATCCATATAACAGCCAAGCAGAAATTGAATCACTGAAAGCCAATACGGGCGATTGGGCTTATCAGGGATTTAGTGAAATGGCTGAGCAAGATGGCTTTGATTTTGAACTCTATGATGTTCATTACGAATTGGATGAACAAGACCAGAGCTCAAGTGATTACGCGAATGCTATGGATGAGCTGATAAAACGGCTAACAGCAAGTGATACTTTTGCAGGTCTTAAAACTACAACAGATTTTTCAATTCATCGTGTGGAACATGATGATTAACATTTAAACTAATTGAACGTTAAATAGATAAAGCTCCGTGAGCTCAACTTAAAAGTGCAACACTTGCCAATATCAGCCAGCCAATGGCTTTTCTGTAAAGATAATCGCTGAGCTTGCTGGCTTAAGCAATTTAGCTTGCATAACTTACATTTGTCCATAGGATCTCTGTATACCCCAAGGTTGTCGCAAAGTGTATTTCGTTGCACTTTGCTTTTTTTGCGATAGGAAAACAGATGCCAAGCATTTCTACTGATACCAATACCTGGATCCCTAAGAAGGGGCAGCCACTTAGTTTTAGCCAATCCCATGATATAAACCCTGTCATTTTGCCCGATGAACACTCTGTTGGTTTGGCGATGTTTAATCAGCTGCAAGAGGTTGCTAACAACAAACAAGGCGATATCAATATTGCTTTGTTAGGGGGCAGAGGCGCGCAGGCATTGCATAAACATTTAGGTGAATTAGCCAAAGGTTCTTCTATTGATGCTCTGTTAGCACGGCTCAATGTCTTCACCCAAGATGCGCTTGCCCCAATGCATATGGATAATGGCCTTAGCTTTGTGCGTGATTTTGAGCGCTTATTAGGTGATGATTTTTTCAAAAAAATTAAATCATTCACTCCGATGCAAACTCAAACGGACGACATTCTTCATGAGATGGACAAGTATCTAGATAAAATGAATGCGCTCGGTGGGTTGGATGTGTTCTTTTTAGGGCATGGCCCGGAAGCGCAAGGCGCATCGCATCTGGCTTACATTAAACCGGGATCTGGCGCTGATATTAACGATATCGCGGGTATTATTCCTATTTCAAACACAATTTTAGAGCACCATATCAGCAAATTTAAAGCAGGCGGAAGCTCTGTTAGCGCTGAAGATGAAGCAGAATGTCGCAGCGCTAAATATATTTTAACACTGGGCCCTGCTGCTATTTTAAGTGCGAAAAAAATTGTGCAATCAGTGGTGGATGCCGATTCTGCTCCGGCTAAAAAAATCACCTATAAAAATGTTCTCAATACCACTTTGGCAACTGAGCATGACGCAATACTCGCTCAGCTTGATAAAAACCCTGGGCTTTGGGTTCGTTTTCATCCCAATGTTGTTAGCTATGTCTTGCCAAACGTGTTGCAAGATTAATCGATGAGAGTCGTCCTAAAAACTGTCAACCTATTTTAGGACGGCTCAAAAGCAGCAGATAAGACGATGAAGAGTATGCTTGCAGTCAATAGGTTAAACAGTTGCAAAGCCGCTTAATTTAAGCTTGGCGACTTAACGTTATTGATCCCAAAGTGAAAGAATATGCTCGCTAGCAGCAAAAAGTGCTTGGGCTGATGCGCCATCACGGGCCTGAATTGAAATTCCTTTTATGAAGGTATCAATGGCCATCGTAAATGTGTCGATATTAGTGGTTGCTGGTAATTCGCCTTCATCAACTGCGCGTTTTACACATTCTTTGAGTGCTTGATAAGATTTTTGTCGAGCGTGACGCGTTAGCTCTTCCACTGCCTTATTTTCTTCGCCGCAGTTTAATCCTGATAGTACCGCCATACATCCAGAAGGCGAGGTTTTGGATGTTTGGACACTAATGGTCTTATGGAGCATATTTTTTAGAGCTTGTTTGGCACAAACGTCTTGGTTTTTTAACTCTGAAATAAACTCGCCACAAGTTTGTGAGTAGTGGCGAAAGCACTCTTCGTACAGAGATTGTTTTGAGCCAAAGGCGGCATAAAAACTCGCTGAAGAAAGACCCAGCGTTTTGCGAAGTTCGGCTAGAGATGTGCTCTCAAAGCCATTTTCCCAAAAAAGATTCATGGCTTGTTCAATAGCATTGTCTCTATCAAACTCTCTTGGGCGTCCAGTTCTGGCCATTGATTTGTCCTCTTTTTCGGGGAAATTTATATGTGAAGTATTTTACTTATGGATTGATAGGTCCACAACCATGTTGAGGCAAATTTGCGTTAGCGAACTTTAGTTTTCGATGGTGATGCTTCGATATCAAATCCTGCATTTATCCATTCAAATAGGCCATTTTGATAAACTTTTAATTCAATGTCATGGCTTAAAAGATGTTTCATTGCACTGATGGCTTGAATGCAATAAATACCTTCGCAGTAAATCACAATGGTTTGCTCGCTCTGGGGAGAAAACTGAGCGCTCCATTGCTCAAATTGTTCAACCGCAATATTTATGGCACCAGGAATATGACCTTTTTGATATTCCAGCTCAGAGCGTACATCAATGATCAATAAGTCATCTTGGCGACTCAGCTTTTCAAGAAGTTCTCTAAGGTTGATTTTTAGCGAGTTCTCGGCGATTAACGTAGTCAATGGTGTGTTCGATTGTGTTAACTCTTTGACATACTGATAAAGCGTTAATACCTCATCATTGTAGAGCCTATAGTAGACACGAATACCTTGTTTACGAAAGCTCACCAGATGCTGCTGGCGCATCACTTTAAGGTGAGCCGAGATTGATTTTATGGAAATATGCATGGTTGATGCTAAATCTTCGACGCAATACTCCCCAAAACTGAGTAGCTCTATCAGTTGGAGTCGCGTTTCGTTGCCCAAGGCCTTGGCTAGCGCAGCAGCATTTTCAAAAAATTGTTTCTCAAACAAAGAACAAACCCAGAGATGCTAGTGAAAGCGTGATTATATCATATAGATGGGCGTAGTCCTTGCCCAGTTGCCAAGGACTCGCCCTAGAGGGTTGGGGAAAAAGAGTTTATTGATAAAGCTTGTAAATTGCGTTTTGGTTTAGATCTTCGGCCGCCTCATGGATCCCCTCGGAGATAGTTGGGTGCGCATGAATGGTTCCAAGAATATCATCGTAGGTTGCATTTAAAGTTAAACTCAACGCGCCTTCATGGATCATATCGCTCGCGCGAGGGCCTAAAATATGTAAGCCGACAATTCGGGCCGTCTGTGCATCCACAATCCATTTGACCAGGCCAGTCTGGTTATGAATCACGGTTTTGGCGTTATCACCAAGTGATGAAAGGCCAACTTTGATGGTTTTATATTGTTTTTTCGCGGCTTCTTCGGTTAAGCCTACGCTGGCAAATTCGGGTTGTGTGTAGACACAGGCAGGAACCGTTTTTGAGCTATAGTCACTTTGTTGACCGGCAATATTCTCAGCCGCCACAATCCCTTGTGCTGATGCTACATGCGCTAACATATAGCCACCGGTACAATCGCCAATTGCATAGATGTGTTCGATGTTCGTTTGCATCTGTTCATTTACATCAATGGCTCCTCGGCTGATGGCAACCTGTGTGTTTTCTAAGCCAAATCCATGAGTTAGTGGTTTGCGACCGACTGCCATTAGCACTTGCGTTGCTTCTAAATGAAGTGGTTGGCCTTGATTATCAACACTGACTGTTAGTTTGCCATCATCTAAGGCTTGAATCTCTTGGACCTTCGCATTGGTGTAAATTGAAATGCCTTCGCGCTCTAAGAGCGTCGCCAGTTCTTGGGTTAATTGCTGGTCCATATGCGGCAGAATTTTGGGGGCTGCTTCAATAATGGTCACTTTTGCGCCGAATCGATTCAGCATCTGTGCAAATTCAATTCCGATGACACCGCCGCCAATAATGACCATCTCTTTGGGAACAGATTCAAGACACAGGGCTTCATCGCTGGTGATCACCCCTTTTAAATGAGCACCTGGAATATTAACAATGGCGGGCTCTGAACCGGTGGCTAAAATGAGTTGTTCAAATTCGATGTGTTGCTCAGTGCCATCGGGGTAAAGAAGCAATGCTTCTTTTTCATTAATCAGTGAGGCATTGGCTCGAATCAATTCAACGCCTTTTGCTGGAATGAGTTGGTCAAGATTAGTCGTGATGTTGTTAATAATTTGATTTTTTCGGGCTTGGAGTTTGTGCATATCGACGCTGATGTGCTCGACATTTAATCCAATTGTCTCGGCATGCGAGCATTCAGCTAATAATTCTGATGTATACAGCATAGTTTTGGTTGGAATACACCCTTGATGTAGACAGGTTCCTCCTAATTTATATTTCTCAACAACCGTTACTTTTTTGCCTAATTCAGCCAGTTTAATTGCCGCTACATGGCCACCTGGGCCACCACCGATGACGAGTACATTCGTTTTCATATTTTCCTCATTTTCCTATTATTCTATCTTTCTATAGATTAATGGAATAATGTCTTGTTCTTCGGTATCATTATTTGATTCAAATCAAATTTGACGAACTCTTTCCACTAGGAGGAATGTTTTGTTCACTCATTATTGTGAGGGTGGATGAATTAATGTGAAGTTTTGTTTTGATGTGCATTATTGGTGAAATATAGATTTATATTCTATTTTTCTATCTATCTTAAAATAATATTTTAGAGAAAAACGATGAGTCATATTGTGATGTTCTGCCTTTTTGTTGGGATAGGCTCCACCATTGTCTTAGATGTTTGGGTTGAAATTGTTAAAAAGGTAACGGGTATTCCGCCGACCAACTGGGGCGCGGTTGGGCGCTGGGTTAGTCGGATTCCAAAGGGGCTGTTATTTCTCGATACCAGCGATACACGAGATTTTAGTTCGTTTGAAAAAACGCTTGGCTGGTGTTTCCACTACATCATTGGTGTGGCTTATGCGGTGTTATTGCTTTTATTAGGTGGCGTTTCATTTATCGCGCATCCAACGCTTATGCCTATTTTCCTGATTGGGGTTTGTTTGAGTTCGTTGGCAGGATTAATGATTTTGATGCCATGCTTAGGCGGTGGATTCTTCGCTCGCAAGGTTCCCAATCCATTCACGATTATCGTTTATATTATCATTGCTCATATTCTTTTCGCTCTGGGTCAATACGTCTTTTCCATCATGTATAACGTCATCTTTTAGATAAAATCTGGTCGTATTCAATGAAAATCCAAACCATTGGATTGTATATTTGTTTAGTTCTTTTAGCTCCGTTCAGTTACGCGCAGGACCATTTTCAAGAAGGTGTTAACTATCAAGTAGTGGCTCAACCCGCGACTAAACAGCCACAAATTATGGAGTTTTTCTCCTATGGTTGCCCACATTGCTTTGCACTTGAGCCGATTATGCTTTCCCTTAGAAAGCAGGTTCCCGCTAATGTTCAGTTTAAGCGCACTCATGTGGCATTTGTTGGTGGAGATAGTGGCCCTTTGTTACAGCGCGCGTATGCAATCAGTGATGTGTTGGGCGTTGAGAAAAAATTCACGCCCATCTTCTTTTTCCATATCATGCGATTGCACCATTTTATCGACTCAACGCAGGCGCTTCGTCAAATCTTTATCGATAATGGTGTGTCGGCCAGTGATTTTGATGGCAGTGTGAATAGTTTTTTTGTGAACAATATGATCGCGCAAATGGATGCACGAACACAGGCTTATCATATTCGAGGTGTTCCGACCGTAGTGATTAATGGCCGCTATCAAATTGTGCCTTCATCGATCAAATCGGTTCAGCAATATATTAATTTAGTGAATTTTCTGCTGAAGAAGTAACGTTCAAAAGTCTGACATGCCCATTGGCTGGTAGCACTCTCAAGTGCTACCAGCCAATGGGCATGTCAGAACAACCCTAAAGACTGGAATTATTCTAATCCTGCCAAATATTTTTCAGCATCCAATGCGGCCATACAACCGCTGCCAGCTGAGGTGATTGCTTGCCGATAGTGGCTGTCACAGACATCGCCTGCAGCAAATACACCTGCCACACTAGTGGCTGTCGCATTTCCTTGAGAGCCACTGTGAATAGCCAAATAGCCATTTTCCATCGCTAGCTGCTCTGAAAATAGTGTGGTATTAGGCTGATGACCAATAGCAATGAATACGCCATCGACATCCAACAGATGCGATGAGCCATCTAGCGTCGATTGCACCTGAACGCCAGTGACGCCCATGTCATCGCCTTTCACTTGCTCAACGGTGGCATTCCACTCAATCGTCACTTTGCCCTGCATCACTTTGTCAAACAGACGTTTTTGCATCACTTTTTCTGCTGAAAGCGCATCACGCCGATGAATTAAGGTGACATGCGAGGCGATATTCGCAAGATAAAGCGCCTCTTCAACTGCCGTATTCCCGCCGCCAACTACCGCAACTGGTTTATCTCTATAGAAAAAGCCATCGCAGGTGGCACAGGCTGAAACGCCTCGGCCCCGAAAGCGTTGTTCACTCTCTAATCCTAGGTATTTAGCAGATGCCCCTGTGGCGATAATAAGCGCATCACAGGTGTAGGTTTGCTCTCCCTTTAAGGTGAAAGGGCGAGCGCTTAAATCAACCTGCGTGATATAGTCATGGGCCATTTGCGTTTTAAACTTAAGCGCATGGTCTTTCATCTGCATCATAAGCTCAGGCCCTTGGATCCCTTCGGGATAGCCAGGCCAGTTTTCAACATCCGTTGTGGTAATTAACTGCCCGCCGACTTCTACTCCGGTAATCAGCAATGGGGACAGGTTGGCTCTGGCTGCATAGATTGCAGCCGTATAACCAGCAGGTCCTGAACCGAGGATAATCAATTGATGATGATTTTCCATTGTCATTCTCCTGAGATTGTCAACATTAAGCTGAAAAGATGAGCTCTTCTAACTGCGGTGCCATCATCATGCCCGCTGAACGAGTCACTTCCTGGCCATTTTTAAAGACAACAACTGTTGGAATGCTGCGCACGCCCAGTTGGTTGGCAATCAATGGGAAATTATCGATATCCACTTCGCCAAAAATCAGATTATCTGAGCTGAGTTTTTGTGCGACTTCCTTAAAAATAGGGGCCATCATTCGGCATGGCATACACCATGGTGCCCATAGGCGTACTACAAAAGTGGTATCTTTTTTAAGGTTTTGTTGGTAGCTATTGTCATCCAATGTGATGATTGATTGTGTCATTCTCTGCTCCTTTATGGATTAATTAGTCCATAAATAATCGTGATTTTTGTAAAATTCTATCTTTAGCGCTTAGCCTCGCTTGGGCTAAGCGCGTCTGTTTTTAGTCCGCGATGGTAATATCAGCGTCCGCGCTTACCTGAACACCTGCTTTACGGGCTAAGTTGCCAACGGCACAAATTTTGTCTGCGGTTGCAACGTGGGCTTTGGCCTTTTCTTTATCGTCATCGGTGGCTGATGCGGTTAATACCACATGCGCAATATGGCTGATGGCAAAGTCGTCTTTATCTTCATGGGCTGTGGTTTCAACCGATAAAGACTTAAGTGGCAGTTTTTTATTTTGCGCAATAGCCGTCAGGGTCGAGATGAAACAGGCAGCAGTTGAGGCAACATAGAGCTCTTTGGGATTGCTATCTGTTCCCGCACCACCATAAACAGCAGGGATACTGATTTTAGTGTTTAACCCTTCACCTTCGATGTGGCCAGAGCCTTGCATTCCGCCTTGCCATGATAGATTTAAATGAATATCCATTGTCTTCTCCTCATTAATTACTTTTTAAATTAATAGTTTGATGCTTTTAGTTTTTTATTATCCCGAGACTCTAAAAGAGCACTGAATAGGATAAGTAAGATACTGATAGCAACCACTGCAGCGGATGCTGGCGCGGTCGCTAACAAACCAAAGTGCGCAACCACAATGCCGCCGACTGATGCGCCAATCGCGATGCCTAAGTTAAAGGCGGCGATGTTCATACTCGATGAGGCGTTAATGGCTTGTGGAAAATGTTTTTTCGCTTGTTGCACCACATACAATTGCAACACCGGGACACTGCCAAATGCAGCGGCTCCCCAAATCATAATCAGTGGAATGACGACGAATTTGTTGGTGGCAAAAAAGCCAAATAGCAACAAAGTGACGGCCAGAGCGATAAATATGCCAGCTGAGGCTTTAAGTGGCCCTTGTTTATCTGCCCATTTAGAGGCGTAGAAATTGCCGAATGTCACAGCCACCCCATAGAAGATTAAAATGGTGCCGATAGCTGAGATGGAAAAACCGGTGATTTTTCCAAGAATTTCTGACATATAGGTATAAGCGATAAATGAACCGCCATAGCCGATACCGGTAATCAGAAACACTAACAATAAGCGCGGCACACCAATGACCGATAGCTGACGCCAGACACTAACTGGCTCAGGTTGTTTTAAGTCTTTGGGCAGGAAAATAAACAGAGCCACCATACTTAGCAGACCAAGAATAGTGATGAGTGCAAACGCTGCGCGCCAATTGAGCCATTTGGTGACAAATGCACCCGCTGGTACGCCGATCACCAAGGCAATTGTCATTCCGGCAAAGACAAGTCCAATGGCTCGCCCTGATTTATCTTTACTCACCAAATCTGCGGCAATAACCGTTGCGATTGAATAAAACACCCCTTGCACAACTCCGGAGAGAATACGCCCGAACAATAGCAACGAATAACTAGGTGCAAGGGTGGTCAGAACATTGGCTAAAACAAACAACAACATCAGCCCAACGGTGAGATAACGCCGGTCTATCTTACCTGTGAGCGCCGTTAATATTGGCGCAGCAATAGCAACCCCCAGCGCGTAATAAGACACCAGTTCTCCAGCGGTAGGGATATCAACATTCATGTGTACAGCAATGGTCGGCAGAATACCGACCACAACAAATTCAGCCATTCCGATGGCAAAAGCCGCCGCTGCAAGCGCATAGAGGGCAATAGGCATATTGGGTTACTCTTAATTATGGAACAATTGATCCATATATTAAGGAAGCTCTCTGATGTTTGTCAATTTATTTATGGAATGAGTGTTCTAATAGTTGTTGGTGAGATAGCTCGTATTTAATTAACGATATGATTTAAATAGTAAAAAATTTTATATGGCGATCTTGTGATGAATTTTTCATGAAAAGCTGCGGGAGGCGGAGGACGGTTGAGCTTTGGCGATTGAATTTTGTTCAAATTTAACCACCAAAGATTAACAGTCCCTAACTAATATTAAAAAGTGAACTTTATGCTTGTGAATAAAGCTTATCGCTTCATTAGGGAGAACCATGATGGAAGAACACAATGATCAGTTTATGACGCTGCGGGTTGGTATCTTTTTCGATGGTACAGATGACAACACATACAGTGCAAAGTGGGGTAAGCAGCAACTCGATAAATATGAATCAACCTGGCAGCAGCTTTATCAAAAGGATGAACATTGTCCAGGCGATTATAGTCAGGCTCAAGTTAATAAATTTAAAGTCAAAGAGCTCTCGACGAGCTGTTTTGAACGGCCTGATGATGTCCAAGGGAGCAGCGCAAATAATGAAATTACTAACATTGAGAAGCTGTATGAGTTGTATCCAAACATGCAAGTAAATGATGAGCTAAGTACTTACTATTTAAGTGAATATATTACCGGTATCGGAACTGGTAATAGCCAGCAAATTGAAAAAGCGGACGAATATCTCGTTTCAAAATCATTTGGTGAAGGGCGTTTTGGCGTGACGGATAAAGCAACATACGCTCTCGGGCAACTGGCAAGTGACTGCCGAGAAATAGCCGAGCAGTTTGCCAATATGAGCGTTAAAAGCTTTAACTGCATTCAATTGGATGTGTTTGGTTTTAGCCGGGGCGCAGCGGCTGCTCGACACCTGATTAATCAGCTTTGTGCCGCTGGAGATAACGAATTAAAAACGCAATTTACACAACTATTCGAAAGCCTTAATCACGAATTTAATCAGCCATTTGATTTTGATTTAAGCAATCCATCAAGCGTGCAAATCACTTTTGCCGGATTGTTTGACACGGTTGCGGCTATTGTGGATCTGAAGGATTTTGATTTTAGTGCTCATAACAACGATAACGGTAATATTAAGCTTTGGCTTAACCCTGAGCGCGTGTTGTGTGCTGTGCACTTAACGGCCAATGATCACATTGAGTATCGCAATAATTTTAGCTTGAACCGATTAAATGATTGCGAGCACTTTTATGAGTTTATTGGTCCGGGTGCTCATTCTGATATTGGTGGCGGTTATTTTTCGCTTTGCTCTTATGCCAATCCCAACTATTTGTTACCGCGCATGGAAAAACAGCTGATTAAGCGAATCGATGAGCAGGTTTCAGAAGATATTGCTGAGATTCAAAAACAGCGCATTGCAGAGAAATTGGCGAAGGTTCTTGTCGATGAGCAAGAGATGGGGTGGAATGAGCTCGATTATGAGCAACAGGTTGAGCAGAAAAAATTAGCTGATGGTAAACAGCACTTTATCGGCGAGCTCTCGATTAACCGAGTTGTAGAGGGAGATCTATCCCGATTATATCTGCGAATTATGTTCGGCTTAGCGTGCTGCTATGGTGTGCCGTTATCTGAAATAAAAGATGACCAAATAGTTTGGGAGCTTTCAGATTATCAGGTTTGCGATAACTTAATGACCCGCGATGGTAGTGGCACCGGCAATTCATTTAAGTCGCTGTGTGATGAATTACTAACGCTTGCTAAAGCCGGAGACAGGCAATCACTACAAGCGCAGCTTGAATCGGATGAGCTTAAGGCGCAATTGATGGCGCTGGCCCTGATTCATCATTCATCAAGTAATAGCCCTGCGAACCAGCCGCATATACAGCGTGATGACTACCAACGTAGCCGTTATACAACTTCAATGGCGCAGTAGCTTAATTGCAGTCCGTTGCCAGAGCAACGGACTGTTTTTCCTAAGACAGATTGTTTTGCATCGTGATTAGTAGTTCCCCGAGTTGTTGCTGCAGCTCTTTTGATATCCCGTGGGTCATTTTTTCCGATATCTCTTGGCGCGTTTGCAAAATCAGTTGCGCACAATGTTGGCCTTGTTCTGTGAGCAATAAAATTGACTCGCGTTTATCGCGCTCATTTTTCTTACGAATCACCAATTCTTTTTTGATAAGTTCATTGATTAACCGGGTGATCTGCGCTTTATCTTTTTTGGTCGCGATCACTACATCGTGCGATGTGCATGGTGAGTCTTGAGCAATGCGTTGCAAAACCAGACTTTGAAAAAAGCTCAGTGTAATGCCTTTGTCTTGCAGTGCACTAAAGATGCTTTCTCGAATGCATTGACTTAAAAGAGCAACGTGACTTTCTAAAGGTGTACTTTTCATATGGTTGATAATGTCAACGGTCTTGGGTTATAGTTGATAATATCAACCAATAACCAAAGATACAAAATGAATTTAAAGAAGTTAGCTATTACTCTGCCGGCACCGATTATGATTGTCGGATGTATTTCACTATTTATTACGTTTATTAATCATGGGCTAAGCGATGACTTTTTTAGTCAGTGGTTGAGAGTGCTGATTATTTCTCTGGTTATTATTTTGCCAACAGCGGGTTTGTTAATTATGAAACTGTCTGTTTGGGTGCAGCGCGCTTTACCTAAATTGAATCCGCTTTATCAAAAACTCATTTTATGCGCGCTGATTGCGATAAGCCTTGAGTCAATCATGAGCTTAATCTCGACGATTTCGATGGCGCATGCGCACAATGCAGCGCAGTTTGTAAGCTTCTGGTTTATCACGTTATTAAAATCACTGCCGCTGGGATATGTCCTAGGTATGATGATGGTGTTTATTGTCAAACCCAAAATTCAGCGCGCCTTAGCCAGCGCTTGAATCGTATCATCTGGCGGTATTCTTAGCTGTTAATCAATATGTTATTAGCTTGACCTTCAAGTCAGAGGAAGGTTTATATTCCCTTTATTATCATCACTCGGTTGTAAAAAGCGTTTATCCTAAGCGTGATGAATCATAAAGGGATGTGATATGAACCGTCGGGATTTTCTTAAGAACTCAGCAGCACTCAGTGCTTTATCGCTACTTGCTAGCCCAATTCAACATGCTTTGGCAGCGAACAAGTCAAGCATTGCCTTACCAATACCTGAGCAGTTAAAACCAGATAGTCAGGGATATTTAAATCTTAAAGTTCAAAAAGGGCATTGGTCTTGGAAAAATCAGTTTAGTGGGCACACATTTGGTGTCAATGGCCCGATACTGGGACCGACGATTCGAGCAGTTAAAGATCAGACGGTGAAACTGCGGGTTACGAATGAGCTTGAGCAAATCACTACCATGCATTGGCATGGTTTAACGATTGCTGGAGAGCATGACGGTGGCCCGCAACAAGTCATTGCCCCTGGAGCGACTTGGCAAACGCAATTTAATATCAGCCAAAATGCTGCGACCTGTTGGTATCATCCTCATCCACATTATTTGACAGCCTATCAGGTTGCGATGGGCATCGGCGGTTTTTTTCTAATTGATGATGAACCTAGCTCGAAGTTAGGACTACCTAGCCGTTATGGCGTTGATGATATCCCGGTGGTGATTCAGGACAAACGCTTAACAGCGCAGGGGGAAGTTGATTATCAACTGGATGCAATTGGTGCCGCTGTCGGTTGGTTTGGAAATACAATGCTCACCAATGGCGTTATTCAGCCCTATCAAAAAGTGCCTAGAGGTTGGATTCGCTTGCGCTTGCTTAATGGCTGTAATGCGCGCGTATTGATGCTCACCACCTCTGATAGTCGTCCCATGTATGTGATTGGCAGTGATGGTGGATTGTTATCTGAGCCTGTTAAAGTAACGACTCTTGCGATGATGATGGGTGAGCGATTTGAGGTGATGATTGACACCCGTAATGCTCAACCATTTGAGCTTATCTCTTTGCCAACGGATCAAATGGCTATGGCGCTACCGCCATTTGATAAGCCTATGAGTGTGTTGCAAATTCGCCCTGAACTGGCGGCCAATCAGGCGCAGCTGCCTGACTCGTTAGTATCGTTGCCAGCGCTAAGTGTCGCTGACAATCTGACTACTCGTTTTATACGTCTTGAGAGCGACCATCAAATGCATATGTATGCGATGGCTCAGCTTAGAGAAAAATATGGCGTGCAAGCGATGGGTGGAATGGGAATGATGGGCTCGATGATGCATTCATTTTCATCAGCGCCAACTCGTGAACAATTGCTCAATAGTAATGCAATTAATGGCCAGCCATTTACGATGGGGCAGATAGCCTTTGACGTGCCTAAATCGCAATATGAGATTTGGCGAATATCAGGGATGATGCTACATCCTTTTCATATTCATGGGACTCAGTTTCGTATTTTACGTGAAAATGGTCAGCCTCCATTAGCGCATCGCCAAGGATTTAAAGATACCGTATTGGTTAATAGCTCTGAAAGCGATGTGTTGGTTAAGTTCGATCACCTCGCGAGTGCCAGTCACGCCTATATGGCACATTGTCATCTACTTGAGCATGAAGACACCGGCATGATGATGTCATTTACGGTTAGTTAATTTTTTAAGGTGAAAAGTATAAGCAGACGAGCCCGTCTGCTTAAGTTTTTAGCATACTTGATAAAAATCTAAAAAGACGCCTGAAGAGGTGCGCTGTGCGCTGCAAATAAAGATGCTCTCGTTAAGCCAGCGCAGGTTGTCACTATAGACCTCAAAACTTGGAACCGCTTTGAAGTAGATATTTTCTTGATCTATTTCGTCGAAAAAGCTCATATCATCGCCAAAAAGCTTGGCTCGATAGGGTTCAGGAATGCGTCGAATCCCATTGTTTTCGATATAAAAGCTCTCGCCTTCATCGGTCAAAATGGCATAACGCGCCGATAGGTTACATAAACCATCGGGTTGAATATGTTGGCTGTCGATGCCGCCGGATAAAACCTTACCGTTGACATCACCGTGAACTTTGCCTTCAACAATAGGGATTAACTGCCGTTTTCCATATTTTTTATCGTTGCTCACAACCACAGGTTGACTCACGCGAATATCAATTCGAAATGAAAATTTTAATTGAGGTTCCATCGCTATTACCCCCTTGATTAAAACCGCCCATACTAACCGAATGGGTATCCTATTTGTACTATAGCTAGACTATCGATAAAGTGCTCAGAGCTAGCTGAGCATCTTTTTTGCTGCAAAATGGGCAAGCGCTGCAACATGTTGCGTATTCGGCATATCAATCCCAACTCGCTCGGCCAGTTCGATCACCGCATCGACAATGGTCGCAAGCTCTGGAGGGCGACCCGCTTCGTAATCTTGGAGCATGGATGTTTTAAAATCGCCCATTTCAGCGCCCATTTGCATAAATAGCGGTGGGTTAAAAGGCACGCGGGCACCATAAGCTGCTGCCACTAATAGCGCTTCATCAAGCACTTTACGTGTCAGCGGGGCAAGCTCGGGGGAGCTATAGATCTGTTTTAATGTGGCTTGGGTGACAATCGACAGCGGATTTGACGTGATATTGGCGATAATTTTGGTCCAAAGCGGATCGCGGATACTATCACTGGCGCGAGCCTCAATTCCTGCATCTGCCACTAATTGACGCACTTTTTCTAAACGCTCACTCATTCGGTTATCAAGCTCGCCAAAAGTTAACAGGTGTGGATTGGTCGATTTTACCTGTCCAGGCGCAACGACATGGGCGGTCATAAATGTGACCGCACCGATAACCTGTGATGGCTGAATATAACTGTCTATTTCAGCGTTCGGATCCACGCAATTTAATGGTGGGTGTTCACAGCCATCATTGATGCCATGGAAATACCACCAAGGTACGCCGTTGACTAATGGGATGACGATGGTGTTTTCATCGATCATCGGCTGCATTGTGGCAAGGATCCCGGCAATCGCATGCGCTTTGGTACAGATAAATATTAACTGCTGAACCCCCAACTGATTCGGGTCATCGCTGGCATTCACGTTTACTTGATGTTGACCTTCTAAATCCTCAAGCATGACACCGCGGGCATTAAGATTCGCTAGGGTTTCCCCTCTTGCCAAAATATTCGGTGTAAGCCCTGTTTTAGCCAGTCGTGCGGCTAATGTACAGCCAATGGCACCGGCACCAGCGATGCATACCTGAGTAAATTGAGACGACATTGATTCTGTTCCTGTTCTATACGCTCAGAACGATTACATCCACTTGTTGAGCAGCGGCTAATAGATTGCCATTAAGTTTATATGTTAAATATTAAATGTGCAAAAATAGATAATTAAACGGTTATTTTAATCATTAAAATAAATTAAATAGTTTAAGTGATTAAATTAAAGTTATTTTTCGGGTGATTTGTTTTTGTGATTTATTGCTTTGTGAAGAGAGGATTTAGAAAATAGGCCAAGTCGCTAGTGAGCGTAAGCTTGGCTTTGAAAATTCTTGATTAGCTCTATTTTGATTAGTTCTCGTTGGTTGATTGGTAGGGGGCTAATTGTAAGGATAATTTTGTGACGAGCTGATCGCGAAAGCGCTGGGCAACGTCGGTTAAGGTGTTGCTGGCACTGTCTAATCGCAGCCCAATATGGCCTAATTCACCAAGTGTTGTGGTGCTAATGGGTTTGACATCGTCAGGCATCGCGTAAGGCGTGCGAACTGTCATGCCAAGCCCTTGTCCTACCGCTTTCCAGATGCTACTTAAATTGGAGCTTTCAAAAACGATACGCCAAGGGATCCCGGCATTATCTAATGTTTGAGTGGCTTTTTGACGCATCAGGCAGGGGCTTTCAAACATCACTAGTGGCAAAGGTCGGGTATTGAGCAATTGGTTTTGACGGGTAAGTTCGCTGGTGGCTATCCAACATAGCGGCAGTTTGCCTAATGGTTCGCTATAAGGCGGGGTCTGTTCACCAACCCAACTTAGTGAAAAGTCCAGTTCGTTTTGCTGGATTTGCTTTAGCAATTTTTTGTTTCGTCCCACATGAACGGACAATTGCACTTGTGGATGCGTTCGGGAAAATTGTGCCAAGATATCAGGGACAAAGGCTTCACTAAAATCTTCTTGCATGCCAAATCGCAGTTTTCCTGGCAGTTGCCGTGCGCCGATGGCAAGGGTTGCTTCATCATTTAAAGCCAATAACCGCTTGGCGTAACTCAGTAGTAGTTCGCCTTCTGCGGTGGGTTCTAAATGCCGACCCACCTTACTCACCAGTTTGACGTCACAAGCTATTTCTAGCTTTTTCAGTTGGGCACTGGCCGCTGATGTTGAGCGATGGAGCTGTTTAGCGGCCAGAGCAAAGCTTCCCAGTTCAATACCCAGGACAAAGCAGCGCAGCGCGTCTAAATCAAAATGACGAAGCATTATTAATTATCCATAAATTCAGGATGAATGGTTGAAAATATATTGATTTTATAAACTATCTAACTATCGCATGATGATCCTATCGTGATCAACCGGAGTTAACCATGAGTGATATTCTCGATAAGTTAAAATCAATTTCCCCTTGTTATGTCGAACTGAGTGAAACCGTCTTATTTGGTCAAATGTGGCATCGAAATGTCCTTTCGACTCGCGAGCGAAGTTTAATCACCGTTGCGGCATTAACTGTTTTAAACCGCTTAGAGCAATTGCCATTTCATCTTGAACTTGCTCGTAAAAATGGTCTATCTGTTGAACAGCTTTCAGAGCTTATCACGCATTTAGCGTTTTATGGCGGATGGCCGGTCGCCGCCAGTGCGCTCGAGCGTTTAGCTCTCATGGCGGATAAGGAGCTGCGCTAATGCCTCTGACTCATATTCATTTATCGACTCAATATACACATGGTGAACGAGCTCAAATCAGCCGGATTTTGCAAGACGTATTAATCACCAGCTTTGATGTTCCAAAGTATGATTGTTTCCAGCTTTTTCATCGCTATCAAAAGGATGATTGGGTCATTGACTCAAACTATTTAAGTGCTGGCCGCACTGAGCGATTCATCTTATTTGAAATAACCGCAGGTAAACCGAGAAGCTATGAGCTGCAGCAAAATTTTATGCAACAGCTTGCAGCGCATCTTGCGCAAAACTTAGCCATTGCACCATCAGATGTGATGGTTGTTATTCACTATAACAGGGCTCAAGATTGGTCGTTTGCCAGTGGTAAGTTATTTAAACTGGAGGATATCCAATGATTGCGATGCAATATCGATTCGTTTTACCGGGTGACTATGACATGGATCTCATCGAGCAGCGCATCCATAACAATGCTCATCTGCTCAATGGATTTTCTGAATTGGTGATGAAGTTTTACCTTTATGCTCGACGCGACGATAAGCTTTGCCAAAGTAGCCACAATATCTATGCGCCGCTTTATCTGTTTGCAAAGAGCTCTGGCATCAATGAGTTTTTAGCGAGCAGTGGTTTTGCGAATTTATGCCAGCATTTTTCTCGGCCATCGATTGCTCTTTATTTGGTCGAACACTCGGATGTAAATGCTCTGGAACGATTAGAGCAATTTAGCATTGCTCTATCGGATTATGCCGCGCCTAAGAGCGCTGATGAAACTGCGCCAATTTTGGCCGCGCACAATTACGAGCGTTGGCAAACATTACAAGTAATGGCTGATGATTGCTCTGAAGTCTCGGATATGGTGCAACATTACCGCGTTGGATATGTAGCGAAGGGCAGTGCGTATCGAGCATCATTATAGATAAAGATTCTAGGCCTTTGTTGTGAATAAGGCCTAGAGGCAATCTCTATTTTTGCTCGGTGCTTTTATCTTTGAAAAACGCTAAACAAATTCCACCCCAGATAAAAACAACCGCGATAAATGAGGTAATCATAACCGGCTGGGCTTGTCGCAAGGACATGTCTTTGATGCCAATGATATAAAGCAATATCAGAATATCGATGGCTATTTGGCCAAAAATATAAGCGAGTTTCCCTTTTTTAGTCAGATACCTTGTAAAAAGAATGTCCAGCATAGCAATTCCATATAAAAAAAGAATTCATCCTACCTTTGCTGATAATTAAGTAAATAAATGTTTTCCTTTATAAAAAGCGAGCGTTAATTGTTCAATATGCAAATGGGCTTAAAAAGGTATAAAAGTCTCTGTGTATTTGTGAGCGAGGTCTATTTACAGCCATTTTTAATGGCGCTAGCGTCAAAGTAATATTCATCGCAGAATGCTTTTATCTGGCGAGCTGGCCACATCTGTCGTTCTGCTTTAGTTCAATGCGAGGCATACCGTGGAAAATCATCAGAGTGTTGCCGTTATTGGTGCAGGTGTCATTGGGTTATGTTGGAGCGCATTATTTGCCGCAAAAGGATACCACGTTCGAATTTTCGACCCGCGAGCTGATCTTGATAACCAGCTGACGGAGGTATTACCTAGCTATATTAAACAGTTACCGAATCTTACCGAAGATATCGCAGCGATTTGCCATCGAGTCAGTGCCGCGCCAGACATCAGAAAAGCTGTGCAAAGTGCTCAATTCGTTCAGGAATCGGGGCCAGAAAAAGTCGATTTTAAACAAGATCTCTGGGCTCTGATTGAGTCGTTTGCCCCTGCATCAACACTGTTTTTATCATCAAGTTCTGGAATCGTCGCCAGTGTTCAGGGCGCTAAAATGCACCACGGGGAGCGCATTGTGATTGGTCACCCATTCAACCCGCCGCATATTTTGCCGCTGGTAGAAGTTTGTGCCGATGCGAAAACCCCCAAAGCGTTAGTGCAACAAGCCATTGGTTTTTATAAACGCATTGGTAAAACACCCGTACAATTGAACCATGAAAAACCAGCATTTGTGGCAAACCGGCTGCAAATGGCGCTTGTATTAGAAGCTATCAAATTGGTTGATGAAGGTGTGGTTGGTGTGCATGAGCTTGATGAAATCGTGACGCACTCATTGGGAATTCGCTGGGCGAGTGTTGGCCCGCTGTTGGCTTTTCACCTAGGTGGCGGTGAAGGTGGACTCGAAAATCTGCTGACTCATATTGGCGAAGGTTTAGCCGCTGCGATTGATCAAAAAGATGTACTTGATGAAGCGCTGATTGCTCGAATCGGTGAAAAAGCTCGCCAAGCTTATCCACCGCAAAAACTAAGCGCTCTTAAGCAAGAGCGTGACCGCCGACAGCAACTTATTATTGATGACCAATTGGCCCATCACGAACCTTAAGATGGCGCTTATCTGTGCTGCACTGCTTTTAAAGTGGTGCAGCAGATGGTGTTTCACTCTTATTAAAGCCGCTGTGCCACTTGCGTAAGACTATAAAATAGTTCGGTCAAATGCGCTATGTGATAGAAAATCTATGGTTACCCCGGGAGGAAAATTTCTCTACAATAGAAGCAGTTACTCAAAGCGCATAAGGACAATGTCATGATTGATGCGGAGATCACCTTCCGTAAGCTGGAAATCTTCCTCTGCTATATGCAAGAGGAAACCATTAGCCGCGCCGCCAATCAGTTAGGCATTAGTAGTGTCAGTGTGCATCGGGCGTTGCACTCACTTGAAGAAGGAATGCGTTGTCCGCTCTTTACCCATAAAGGGCGAAATTTGGTGCCGTTGCCTCAAGCCTATCGTTTAGCCGATCATGCCAAAGAAGTGTTGAGTAAAATGCATCAGGGCATCGATGAAACCCGCCAATTAGCCGGAATCGGGCAGGGACGAATCCGCATTGGAACCTTATATTCATTAACGCTTGATACTGTTCCCCAGCTACTGATGGGCCTTAAATTGCGCCGCTCAGAGCTGGAAGTTGATTTAACGATGGGCTCGAACAACGACTTGCTTCATCAGCTCGAACATCAGAAGTTGCATGCTATTTTGATTTCAGTGACAGACTCGGATGTCGATTTGCATCAATATGAAGTGCTGCCATTGTTTGAAGATGAAATTTTTCTGGCAGCCCCAAAACAGTCAACATTATCAGACCGACGCAGCGTTGATTTGCGAAGCTTAAAAAATGAGCACTTTGTGTCTTTAAATGAAGGCTTTGCAACCTATCATGGTTTTCAAGAAGCGTTTAAAATCGCTGGGTTTGCACCGAAAATCGTGACACGAGTGAATGATATTTTCTCGATGGTCAACCTCGTTCAGGCTGGCGTTGGATACACCTTATTGCCTGGTCGTTTAATTCGAGCCTATCGTGATTCTATTCGAATTTTACCTTTAAGTGATGATTATCAGATGCGCCAGACTATCGCACTGGTGTATGCGCATAATCAGGAACTTGACCCTAACTTGTTGGCATTGGTTGCCGAAGGGCGCATGTATGCCCGTCGGCGTGCTGAAGAAATTAGCGGAGAGTGATCTTTTGTGATTGATTGTGCAACAATCTGAGGCTGATTTAGGCCAGATAAACGTTTTGCCTTGTAGTTATTCTGTACAAAAAACGTTTAACGCAGGTGTATAGCTCTAATAAAGTTTGATAATTTCTGGCAAAAGCTCGCATTCTCATCTTATCGAGCATTTGCACCCAAACCTCCAACATTCAATTCCTGACCGCTTTCTTAAGTCCGTTCTTTACCTACTTTTTAATGGCAGACTCTGAATCTAGTTGAGCGCTCAAGACTATATAGACATTGTCTGCTGAAAAGATGCTATGAGTTGACTAATCAGCATCATCGTCTTCAAAATGAAAAAGTCAGAGGCGAGTTCATTATGAATGTAGATGTTTCTGTGGAAGTTGGGATTGCCCCCAGTACTGCAACGATGAGGATAAAACCATCTTCTTTGGTATAGTAAGCGTTGTGCTTACCCACATGAAAGTAGAAGCTGTTGTGGTAGATGTTACGATTATGATGCACTTTACCTCATCCGGGCTTTAAGCCTCTTCCACCAGATGAACATCAGAAAAAATAGATCGAGATTTTATGACTGCCTTGGTTTGGAAAGAGAGGATGTACAGTGTAAAAACGAAGCATGCTAAAGAGGTGCCATAAAAGGCAGTGTGTTTTGTAAAATTCACCACTTTGAAATGATTCAGAAGAAACCGTGTCCATTCACAGATTAGGGGTAGAGCCTAATAAAATGATAGGCCTCTTTGAGAGATAGGGATGTTATCGAAGTTATTTGGCGAAAAAGATCAAGGCATTATTGGGTACATTTATGTCGCAGATAGCGACGAAGGCATATTAAAAAATGCCCTTGAAGGCCAAACCATCAAGAACAAGAAAAAGGGTCCGCCTTGGATAGTGGTGGATCACGGATTCGAAAATATGACTATTGCTAAGTGGCCAGGCTCGCTTTGGCGAGCAGAAGTCATAGATGAGGCAAAGAATACTGGTCTTCGTCAAAACGCAAAATATACACGGGCCAATGGCGTAAAGATTATTGAGAAGCTACCTCTTAGCATTCTATTTGGGGGCTATGGGGCTGGGGTTTTAAAAGTCATCGAATCAACAAGTGACATTGATCTTGATAAAGCAAAGAAATTGGCAGGCACCTTCCCTGATCAAGCTTTGGAACTTTATTCAAAAGGTTGGAATATTTTTGGTGGTACTAAGGACGATCAGCCTCCATTTTAAGGAAGAAACCATCAAAATACTATCGCGATGCCCGGAGATGAAGGTTGTTCACCTATAATAATGTATTCAAAATAATCTATTCTCAAGTATTTGAAAAAGCCAACGAGATTACTGGTGGTCAAGCCATACTATCTGATGATGAAGGCAACCTATCACTAGATGATGAGTGGTCAAAAACATGTAACAGCTATTTGTGCGCTGTTATGGCCATCGCCTATCAGGAAAAATACTCAAGTGAAGAGATAGCTTTATTATCTAAAGCGTGGGGAACAGTTTATGGTAATTTGCCAATCAAGGCCTAACAAGCGCATGTTGTTGGACTGGTTTTCCGCTGCGCTTCAAACTAGCCGCAAATGCGGGCGTTATATGAAAAAACCATGACTCTAGCATCGGAAGCAAAAGAACTAGCAGAAACGTTACAGGCCATTGTCGAAGGGCTTGAGGGCTATGATTTGGATTCCCGTAGAGAGTACTCATCCAAAATGGCTGACAGACTCAAGCCTTTAGTGAATTCGTTCAGGGAACTGGTATTGGTCGAGAAGTCCAGAGATTCAGCAAAGCTACAGCTTGATGGAATCAAAGAGCTAATGCACAACGTCAATGGCGCCGCTACTAAAGGCGAAATCAACTTTGTATCTGGTAGTACCCTAAACCGCTACTGGGAGCTGAGCACAATTTTTCAAGAGACAAAGTATGTGCATGAATCACTGTAATCGTATAACAAGGCAAAATCGGTCCCAATCCTTTTATTTTTAACAAACTTTATGATGGCCAACAGCAAGCAGAGCGCATTTAAAATGCGTTTAATTTGAACAAAATTCAACCGCTAAAGGTCAAGCCGCCAACTAATAGCGTGCCTGATGGGTGCGCTCAGCCAGTCTTATAATGGTTTGTAGCGGTGTTTGCGAAACGCTTAGAGCCTCGCCATCGGTCATGACGGGTTTGGTCAATCGAGTGAGTACCGAGCCTGGCGGACATTCTATCGCCAGGCGAATATCGCGCTGATAAGCACTGACCATCGCTTCATTCCACTTCACTTGGCGGGCCATATTCATGGCTAAATCATCTCTGATTTTATCGCCTTGCCATAATACGCGGCCTGTGGAACCACTTAAATAGGCACATTTTGGTCGATTAAATTGGACCTGTTGCATGGCGCCGGTAAGTTTTTGTGCCGGTTCATTGAGCAGCTCACAGTGCGAGGGCACACTCACTTGCAGCCGTGTTCCGCCCCCACCTTGAGCATTGGCAAGCTCAATGGCATTTGCCATGGCTTCTTCGTTGCCGGCGACAACTAACTGTTGCTCAGAGTTAATATTGGCTAAATACAATGGTGTTTCAGGGCTATTAATCTGTTGAACAATCGCTTCTACCTGATTAATAAATAATCCTTTAATCGCTGTGAGTCCATATCCTTGCGGGTAAGCATCCTGCATCAGTCGGCCTCGCAGTGCGACAATTGATAGTGCATCACTAAAATCAAGAGCCCCACACACAACTCCGGCAGCAAAGGCACCGATGGATAAACCGCAGGTCATATCTGGGGTAATACCGTGCGAGATCATCACTTCACTGTGAATAACACCGCTGATTAACAGGCATAACTGAACAGCTCTGGTATCTTTCAGTGCTTGTTCGGTATCTAGTGCTAAGACATCTTCATTGAGGATTTCGCTGGCTTGGTTAAGGCGCGATTGGGTGATTTCATGCTGAGGAAGGTCATCGAGCATATCAATATACTGGGGTCCTTGACCTGGAAAAGTGAAGATGACTTTCATTACGCCTCCGGTTGCGTTTGTGACCATGGATCTGAGCTTAAATAGGGGCCAGTATTACTTTTTACTAAAACATGTTCAGGGTGTTTGAGCCAATCATTTAAAGCAACGCCACCTGATGGTGTTTCTAGCTGAATATCTACACGTACCGGTAGATTTTCAATCGCTTTTAAAATGAGCTTAAAATCATCCGGTTCAGGGCGATTGAAGGATATGACTTGCAGGTCTAAGTCGCTCTGGGCCCGCATCGCCATATGGCCGGTAGCAAGTGAATAGCCACAGCTACCGGTGACGCCCCATGATTGTGGCCAATTAATTTCGGCTAGCTGGATGAGGCTTTTAACGACTGGTAAATGGTTCCAGTCATAATGTTGCCAGTATTGCGCGTCGATGATGTCGTGTGGCTGAACGACTTTAATAATATGGTCTGTTTCAACCCAGCAAGCTTGGCGCTCACTGCGCAACTTTCCGCGAATACCAGCAGCAATTAACCCCTCACGTTTTTGGTCCCGACGGACAACAACGGGTAAGTTGTGTCGGTAGGTTTGTTTGACCCACTCAGGCATCGCATCACTAAGGTGCAGTGCATCGAGTGTATCAATCCAGACTAAATCATGAGGCGTTAATTGCATGGTTATATCCTTAGCTGATTAGTGCATCATGCCGGATGTCAGTGACAAGAACAGTGGCAGTGTCACGATACATAAAGCAGAGCTTAATAACAGTGTTGCTTCAGCATCCGGTGATTGAACACCAAATCGGTTACCAAATACGACACCAAAGAAACCTGCAGACAGTGCAATCATTAAGATAGCTGTTACAGCAACTTGTGGCTGGATACCGAAGATAACAATCAAGCCCCAAGCGATAAATGGCTGGATTAAGTTTTTGATTAAGAATGAAACAATAACTGCTTTGTTGATAGTCAGTTTACGTGCAGAAAGGATAACACCAGTTAAGAATAATGCAGCACCAGTTGCGGCAATTCCAAGTGGTTTAATTGCATGCAGCACGATGTGTGGCATATGCAGGCCAATCGCTGAAAGAACAACACCTAACAGTGGACCTAACACAATTGGTTTTTTAAATGAACGCCACATTAAAACAGGCAACATTGATAATGTTGAACCCTGAGCCGTTCCTGCGGCACGTGATTTTTCACGTTCCAGGATAAGCAGACAAAATGGTGTCATTAATACTGAACCACAGGCAATCGATACAGCAACTGCCAGTGATGTTGCAGAACTACCACCGAAGACACTTCCTAAGATTGGCAAACCTAAAGCTGCGTAGTTAGGCAGTGCAACAGTCAGTGTTAATACTGCTGAGTCTTGTGGTGATTTTTTAAAGCCTTTAGTGGCAATAAAGTACATGGCTGCGTAAGCAATCCACATCGATAATGTCAGAATCACAATCAGTGATCCCTGATGAACAATGCCTGACCAAGGGGTTTTAACTGTTGCACTAAACAATGCAGCAGGCAGAGCAAAGTCCATCACAAAAATGTTTAAAAGTGATACGTTTTGGTTATCAACCATCTTCGCTTTACCGGCCCAAAAGCCCAGGATCATGATGACAAAGATTGGTGTCAGTGCGTTAATAATTACATAAGTCATTTTTTTCAACTCATAAAAATTTAATTTATAAAGGCCAGCCGAAACCGGCCTTCTATTATTAATAGGCTGTTGTTGTTAGTTTTTTAGTTAAGCCCACTGCTGACGCATTAGCTCACGAACAGTGCTAGAGCTTTTACGATTCTCAGCGCCTAAACGATTTTCTAACGACGAGCCGTTTGCCCGAGCTTGGCTAATCTGATGAACAATACTGTTGGTCACAGCGCTTAGCGCTGTTTCATCAGGCTGGTCAGCATTTGCAACATTGACCAGTTCATCGAGAATGCCGAGGCTGGCATAGTTTTTAATGTCATAAGCCATTGGTGGAATGGTTGACGCCAGTTTTTCTAATGACTCTACGCTTCGAAGCGTGATACGAGCCGCTGAGTCTTTACCCATTGCATGAACTTCGACATAACTATCATCAATAGCAATCAAGCGGTTTGCTTGATAACCATGTGCCAAGAAGGCACCAGACATGGCTTTACCTACGATCAAACCGATGACTGGATGGCCTGCCAAGCGAGCTTTGGCATAGGCACCTGCTGCACCTGCCAATGCTTGGTGAATACCAAAGCCTTCTTCGCGGCGGCCATATGCCTGACTTGGCACATCAATCACTGCAATGATTGGACGTTTTACGTCTTTATCGCTGTCAGCAATTACCGCTTCAGTAACGGCTTTAGCTAGATTCCAGCCTTCTAAGATGCCAACCTGGCCACCTTTTGCGCGTGGAAATTTGTTATTTTCATCTGCAACGACTGCAATAAAGCGAGCGGTTTGTTCGCCGATAGTTGCATCGCTAACCTGAACTGATGGACAAAAACCTTCAGCCAGAGGTGCGTTATTAGTCAGCTGTTTGAACCAGGTGGCTCCGCGAGTTAATTGTATAGACATAAAATTTCCTCCTATTTAAACAGCTGTTTAGCAGTTTGCGCGTCGATCTGCTGGCCGTCGTAGCTGGCAAATTTGCTCAGATACTCGTCATAGCGATCAGAGCGGTTTGACGCTGGAACACCTTCGGCGATAAGTGCTTTAACCGCTGAGCAAACTTCATCTTGTGAATCGTTTACGAACTTATCGGCAAAGCCTGTTGCTGCGCGAACTTCGCCGCCAGTCATGCTCCAGATAAATGGACGATTACGTGAATCGTATTCATCGATGCCGGCTTCTTGTTCGATAACCTGTGGTCCGTTTAGGCCTA
Organism: Celerinatantimonas sediminis; assembly: GCF_046054195.1. Lineage (NCBI taxonomy): Bacteria > Pseudomonadati > Pseudomonadota > Gammaproteobacteria > Celerinatantimonadaceae > Celerinatantimonas > Celerinatantimonas sediminis. The sequence continues at coordinate 97,637 of NZ_JBEQCS010000008.1, forward strand.
AACGCGCTTCGCGGGTTACAATGAGTTTTGAACACAGACCAGCGGCGATTGACATCCCACCGAAACAACCAACGGTACCGGTGATAATTCCGATTACGGGAACGTAGCGGCGTGCATCAACGATAGCCGCGTGAATATCAGCAATAGCAGCAAGACCTAAGTTGGCTTCTTGCAGACGAACACCACCCGTTTCAAGAGACAATACGACCTGAGTCTCTTTGCCCTGACGGTTATCTTCAGCGGCAAGTTCAATGGCACAGGCCATTTTTGCACCTGAAACTTCGCCCATACTGCCGCCTTGGAAGCTTCCTTCGATAGCAACAACAACACTTGGTTTACCATCGATGGTGCCTTTGGCTACGACCATGCCATCGTCAGACTGCGGCGTAATCCCTTGCGGTTCTAACCAAGGAGATTCGATATCATCAAAAGGCCCTAAAATTTCCCGAAATGAGCCGTCATCAAGTATCAGACGCGCACGTTTGCGAGCATTCAGTTCAATAAAGCTGGCACGATTAAGCATCACGAGCCTCCTCTAACGCTTGTTCAATTCTCAGCCGTGCAACACCCGGAGTCGCTCCTGAGTCGTGCAACGTTAACTCACCAGCTGGTAAGTCGATTGCTGCGCTGATGCGCTCAAACAGGTTTTTCCACAAGCTTTGACTGTTTTCTTGTGAAGTGACGATCGCGATAGCGAGTTGGTCACCTTCGCCAGGTTTGTACAGTGCTTCAAGATCACCTGAAGCAACGACACCGACCTGTGCGGCATTAGGCAACGATTGGGTTGCCGGTAAAGTAAATTTGATATGCTCCATAACACCCTCAGTTTGGGTTGGATGTTGGCTCTGGTGCTAACCAGTCCAACAACAAAGTTGCTGATAACAGATCCGCAGCTCCACCAGGGGAGACAAACAGTTGCATGGCGTCGCTATCGAGCTTGGCAAACCGTTGTTGCCCAGCTGATGTGGCCATGCCGCCAGCAGCTAACACGTCTTGAGCACCCTGATGAATTGTATTCAAGGCTGTTAATCCGCCTCGGGATAAAACACAGGTGTCGGTGAGAGTTGCCATCATGGCCAGCAGAGCATCCACGCGAGCGTGTGTTTCATTAGCGCCGTTTTGGCGGCTTTCACGAAGCCTTGGTAAACCAAGTTGCATCACATGCGGGAATCCTTGTTGAGCCTGTTCTTTAGCTCCAGGAATGCGATAGCGCATGCTGGCGTGTTTGCCTTTACTAAACTGTTGTTTCTGGCGTGGATCATGGATGCGCGCCAGAGTTGCGGCTGTTTGTGTGAGTTGGTAAAGACTCTTACATTGACCTTTATGCATAGCAGCAGCGCTGACGATAAGTCCTAATGCCCAGATAGCGCCGCGATGGGTATTCACTCCATCTGTTGCTTCGAGCATGACTTTTTCACCCAAGCGTCCCAAATGGCCGATTTCGGCTCGCAATGAGACATCCGCTGGGCTGTCATAGCTGGCCTTGGCGATGGCATAGAATGTGTCAGTCAAGCTATTGGCTGAGCGTTCCATCAGCTCAAGAGTTAAATCGCTATGGGCGCCATTACTGCGCATGTCAACTAACCCAGGTTTGGGGGTCAGGCGTACTTCATCAAGTAGTGCCTGAGTTGCCAGTTGGGACAGTTGCTGGGCGAGTTGCTGTGCACTTTTTTGATCAACTAAGAGATTTAGCATTACCAGCTCCGGAATTTACCTGGTGGTTGATAGAGACCGCCTGACCATTCAACGAGGTCTGCGACACTACCGGCTGCCAGCATTGAACGAGTTGCATCGGCGCGGCGAATTCCCAAATCTTCAGGGAATACTACTTTGCCTTCTTGACGCAATTTGCTGACTTTTTCGCGAGTAATGCTCATACCGATATCAGTGATACCAGCAACGGCTGCGATCATGTCACGACGTTCCTGATCGGATTTAGCCATGTACAGATAGGCAATCCCTTCTTCGGTCAACAGGTGAGTCATGTCATCGCCGTAAATCATGACAGGTGCCAGTGGCATGCCTGATTGTTTAGCAACTTCAACCGCATCAAGTTCGTTGACGAAAGTTGGTTTGTTACCCGCTTGGAAGGTTTCAACCGCTTGGACGACCAGTTTGCGTCCGCGAGCGACTGGATTTGGTTCAGTAATCAAGTCCAACCATGCTTTGGTTGCGTGACGACGACCGTGTGGATCGTGACCCATGTTTGGCGCACCACCGAAACCAGAGATACGACCGCGAGTCACTGTTGATGAGTTACCGTCAGCATCGCTTTGCAGTGTCGAACCGATGAACATGTCTGCGGCATATTGACCTGCCAGCTGACACATGGTCCGGTTAGAGCGCATTGAGCCATCGCTACCAGTAAAGAACACATCAGGACGGTGACGGATATATTCTTCCATCCCCAGTTCACCACCAAAGCTGTGAACGGTTTCAACCCAGCCACTTTCGATGGCAGGTATCAATGTTGGATGTGGGTTCAATGTCCAGTGTTTACAGATTTTGCCTTTAAGGCCTAACTGTTCACCATAGGTTGGCAATAGCAGTTCAATGGCTGCGGTATTAAAGCCAATACCGTGGTTAAGCGATTGGATTTCATGTTTTGCATAAATCCCTTTAATCGCCATCATCCCCATCAGAATGTGAACAGGTTTAATCAGTCGAGGGTCACGAGTGAACAACGGTTCGATAAAGAACGGCTGGTCAGCAACAACCACAAAATCAATCCAAGAGCCTGGGATATCAACACGTGGCAGGTCTTCTTCGTCATCGACGATTTCGTTAACTTGCGCAATTACGATCCCATCTTTAAATGCAGCGGCTTCAACCAGTGCTGGGGTATCTTCTGTACTTGGACCGGTATAAAGATTCCCTTTACGGTCTGCTTTATAGCCAGCGACTAAAGCAACGTTAGGGATTAAGTCGACATACAAGCGAGAGTACAGCTCAATATAGGTATGGATTGCGCCGATATCGAGTTGACCGTCTTCAACCAATTGTGCGATACGCAGACTCTGTGGGCCTGAGAATGCAAAATCTAGTTTTTGAGCGATCCCTTTTTCAAATAAATCTAAGTGTTCAGAGCGACCGACACTTGGCATAAGCATATGCAAGTCATGCAAAACATCGGGGTTTACTGATGCCAAAGAGCGTGACAAAAAGTCAGCTTGTTTTTGGTTGTTCCCTTCTAAAATTACCCGGTCGTGTGGGGCAATTAATTTTTCTAGGGCAGGAATAATATCGTCAGTGGCAAGGACTTTCCCATTGCTCATTGAAGCAACGGATGCAATTCGACGTTGTTTTTCTTCTCGCCGAGTATTCCACTTACGCTCCGACGTAGTACTTTGCGGCATTTGAAGCCTCCTCATTAGATGAACTACTGCGTTCTGCTGGGTTTTAAAAGCCATCCAGAACGTGCATAAGATGGTATAAAGTTTAAGCTTTAGGTAATTATCATCAATAAACACATTGCTAATTTAGTTACTCTATTAGTAATAATTGACAGCATGTTCGTTTTTATCGTTTTTGTTGTTAATTAATTAAATTGTTTTATTTCAATTAGTTAAATTTTTAATATGATGTTTTTTATCTTTGTTTTATGAAGTAACTGTATTTTAAGTTTAACATTAGATTAATTTAATTTTGATCTAGATCATTAAATCTTGATCCTTCTTTTGTGTTTTATCTAATAAATTAGAAATATGAGATGACGCTCACATAAAGGTTTGAAATGAAATAAGGATAGGAAATCGAAACGGGCAGGCTAAGCTAAAAAGCCTAGCCTGATGATGGGGTAGCGATGACTTAGTGGGTTAAATTACGTAACACGTAGTGCAAAATTCCGCCGTGACGATAATAGTCCCACTCAGCAGGAGTATCGATACGCACCAAAACGTCAAATTGAGTTGTTTTGTGTGAAGTTGGTGATTTGGCGCGAACCGTTAAGGTTTTAGGAGAATTTGCAACTGACTCAAAGCTAAAGAGCTCATCCCCTTGAAGACCGAGTGTGTCTGCACTCTCACCATCTTTAAACTGCAGCGGTAAAATGCCAAAACCAACGAGATTAGAGCGATGAATCCGCTCATAACTTTGGGCTATAACCACTTCGACACCCAATAATTTGGGACCTTTAGCCGCCCAATCCCGACTCGAACCGGTGCCGTACTCTTTGCCTGCGAGAACAATCAGTGGCGTTTGCTCTTTTTTATATTTCATCGCAGCGCTGTAGATATCGGTAATTTCAGAGCTTGGAAAATAGCAGGTAAAACTGCCCTCAGTTCCAGGTGCAAGTTGGTTTTTTAGCCGAACATTGGCGAATGTCCCACGCATCATGACCTCGTGGTTTCCGCGGCGACTTCCTAAGCTATTAAAGTCTTTAGGTGCAACATTCTCACTGATTAGGTATTTCCCTGCTGGACTATCGGCCTTGATGCTTCCAGCCGGTGAGATGTGATCCGTGGTGATGGAATCACCCACTTTGACTAAACAGCGCGCGTTCGTTATCTCTTTAAGTGGCGGCGGCGTTTGGCTCATATGCTCAAAATAAGGGGGATTTTTGACATAGGTTGAATCAGGCCAATTGTAGGTTTGCGAGGTTGGCGTCGGTAAGTCTTGCCATTGCTGACTGCCTTTAAATACGTCCTGATAATATTTGTGATAGAGCTTCGCATCGATGCATTGGCTGATGAGGGTAGCAATCTCTTGCTGGGTTGGCCAGATATCTTTAAGGTAAACGGCTCTGCCCTTGGCTGTCATAGCGATGGGGTCGTGATAGAGATCGACTCTCATCGACCCCGCTAGTGCGTATGCTACAACCAGTGGCGGAGAGGCTAAGTAGTTCATTTTCACTTCGCTGTGAATCCGCCCTTCAAAATTGCGATTGCCACTTAATACCGATGCCACTACCAAGTCATCTTTGACTATCGCTTGACTGATATTCTCTGGCAGAGGCCCTGAGTTACCAATACAGGTGGTACAACCAAACCCAACGACTTCAAATCCCAATTGATTGAGAGACTCGGATAATCCGGCTTTATCTAAATAAGCGGGCACAACCTGAGAGCCAGGTGCTAGCGAGGTTTTTACCCATGGTTTGGTTTTAAGGCCTAATTCTGCGGCCTTTTTAGCGACTAATCCAGCGGCTATCATAACCGCCGGATTAGAGGTGTTGGTGCACGAGGTAATGGCGGCGATGACCACATCACCATGTTGCAGAGATCTTGTTTCATCGTGCAAATTGTAGCTGGCAATTTGTTCATCATTTCCGCCGCCACCTTCATCATCAAAGCGTGATAGAGAGTGGCCATAAAGTGATAACTGCTGTTCAAAGGCACTACTTGCTTGAGAAAGAGGAACTCGATCTTGGGGCCGTTTGGGGCCTGCTAAGCTAGGTTCAACACCACTTAAATCAAGAGTAAGTGCAGTGGTGCTATATTGAGCGGGCGTGGCGCCCGGTTCTCGCCATAATCCTTGCGCTTTGGCGTAAGTTTTTATGAGCTGTATTTGTTTATCGTCTCGACCACTTAGGCGTAAATAGTCAATGGTTTGCTCATCGATTGGAAAAATACCGCATGTTGCGCCATATTCCGGTGCCATATTGGCGATGGTTGCACGGTCGGCCAGCGGTAGGTTTGCCAGTCCATCTCCGAAAAATTCGACGAACTGACCAACGACACCACGCTCGCGTAACATTTGGGTTACTTTAAGCACTAAATCAGTGGCTGTTGCGCCTTCAGGAAGCTCACCTGTTAATTCAAAACCAACGACCTGTGGCAGTAACATACTGACTGGCTGGCCGAGCATCGCGGCTTCTGCTTCAATACCACCAACGCCCCAGCCTAAAACGCCAAGGCCGTTGACCATCGTTGTGTGTGAGTCGGTGCCGACCAATGTGTCTGGATAGGCAAGTGTTTGTCCATCTTCAGTTTTAGTTATGACGCATTGGGCCAGATATTCAAGATTGACCTGATGGACAATCCCGGTGCCAGGTGGCACGACTCGAAAATTACTAAATGCCTGCTGGCCCCAACGCAGAAACTGATAGCGTCCGCGGTTGCGCTCAAACTCAATGCTGATGTTTTTATTAAGTGCTTGCTTTGAGCCAAAATGGTCGACCATGACCGAGTGATCGATGACTAAGTCGACCATTTCTAGTGGATTTATCTGCTCAGGTTTCCCGCCTAGCTTCACAATCGCATCGCGCATTGCCGCTAAATCCACCACCGCTGGAACGCCGGTAAAATCTTGCAATATCACTCGAGCTGGGGTAAAAGCAATTTGGTCGGTTGCTATTTTATCCGGCTGCCAGTCAATGATGGCCTGAATATCCTCCGGATGAACGAGATGTCCATCTTCTTTGCGTAGTAAATTTTCAAGTAACACTTTTAGACAATAGGGTAGGCGGCGTACTTGCTCCCATTGGGGAAGTTGGTCAAGACGATAGATGGTATAACTTGCGCCATCAACATCCAGTTGCGTCTTAGTATTGAAACTATTCATCAAGGTCTCCCTTTTCTTTGAAATGGTGACTCACTCTTGATTGTAGTTAGTAGTTGAGTGTGGATTTTATCATAATTGTAACGTAAATGTTATCGCATGCGAGATGACAATGCGAAAGGGAGCATCACATTATGAGGAATTTATGAACAATAACGAGGGGCCTTCATCTTCGCTTTTGCAACAAAAGGGATTTCTCTGGTTTTGGCTGACTCGGCTAGCGTCTGGATTTGGTTTTCAGATGCTCTCAGTGGCCGTGGGGTGGCAGATTTATGCCCTAACTGGGAATGCTTTGGATCTTGGTTTCATTGGTTTAGCCCAATTTTTACCTTCACTGGTATTAGCGTTGCCAGCTGGACATGTGGCGGATATCTTTGCGCGTCGACAGATTATTGTGGTGACTCGCATCAGTGAGCTGATTGCGATTACTGTTCTGGCGTTGATGAGCTTTTATCAAATAGTCGATAAATGGATAATTTTTGGACTATTGGTGTGGATTGGCACCTTTAAGGCGTTTGAATTTCCGGCCATGCAATCCATTGTGCCAAGTTTGGTGCCTGAGAAGCTTTTGCCAAGAGCCCTTGCTCTGAATAGTTCCGCCAGTGAAATGGCCTCGATTGTTGGGCCAGCTCTGGGAGGCTTTCTTTATATTGCAGGTGCTGATGTCGTTTATATCACCACTGCACTGCTGTATTTTCTAGCGGTAGTCTGCATGTTTCATGTGCCTTTGCCTGCCATTAAACGGCCTCGCAGCGCTGCCTCCTTTGCAACTGTATTTGCTGGTGTGAGCTTTATTCGTAAGCGCCCAGTTATTTTAGGCGTTATCTCACTAGACTTATTTGCCGTGCTTTTGGGCGGAGCGACCGCTTTGCTCCCTATCTTTGCTCGAGACATTCTGCATACTGGGCCGTGGGGGCTTGGATTATTGCGCGGTGCACCTGCTGTGGGGGCATTATTGATGTCATTTTGGTTGGCTAAGCACGTTATTAGTCGCCATGTTGGGATGATTATGTTTGCCTCAGTGGCCGCCTTTGGTGTGGCAACCTTGGTCTTTTCTTTTTCCCAGTGGCTTTGGTTATCACTGCTGGCTTTAGCTCTGTTAGGTGCATTCGATATGGTAAGTATGGTGATTCGAGGGGCGCTGGTGCAGCTTGAAACGCCAGATGAGATGCGCGGCCGGGTTAGTGCGGTTAATTCAATTTTTATTAATACTTCCAATCAGCTCGGTGAATTTGAATCCGGCGTACTGGCAAGTTTAGTTGGCGCTGTTGGTGCGGTAGCGATTGGTGGGGTTGGCACTTTGGTGGTTGTGGGGTTGTGGATGTGGTGGTTCCCAGAGCTTAGAAAACGGCAAAAGTTAACGAATTAATCACTTTCTTCAACAGAGAAGATAAAGCCACCTTAAGCGGTGGCTTTATCATGCAATGGCTAAATATTATGAGTGAACTGATGCCATATTGCTTTCAAAATCCAGTTGGTATTCATCGTTTTCATCTGGAATCACGGGTTTTTCATAAGCGCAGCTAACGCCCCAGTAATAAACCACCAGAGACAGTACAACCAAGACTACGATAGCGCTGATTGAACCTAACGTGCCTGTACCACCAAAGGTACCTAATGCGGAGATGATATACAGACCCACATAGTAAACGAGTAACCACAGGCTTCGTTTAATTTCATCTGCCATGCCGTTTTCTTTTTTACCCAACAGCGCATAACCAATCCACGCGATGGCAAATACTGGTAATAGCAATTCGTTAACCGCCCAACCACTCCAGTAAACAAGCAAAGTACTGGCAATGAACGCAAGCGGGCTAATGATGGCAAATGCTGGCAGTTTAAACGGACGTTTAATATCCGGACGGCGAGCACGAAATACTGCAGCGCTGACAGGGCCTGGCATATAGGTAAATACGGTCGCAGAAGTAACTGCCGCAATTAAGCCGCCCCATACTTGGAACTGTGATGGTAATGTCCAACCAATGGCTAGGACAAGAGACAGCCATAATGCGCCCCGAGGAACACCTGATTTTTCATCAACCTGACCAAAGACTTTAAACAGATGGCCGTTTTTAGCCCAAGCAAACAGTACTCGGCTAGCCCCTGCTAGGTAGATGTTACCGGTTCCAGCTGGTGAAATAACCGCATCAATCAGGATTAAGTTAATCAGCCAAGCAATCCCTAATGAACGCGCTAAATCAGCGTAAGGTGATTGGAACAATGCAGTTAGACCGTGCCAACCGTTTTTGTGTAACAGATCAGATGGCACTGCACCCATAAATGCAAATTGCAGCAACATATAGATGATAAAGCTGGCGACCATTGCCAAGATAATTGCTAATGGCACATTACGCTGTGGATTTTTCGCTTCACTGGCAAAATCGACTGCTTGGCGAAAACCTAAGTACGCAAAAACAATCCCAGCACCAGTTAATGATTCAAAGATGCCATGGGTACCACCAGGATGAGTTGATGGAACGTCCATATTGGAGCTTTTGAAATAACCAAAGAAGGTAACAATTGCAATAATAGGTACAATGAATTTAATGGCGGTGACAATCGTGTTGATGCGACCAAAGAAGTTAACACTCCAATAGTTAAGCAAGAAGAAGAAAATCAACAGCGCAATTTGCATGATAAAGCCCAAATCAGTTGGACTTCCGTCTTTATGACCCAGAGCTGGCCACCAATACATGGCATACTGGCGAACGGCTTCAACTTCAACGCCAGCAGTACTGGTATAAGCAAGTAATGCGCTAATCCCGATAACAAATCCGACCAGGTTGCCGTGCGTGAAGTTTGGATAACGCACAAACCCACCTGCGCGTGGAATACTGGCTGAAAGCTCAGCAAACACAAGCCCGATCATCAATACAATGACAGCCCCAAGTGCCCATGAGTAACCACTTAAAGGCCCTGCGTAACCTGCACTATTTAAGGCGGCATAAAGCCAACCTGAACCGATCATCGAACCAATCCCTAATAAGGTTAGATCGAGTAATCCTAATTTTTGTTTTAATGCTCCACCAGCCATGCTTGACTCCTTCTATCAATTCCTAAGCGAATGCGTGGCATCACGTTTTTCATCATTTCAGACAAAACAAACGCAAGAAATATTCCAACTAAGAGATTGCTTGAATCATTAGGCTAAAAATTAGTCCGATTTAAGATTTTTATTCCGAAATGTCAAATTACGTAAGTTTGTGTCAGTATATTCGTATTACTTTTTACGTTTTAATGATTGAATTTTTGATAGTAGGCGGGGTATAAACCAAAGTTATAGGCGATTCGCACTAATATGATTCAACATCACTATATTGGTGCAATTAAATCGCTTGTGATTCGCTGGTATAGGGTGTTGGATTGATTTGATTTAAATGAACAAACTTCATCAACTCTTCAGGTTTTAACGGTTTTGCGAATAAAAATCCCTGACCTTGCTCACATCCTAGTGTTTGTAAAAGCTCCATTTGTTGAGTTGTTTCAATTCCTTCGGCAATGATCACTTTATTGAGTGAATGCCCCATATCAATAATGGCGGCAACCAGCTGCGCATCTTTATGGTCGTGGGGGGCATTTGAAACGAAACTGCGGTCAATTTTTAGATATTTCACAGGAAGATTACGCAGCCTAGCAAGGCTTGAATGACCCGTCCCAAAATCGTCAATCGCGAGTTCAAACCCAAATTTTTCCAGCATTTTTAACTCGTTAATAATTTGAGTGAGGTTCTCCATCATATGATCTTCGGTAATCTCAATTTGCACCATCGCTGGGTTTATTCGAGTGCGTCCAGCCATGGCGATAATCGATTGGCTGATATTCTCTTTTAGCAGTTGCTTGACCGAAATGTTCACCGCAACTTTAATGGCTAGATTTTGACTTTGCCATTTAGCCATCTGTTTAAAGGCCTGAATGAGTACCCATTCACCCACTTCAAGAATCAGACCTGAGCTTTCAGCAACTGGAATAAACTCAGCGGGTGATAATGGCCCTTCTTCAGGATGATTCCAGCGCAATAGCGCCTCAACTCCCATCAGTTGATAGGTTTGCAGATCAACTTTAGGCTGGTAGACCAGTTGCAGTTGCCCCTGTTCATGTAGCGCATGGCGCAGGTGTTGCTCAATCCAGCTTCGCCGTGATATTTGCGATGTCATGGTTGGTGAGAAAATTCTGAAGTTTTCTCCACCTTCTGTTTTGGCTGTGCGCATGGCTTGGTTGGCGTGCAGCATTAACTCATAAGGGGTTTGGCCATCATCGGGGTAAAATGCCAAGCCAAATGATGCTGAGAGCTGGACATCTTGAGTCTGTGGGCCGGGCAATGAAATGGGCATATGAATCAAAGCGGACAATTGGCGCAATAACTGCGGAATTTCAGCTGAGCTTTTTGATATATCAATCGCCATCGCAAATTCATCTGCGACAATTCGTCCGACAAAGCCATAACACTTTTGATCGACAAATTGATTCAAACGGTTGGCCAACTCAATAAGTAACCGATCGCCATTCTCATGGCCAAGGCTTTCGTTAATGCTACTAAAGCGATTTAGACTAATTGCAATCACCACTAAGTGAGTTCGATTGTGTTTGACGAGTTGAATACAAGTTTGGACTCGCTCTAGCATGGCGAGTCGATTCGGTAGTTTCGTTAAATAATCATTAAAGACCTGAAAGCGAACATGATCGGCAATTTCCTGCTCTTTTTGCTTGAGCAGTGCGACGTATTGCTTTTCTCTGCGGTAGAGATTGAGCAGCAATGGCCTAAAGATAAAAACAGCTTCGAGTAATAATGTTAAAAGCATTCCACCGAGTGAAATTCGGTTATAAAACTGCAACTGCTTTATCGCAATTTCACTCTCTTTTTGATATCGAAAAACTAACGTATCAAGTGATTGCAACATTTCATGATAGGCGCTGAGCTTAAGCTGATTAAACAGTTCGCGTTGACGCTCCGCGCTCATGTTATCGCTGGTTAAGGTGCTGGCAAGATGTAAAAAATGAGTCACTTTTTGGTCAAGATTGACCGGCGGTTTTAAAAAGATATCTAGAATTGAGCGTGAAGTCGGGGCTGGGATTTGCAATTTTTTCGAGCCATTGAGTAAAGCCTCATGAACTTGCGTCATTTGTTCAATCGATTGTTGATACTCATTGGCCAACTTATAACTATTTTCTTTGTTATTAGTAATATCGCCAGCAAACAGCGTAATTCGCTGTGACAGCATCCGTTGCCGACCAGCCAAATTCACTATTCGAGCGGTTGCTTCTTGTTGGGTGACTATGCCTTGAACTAAATAATGCGAACAAACCGCTAATAATGCGATAAGTGCTAACGCAGCTAGGTAGGTGTATGTTCCATGTCGCCAGTGGTAATGGATATTTTGTGATGTATTTGCCATTCGCAACTCATGCTGGTTTATTCCCACAATAAGGTCGTTATCGGTTGATACAGACCCGCGTTGTCATTTTTTAGGCAACTATTTTCAGTCTAGTCACTAATTAGATAGGGGGAAATTTTTTTGCCAAGCCCAGCTGATAGATAGCACGAATGAAAGCCTAACACTATAAATTATAAAAGTTATTTATGATTTTATGAGGTTCAATTGACAAAAAAAGCTCGCGCTAAAAGGGCGCGAGCTTAAAAGATTATGCTTTAAAAAATCTTATTTTAGATTTTCAGGGAAGTTTGCAGGCAGTTCACTAGGTGGACAGTTAATTACTGACTCATTGTTTTCACCGCAATCTTGTACGACCGTAATCGTTGCAAATTCATCAATTACTTCAGTTGGATAAGCGGGGCCTTCGGCGCGATACGCTTCCATTTTTGGAATGAAGTCATTCTGGAAACAAACGGTTTTTTCTGGATTGTTCATAACCCAACGAGGGAAGAAAATAGTTCCGTGGAACACTTTGTCTGCTAAGTTAGCAATAAGGCTAACGTCAGTTCCAGTTGGTTCAGTCCAAGAGACTTTATAAACATCAGCTGCAACGCGTACCAGATAGACTTTCTGATCTTTTACCCAACGACCACCAACAATGCCGCTGTGAATACGATAGTCAGCTGTGGTAGCATTTTTGAAATAGAACTCATAGTTCCAGCCATTGTCATAGGTGTAAACTAAGTGTTTGCCTAAGATGCCGCTTAAATCGTTTTGATCAAACATAAATACGTCTCCTTTGATTTGGAATTATGTAGGCGGTGCGATGCACTAAAAATCATTTTCCGCTGGATAATGTATTATCGAAGATTCGAAAAATAGCAAATGAAGCACCGTGAACCCTATGCGAACTACTATATATCTTTCCTTTTTTTATAAAAAACGCTATTTTTGAATTAAACACCTCAAAAATTTTTATATGTTTTCAAGCACACTCGAACAATGGTTGTTATTACGCTCCGTCGTAGAGCTTGGCAGTATTGCTAAAGCTGCAGATGCCTATCATCGCAGTCAGCCCTCAGTAAGCTACCAGTTAAACCAACTCCAAGAGCGCCTAGGACTCAAATTGTTGACCCTTGAAGGGCGACATTTAGTGTTAACCAGCGAGGGGCGCTCTTTATTAGAACAAGCGTCATTGCTACTTGATGACTGGAACGATCTGGAGCATCGGGCACAGGCTTATCACAGTGGTGAACGCTCTGTGCTGAGCTTAGTGATTGATAGCCTGTTGCCTAAAGAGGAATTATTTGAAGCGCTTAAGTTGTTTAACCAGCGTTATCCTAATACGCAAGTGCATGTCAAAGAGGTGGTGCGTGATGAGGGAGCGCTTGAAGTACAAAATGCCAGTGGCGATTTATATATAGTCGCAATGGGTGAGCAATCAAAGCTTGATCAGCAATTTGTGTTAAAACTGCGCTTAACACTGGTGATGGCAAGTGAACATCCTTTGTTTGAAGTGCCAGAGACTTTCCGAATGCAGCAGCTGAGTCGTTATCCATTGATTCAAATTGTCGATAAGAGCAGTCAGCAGACTCATCAGTCGAAATTTCGTGAGTCGTGGTATTTTACCTCGGTTGATTCAGCAACTCAGGCGGTACTTAATCAATTGGGATATGGTTGGCTGCCATATCGACATGTCAAAGCAATGCTCGAAAGTGGCCAAATGCGCCAAGTCGACCCAGTTCATTATCCTGATCATTTCACCTCGTTATATATGGTCACCAGTCCTGATGTTCGCCACGACCCATGTGTGGATACGCTTAAATCTATTTTTTTAGACTTGGCTGACAAACGAGAGCAACTATAACGATAGCAGGCTGAGCACACTGATGTAGGGCTGTTTGGAGCGGTTTTAACGTAATGTCATCCGTTTTAATCAAAGCAACACATCCAATCAAGTGCTTGAAGGTTAGATGATGGCGCATTTATGCAGAGATAAATCAATCTGCACGACATCTTTAAATTTATGCCGGTAAAAAGATAACTTCAAAAAATAATCATTATGTTAAATTTACTTAATATCCATATAAATTTTATGGAAATTAAGCAAAAATCCCCCATTTTGTAGCCTATTTCTTCATCTGATCGTTTTTGTTAAATCATTCAATAACATCGTCAGCATTTTTTTAAATGCCTGCTAGTCTTAAATAAGTTTAATGATTTTTGGGGAAATATTTGTGAGCGATGGGGGCGGCGTGTTGCAAAAAGCAATTTCTCGAGTTCTTCGTTATCAATTTTTCGCATGGGTGTTGATGAGTGTTCTTTGGCTTGTTATCAGCTCACTAAAATTGAGTCTCTGGTTTGTACTTTTGCCCGTGTTAATCGCTGGAGCAAGTTATTGGATATCACAAAAATTACTTTCTAAAAGTGTTGAGCAGCAAGTTATTGATACCACCGATAACTCCCATAGCTCGGTTGATGAATTAGCTCTGCTTGCAAAGAACTTACAATCGATGCTTCCCAAGCTTAAAAGTGTTTTAGAAAGCTCTAGGGAAGATATGGAAAACTCGGTTAATACGGTAAGCGCGCAGTTTGAACAGATCGTGAACGACTTGGATGCGGTTGTGGCAACCGATGAAGAGCAAGAGTTAGACCAACGTTCGCTGTTAGCTCGTAAAGTGAGCGAGATGGCTCGTGAAGCATTTGAAGGGCAAAAGCAGACGTTGATTGAATCCGATCAAAGAGATCAACAGACCGTTAAAGCGATTTCGTCATTACATGAGCAGATGGATGGCATTGAAAAGGCTTCGCAGGAAGTTCAAAAAATTGCTGATCAAATCAACTTATTGGCTCTTAATGCGGCAATTGAAGCGGCTCGCGCTGGAGAGCATGGCCGCGGCTTTGCTGTGGTTGCTGATGAAGTTCGAACGCTTGCTTCTCGCTCGGCGCAAACCGGAGACAAAATCAGTCAAACAATCGATTCATTTAGTCGAGATATGGATAAGTTAGCAAATCGAGTCGAAAACGCTTTTAGCGATGTCCACCATCAGCGCGAAGAACATGAAGCGACCATCAGTGAGACGCTGGGTCAACTCGATGAGCATATGCAAACCATTACCGATGATGCTAAAGACCTGATTCGCCAGCGTACTGACATCAGTGCTCGTATTTCAGAAGTGATTGTTCGCCTGCAGTTTCAGGACCGGTTATGTCAGATCCTCGATCATGCAGAGCAGAACCTTGAAGAGTTATTAAGTATCGTCAGCAAACCTGTTACGGATGCGGATAGTTTTGCCAGTGAACTTGAGCAATTACTTGAACATATGAAAAACCGATCTACAACTGATATTGAAAGAACTATTTATGGTGCAGCGAAGCATCATAAACCTGCCACCGATGATGACGAGCTGATTTTTTTCTAGAGGGGGGATGCGTATGTCGAAAAATATTTTGATCATTGATGACTCAGCGTCTGTACGTCAGGTTGTCGGCATGGCTTTACGCGGTGCCGGTCACCAAGTCGTAGAAGCTGTCGATGGCAAAGATGGATTAGCCAAACTGAATGGCCAAAAATTTCATCTGATCGTTTGCGATGTAAATATGCCCAATATGGATGGCATTAGTTTTTTAAAAGCGGCTAAGCAAAAACCGGATTATAAGTTTACGCCAATCTTGATGTTAACCACCGAATCAGGGGCGGATAAAAAGCAAGAAGGTAAAGCTGCAGGAGCGAAAGCGTGGTTGGTCAAACCATTTAAACCAGAAGTCCTGCTCAGCGCTGTGACTAAATTAACTTAATGTAAGGTCGGATATGAGTGAGTCAGTTGTTGTTAGCCAACTGCCTGAGTCGTTGACCATCTATGAAGTTCAGGAACTGGCAGCCAAATGGCTTGACCCAGAGCAATGGAGCGTCAGTTGGCAGATGGACGCCAGCCAAACCCGCGAAATTGACAGCTGTGGGATTCAGCTATTGTTATTTTTGCAGCGAGGCCTTTTGGAGCAGGGCCAGAGCTTGAGTGTGGTTAATGCTGATGAGTCGATAAGTCACTCGTTAGCCTTAATTGATGCGAGCCTTTGGGCCCAAGGCAAGGGAGATGCCGATGAGTGAAGCGGTAGACATTTTTCGCCAAGAAGCTCTTGAGCATCTCGATACGCTTGAGGCGGCATTGCTTGAGCTTGAAGAACATCCCGATGATGAACAGATCAATTTAGCCTTTCGTGCCATGCATACCATTAAAGGTGCAGCTGGCATGGTCGGGTTTGATCATCTTTCGCATTTTACGCACCATTTAGAATCATTTTTTGATAGAGCCCGTAATGGTGAGTTTGAGCTCTCTGGGCCCATGATTAGCCTTATTCTTAAATGTCGAGACCATATCCAACAGCTTTTAGAGCAAAGTGAACCAACCGCACAGATGATTGAGCTGAGCGATATGCTGACGCAACAAATTCAAGACTTTGCGCCGCAAGCTGCCAGTCGCTCGCCAGTATCAGATACCAACTCTCAAACATTGATCGCACCAACAGAGGCATCTTGCGACGTTATTTTATGGCGCATTGAGATAAAACCAAATGAGCTAGCGTTTCAAGATGGGTTTGATTTGTTGCCTCTGTTAAGAGAGTTGGAAGGCTTGGGGCAGATGGCATCTTTTTATCAGCTTGAGCCAATCGCTTATGATCAACTCGATCCGCAAAATTGCTACCTGAGTGTATTGGTTTTACTGGAAGCTGCGGATAACAAAAATGCCATTGAAGATGTCTTTATTTTTGTGTGCGATGATTGGCAAATTCAAATCGATAGCCTCGGTGCGCTCGATTTTGCGAGTTGTTCACAAGCATTAGCAGAGCAAGGCTGGCTTGATTGTGCGCAGCTCTCAGCGCTTGGCCCAAAAGCTGACCTTAGCTTATCTCAGGCGAGTAAACCTACAACTGAGAGCAAACAAGTTCTAAGCGCAAATAAAAAGCCGACGGCTAAAGTTGCCGCTGAGGGGCAAATTGTCAAAGTACCCTCGACGAAGCTCGATATGCTGATGAATCTCATTGGCGAGCTGGTGATTGTGCAAGCGCGTCTCAATGAGGTCGCTCGGGTTGAACATAATGAGCAACTGGATGCATTGGCTGAGGAGCTTTCTTTATTAGGAACGGAGCTTCGTGACACCGCCTTTGATATTCGCATGTTACCTATCGGCTCGACTTTTGCGCGGTTTCGGCGGTTAGTGCGTGATTTAGGTAATGAACTTAATAAAGATGTGCAGCTTAAAACCGAAGGTGCTGAAACCGAGCTCGATAAGATGGTTTTAGATCATCTAGGCGATCCACTGGTTCATCTATTGCGCAATAGCATGGACCACGGTATTGAGCATCCTCAGCAGCGTATTGATGCAGGCAAAGACCCTAAAGGAACCATTTTATTAAGTGCTTTTCATCATGACGGCCAAATTCTTATCAAGATTGAAGATGATGGCGCAGGGCTTGATAGTAAAAAAATCTTATCTAAAGCACGCCAAAGAGGATTAGTCGGGGCGCATCAGGAACTAGACCCGAGCCAAATCTACCAACTTATTTTTGAACCAGGATTTTCAACCGCAGATAAAGTGTCGGATGTTTCAGGCCGTGGTGTAGGAATGGATGTGGTTCGAACATCCATTGAATCATTACAAGGTCGGGTTGAAATTGATAGCTATCCAGGCAAAGGCACTATCACGACTATCTATTTGCCAATGACGCTCGCCATTATTGAAGGGTTAATGGTCAGAGTTGGCTGTGAACATTTCATCATTCCGCTCTCAGTCGTTGAAGAGTGCATTGAAACATTTGCTAAAGAGCAATCTAGTGCTGATGGGGCAAGGCTTGTTGAAAATCGTGGTGAACTTATTTCGTGTGTACGTCTTCGAGAGCTTTTTGCAATTGGTGGCGAGCAACCAGCCATCGAACAGACCGTTATTACTCATGCAGGTAAAGACCGTCTGGGAATTACGGTTGATGAAGTAATTGGTCAGTATCAAACAGTTATTAAAAGTTTAAGTCGGCTTTATCAACATGTTCCCGGGTTAATGGGGGCAACAATTCTTGGTAATGGCGATGTTGCAATGATTTTGGATATTAACAAGTTGGTTGATGAAGTGAAATCGCCAATGGAATCAATGCCAACTATGGGCAGGTAGGGACTGACATGTTAAAGAAAATCACTTTAAAAACATTGATTATCTGGGGCTATGTTTTGTTAATCATCTTGTTAGCGGCAACCAGTTTTCAAGGTATACGCAAACTGCAAAGTGCTAACACAGAGATGAATTTCATTGTCGAAGGTCCTGCTGAAGTGATCCGCCTCACAGCGCGAATGCGCCAAGATCTGCTTGAGCTGGGGATGGAATCTGCTGAGTATATTCTGGCCAAGACAGAAGCGAACCAGAAAAAACTCGAAGCAAATATTGATGTCGTACATAAGCGCTTAATGGATAGGCAAAACCGCTTAGCTAAAGTGCTACCCGCTCAATACACCGATCAGCTGACTCAATTTGATACCAATCTTAAGAATTACCGAGAAGTTATTCATAAAGTGGTTAAATTGGCGTCGCAAAATACCAATTTAAAAGCCACTCAGATGAGTGAAACGGTTGCGTTAGAAGCATACAAAAAACTGATGGCTCAGATTAATACGTTGTGTGAAAAAATCAGTTACAAGGTTTCTAATGAACTTGATATCGATAATTTGCGACTGTTAGCTAAAGAAAACGAACGATTAGCATCGCTTAACTATTACATGGGTGAAATTCAGCGACTGGAAAAAATCTTTTTGCTCACAACATCTCAGCAAGGGATGGATAAAATCCAAGAGCAACTTGATGCCATGATTGCTCAGGCAACATTGATTGAAAAAAATCTTCAGCAAGAAGCACTGCCTGACCAGAGCCATGATATCGATGCCATTATTCGTAGCTTCAATGAATACCTCAATGTTCAAAAACAGGTGTTTGAATTAGATAGAGAAAACACCAATACCCGCGCCTATGAGTTGCTTGAGTCGGAAGGGGCGCAAGCGATGAATGAAACCAGCAAATATCTGACTATGATGTTAAATGGCGCCGATAAAACCATGAATGAAACGGTTTTAGAAACGAATACGACGTTTGAGATTACCGCTAGAGTGTTGCTCATCTTGTTTGGTGTTTCATTTGTGGTTTCAGTTTTAATCGCCATTATTGTTGTCACTCGAATCAATGAGATTGCTCGTATTGCATCGACCATTGGTGAAGGGGACCTGAATCAGCGCTTTAATCCTAAATACAGCGAACATGATATTTATGGTGTATTGCGCTCAATGAATGAACGATTACGCGATATCGTTGGACGGATTAAAGAAGCTTCAGGCAACGTAGCCTCCGGTAGTGTCCAACTTTCCGGTACTGGTCAGCAGATTGCTCAAGGCGCGACCGAGCAAGCATCTTCGCTAGAAGAAATCTCATCGGCAGTAGAACAGATGTCAGCCAATATCTCGCATAGTGCTGATAATGCCAAACAGACCGAACAGATAGCCAGTCAAGCTGCCGATGATGCGGATTCGTCCGGTAAAGCGGTGAAAGACTCGGTACTGGCGATGAAAGACATCACCGAACGCATCAATATTATCGAAGAAATTGCTCGTCAGACTAACTTACTAGCACTGAATGCAGCAATTGAAGCGGCGCGCGCTGGTGAACATGGTAAAGGCTTTACGGTTGTTGCCGCTGAAGTGAGAAAACTAGCTGAGCGCAGTCAGCGTGCGGCAGGTGAAATTGTGGAATTGTCGCGTAACAGCCTGAATATATCAGAGCAGGCGGGCGAAATGCTGGAAAAACTGGTGCCTAATATCCAAAAAACGGCTGATTTAGTCCAAGAGATTAGTGCCTCAGCAATTGAGCAAAATAAAGGGGCATCAGAGATTAATACGGCTATTCAGCAGTTAGATCAGGTGGTGCAACAATCCGCTGCGGCTGCCGAAGAGATGGCTTCAACCTCTGAAGAGCTCTCCGCTCAGGCCGAGCAGATGAATACTACCATGGAATTTTTCAAGGTTGATTCGCATTACCGCTCTCGGCCACAAACACCAACCAATCATTCACGAGGAGCATCTGGTGGTTCAGGTGGCTCAAGTAGCCGAGCAAGTAATAAAGACAAAAGTAGTTCGCCAGAGATTGGTGCAAGTAATAACAAAGGTGGAATTGATCTGGATTTGGACAGTGATGATGACTTTGTACGCTATTGAGGTGAACTATGAGCGATGAAAATCAAGTCAATGACCAGCAGGACAGATTGCAAATCCTTTCTTTTGTGTTGGGTCAGGAGAGTTTTGGTACTGAGATTAGCTGTATTCAGGAGGTGTTGGAGTATCGCAAAGTCACCGCTGTTCCGCGCACGCCTGATTACATGCTGGGGGTGATTAATTTACGCGGGCAAGTTGTCCCCGTGGTTGATTTGCGCCAAGTGTTCGCGATGCCAGTGAGCAAACCGACGATTGATAGCTGCATTATTATTGTCAAAATTCCCATCGAGGGCGAGGAGACCGCTCTGGGAATTTTGGCTGATAAAGTCAAAGAGGTCGTTGAATTTAATGCAAACGAGCTTAAGGCACCGCCGCGAATTGGCAATAAAGTGGATAGTCAGTTTATTTCCGGCATGCTGCAACATGAAGATGAATTTATCATTTTACTGCGTTTAACTCGCGTATTTTCAAGCGACCAACTTCACGAAGTGCTTGATCCCGTGGGTGAGATTCCGGTTGAAAAAGTTGCTGATGATGCTCAGTCATCTTGATTAGGAGTCATTTATGATTGGGCACATGGGGCCGCTCAGTGAGCGTGACCACCACCGTTTGGCGGAATTTATTGACCAAGCTGCGGGCATCCAGTTGCCAGCGCATAAACGCTCATTGATTGAATCACGTCTGCGCAAACGCTTAATGGTGACGGGCAAGGATAGTTTTCATCAGTATTTGGATTGGGCATTAATGGATAGCTCTGAGCAGGTGATGCTCATTGATGTGCTCACCACCAATAAAACGGACTTTTTTCGCGAATCGAACCATTTTAGTTTTTTAACGGAGTATTTATCGCAGCGTTTGCAAAATGCCAGTTTGCGGCGCAGCCATTATCGGTTTTGGAGTGCAGGTTGTTCTACTGGTGAAGAACCTTATACCTTGGCCATGGTACTGGAAAATTTAAAGCGCGATTATCCGGGGTTTCAATATTCGATTGAAGCCACAGACATTGCGCCAAGTGTTTTAGATACTGCCAGACGTGGTGTTTATAGCCATGACTTAGTCCAGCCCATTTCGATGGTGGATCGTAAGCGTTATTTGTTGCGTAAAAAGACCCGCCAAGTCGATTTAGTAAAAATAGCGCCCGAGTTGCGCCATCATATTCGGTTTGCCCCATTTAATTTAATTACGGGGAATTTCAGTTCCATGGGAGAATTTGACGGTATTTTTTGTCGCAATGTGATGATCTATTTTAGCCCAGCGCAACGGGAACAAATTATTGAGCAGTTTGCCGCTGCTTTAAGTGCTGGTGGGCTATTCTTTATTGGCCACTCCGAAGGTCTATCGGGGCGTCAATTTGGGTTTGATTCACCGATGCCAACGGTTTATCAGAAAATCAGTTCATAAGGACCGTCTATGATTGATGTAATCATTGTCGATGACTCTGCGGTCGTTCGCCAGACCCTTAGTGAAATCATTAATTCGCAAACTGATATGCGGGTCAGCGCGACCGCCGGCGATCCTTATATTGCTGCTGATAAACTGCGTCAGGGCTTACCTGATGTGATGATTTTAGATGTTGAAATGCCGCGCATGGATGGGTTAACTTTTTTACGAAAATTGATGAGTCAGCACCCGATGCCAGTGGTGGTGTGTTCGTCTTTAGTTGGCGAGCGCAGTGATACTCATCTTAAAGCATTAGAGCTAGGTGCGGTTGATATTATTCAAAAACCAGCTTTGGGCACGCGCGATTTTTTACGCGAAGCCAAAGTCATGATTACTGACGCGGTGCGAGCGGCAGCCAGTGCTAAAGTAGCTAAAATTTTAAAACCTCTAGAACCCACCCAAAAACTGACTGCCGATGCGATGCTTGCTAAAGGCTCGCCGACAGCCATGAGTGAGACGACTGATAAAATTATTGTTATCGGAGCCTCGACGGGTGGCACCGAAGCCATCCGCCAAGTGCTTGAAGCGATGCCCGGAAACTGCCCACCGATTGCGGTGGTGCAACATATGCCCGAGGGGTTTACGCATTCATTCTCGCAGCGTTTAAATAATCTGTGCCGTATTAATGTTAAAGAAGCCAAAGATGGCGATAGTCTGTTGCGTGGCCATGCGTTAATTGCGCCGGGCAATCACCATATGCTCGTTAAACGAAGTGGGGCACGCTATTACGTCGAGGTGAAAGATGGCCCGCTTGTTTCACGACATCGCCCATCTGTTGATGTGTTATTTCGCAGCGCCGCCAAATATGTAGGCTCCAATGCAGTGGCTGCTATTTTAACTGGAATGGGAGATGATGGTGCGGCGGGGATGAAAGAGCTCTATGATGCTGGTGCTTGGACTTGCGGCCAAGATGAGGCAAGTTGCATTGTTTATGGGATGCCCAAAGAAGCGTTTTTAGCAGGTGGCGTTGGCCAACAACTGCCACTGGTTCATATTGCTGCTAATTTACTTAAAGCGTCCAATTAGTTGTGTTGAGTCGTTGTCTTATGCCTACTCACCTTCCGAAAAATCGCCTCGTTTATCTCTATGCTGGTGATATTCTCTTTGGCCGGGGCTATCGCGAGGTTCGCACATTGCTAGGCTCTTGTATTTCGATAGTCCTTTGGCACCCCAGAGAGAAGTTCTGTGGTATTTGCCATTTTGCTGTTCCTAATTCGCCAAATGGTCTGCATGGCAAACTCGATGCTCGCTATGGCGACCATTGCATCGAACTTTTCGAACGCTTTGCCAAAGAGCGTGGCACGGAACTCAAACATTATCAGGCCCGAATTTATGGCGGTGGTAATATGCTTGCTCACCATAACCCGCTGCAATCGATAGCAAAACCGCATGCAAGTGTTGAAGCAGGTTCTGTGGGGGATAAAAACGCTGGCGCTGCTTTTTCAATGTTGATGCAACATAAGGTGAATATCCTTGAGGCTGATGTCGGTGAGCAGTGCTATCGCAAAGTGTATATTGATACTCGCAGTGGTAAGGTAAAGTCTATCTGTTGTTATGTCGGTTAATCGTTATTAACTGTCATCTTTTACATTTAAACTGACTATTTGCAGTTTTTAAGGAGCTTTATGCAACTCAGTGAGCAGCAATTAACGCAACTTAAAAGTGATATCACCGAAATTGCCAGACCTTTGGTCCATGAGCATTACCGACATTTGCAAACCAATGATGTTCATACCAAAACCTCTCCAACTGATTTAGTGACGGTGGTGGATCAAGATATTGAGCGGCAATTAACCAAAAGGCTTCGCGGCCAATATCCGCAAGCGATGATTATTGGTGAAGAAGCGGTCAGTCAAAATCCACAATTATTAGACTCTCTTGATAATGCTGAGCTCACCTTTGTCATTGACCCTATCGATGGCACTTGGAATTTTGCGCACGGCATGAGTGTGTTTGGGGTGATGGTCGCAGTAATTAGTGATGGGCTTTGCCAACATGCGTTGCTCTATGACCCAATTATCAATGACTGGCAACAGGCGACGTTAGGTCAAGGGGCATTTTATGAAGATAGCTCAGGCAAGCAAAGCCCAATTCATGTTAGCGATAGAAACGGTTTAGCTCAGTTGCGCGGCTTTGTCCCGCTTTGTAATTTTAATCAGGCGATGCAATTACACATCGCACCACAATTAGCAGGCTTTGCCCGAATTATGGAATTTGGCTGCTCGTGTTTTGAATACCGGTTACTAAATGATGGCGCCGCCGACTTTATTATCGCTCCTGACCCAAAAGTTTGGGACCATGCTCCAGGGCAGCTTATCTTAAGCGAAGCGGGTGGTTATAGCTGTTTTTCTGACGGTGAAGCCTATCGGCCGGGGCGTAATCGAGGCATTTTACTAGCCGCTAATAGCCAACAAAATTGGCACGAGTTGATGAATCATTTTCAACTTATTTAGGCTCATTCGGCCCGCTTGGCGAGCCGAATGATACGCTTAAAGCGTTCTTGCCACTTCAAACCCATCCCAAATTGCATACATAATATTTTGTACCTGACGCGCATCGCCAATCAAATGTAAATTGGCAATCTCAGTGCGTAACTGCTGGTAGAGATGATTGTCACTGTTGTAGCCAATTGCTGCGACCAAACTTTGACAGGCAATTTCTCTCTCACCTTTTTGTGTTTGAACCACAATAGCGCTTTGTGAGGCGCGCAGCAGCTGGCTTTGTGAGAGCACTTCAATATTGCTTTGATATTTGATTAATGCCAGTAGCATGTCTTGGTTAGCATCGCACAGTGGACCACTGAGCGCTAATGGCGCCGCTGCTGATTCGATGAGATAGACTTGATGCTGATGTTGGCTAAGCCACAGAGCAAGTTCACATCCTACGAGTCCTGCGCCGACAATCGCAACGCTTTCTTTAACTTGAGTGTTACCAAGTAGAACATCCGTTGCCAGTAAAATTGGCTGATCTGATGCAATCGGTAGTGTTTTAGCGATTGAGCCAGTGGCTAAGATAACCTCGTCTGCTTTACGAGCAATAATCTCTGCCGCTGTTAAGCGAGTATTGAGCTCAATTGTAACGTGCAACTCTTTTAACTGCCCTTGGTACCAACGCAGCAGTTTATGGTCGTCTGCTTTAAACTCTGGCATTCCACCAGCGATGACAACGCCGCCTAGCTGGTCTGATGCTTCACAAACAGTGACTTTATGACCGCGCAAAGCACTAACGCGAGCACATTCAAGCCCTGCGACACCACCCCCGACAATCAGAATTTGTTTGGATTGTAAGCTTGGATGCAAAACGTAATCGCTTTCGCGAGCGGCTTGTGGATTAACCGCGCAGCCTAACTGAGTAAAGTGCTCAAGGCGGCCCATGCATCCTTCCTGACAAGATAAACAGGGGCGAACACTGGCTTTGTTGCCTTGCATCACTTTATTAGGCAGGTCGCTATCGGCTAAAAGTGGTCGGCCTAAACCTACCATATCGGTTTGGCCGGAAACGATAGCTTGGCGAGCAAGCTCTGGATTATCCATGCGTCCTGCGGTGATAATCGGTACGTTCACCTCTTTTTTAAGAATTTCACTATAGGGTAGGTACAATCCTTCTGGCTGATACATCGGCGGATGGTTCCAGTACCAGGCATCGTAGCACCCAACATCGACGTTTAGCGCATCATAACCGGCGCTTACTAGAATTTTGGCCGCTTCAATTCCTTCTTCAATATCTCGGCCTTTTTCAACAAATTCTTCTCCAGGAAGAGCGCCATCACACCAATCTTTGATAAAGCTTTTTAGGCTATAACGAAGTGAAACGGGGTAATCTGTGCCGCAACGTGCTTTGATAGCCGCGACAATTTCACAGGCAAATCGCAGTCGATTGACTAACGATCCGCCGTATTCATCTTCGCGTTGGTTGAACATTGCAATGGCAAATTGATCCAGCAGATAACCCTCGTGAACTGCGTGAATTTCAACGCCGTCAAACCCTGCTTTTTTCGCAATCTCAGCACTTTGCGCAAATTTTTCAATGTAGGTATGAATTTCATCAATACTCAAAGCTCGGCACGTGACACCTTTGACCCATCGATGGGGAATCGCTGAAGGTGCAACCGGCGGTGTTTTAATAAAGCCAGGCATTCCAACGCGGCCAAATCCGGCTGAAAGTTGTAAAAAACTTTTGGCTTGATAGGCATGAATGCGCTCGTTCATTGGCCGAGCGGTTTGAATAAAATGACCTGGATGCACAGTTGGGCATGGCATGGCGGGTAATTGGCAGCGTTCAATTTCGTTTTCAACTTTGGTCACTCCGGGCATAATCATCCCGGCGCCACCCTTGGCGCGTTCAACATAAAATTCGACGCCACGTTGATTAAACCCGCCGAGAGCATCACATAATCCCGCAGGTCCCATCGGGGCGAGCATATAACGATTTTTAATGGTGACTTGGCCAATCTGAATGGGTTCAAATAGTTCTGGGTATTCTATAGACATAGCAGTGCTCCCAAAGATACAAAGGAATGCCAACTCTGGTTTTTGGGTCGTTTAATTCATGGATTTTTAGGTGATTGATGATGCTCGCAATATTGGCACAAAAGAGTGTTGCGAGATTATCGCGTCAATGAGCGTTGCCTGCAGATAACATAAAGCAACCGATCACTGACTCATTCCAGAGCAAGCGGCTAGAACTAGCCTAACCGTTGCTTGGGGGTGTATAGCTGATAGGGATCAACTCAGCATTAGTTATGGCAGTGGTAAACCCTGAATTTACGGTTATCTGTCACAATTTCACAATGGCTAAATTCATTCTCTAACAGCTCTTTATAACTTAGAAAACTGTTGGCAACTAAGTACAGTGGTTTACCGGGTTTGAGTTTTTTAGCAGCCAGCGTAATGAAGCGGCGGCTGGTTTCATATTCGGTTTTAACGCCAAGATGAAAGGGCGGATTTGAGACGATAAAGTCAAACGATTCGCTAAACTCATTAATGCCATCGCGACAGAAAACTTGGGCCGTGAGTCCATTTTGGGTAAATGTCTGCTCAGTACTTAATGTGGCCAGAGCACTGACATCGGTGGCACTGATAGATGCTCCGGTTTGTTTGGCAATGGCGGCGCCAATAATGCCCGCTCCACAGCCAAAATCAAGCCCGTGGCCATTTAGCGGTGGTAAGTTTTCTAACAATAGCGCCGTTCCGTTATCAAGGCTGCCATGGTTAAAAACACCCGGAAGCGAGCGAACCTGCAATTCACCTTGATTTAAATTTAAAGAGAATGATTGCCACCAGTTATCAATCGAAAAAGCAATGTCATCATTGCCTCTGGGTGCATAAATGAGGCTGCAACGCCGAGCAGAGTCAACTTTGCGCCCAGAGAGTTGATATTTCTCTAAAAGCTTAATGGCTGCGTTAATACCGCCGCGATTTTCCCCGACAATAAATACATCCGCATTAGGCTCTAGCTGACTAAGACACAGGTTTAACCAGTAGTCCGCTTCTTGTTTGGCTTTGGGTATATACAATAAAAGTGTGTCGTAAGCGAGCTCAAGTTTAGGCTGTGCGCTTAATATAACTTGTGTGTTATCGTCTGCTAATTGCTGATAACGCTCTGCTTGGCCTGCATGAGCAACACAAATCGTGGCTGAGGTAGCCGCTTTTGCAAGTTCAACGGGATAGTCATCGAGTAGTTGCCCGGCGATTAATAAGCGGGTATCGGCAAAAGTTTCTTCATGACGGGTTAACAGTTCGCTTGGCGCAATCATTTAAGGCTCACTTAAAAATAACGAGACAGTTCAAAGAGCCATCACGAGCGATTGGCTCTTATTATTGGCCGCTAGTTTAGAGAAAAAGCGGTGAATTGGCGAATTTTATAAGAAATTTGAGCCCTCCTATTGACATTTATTTGGCTTACGAGAAACTAACTGCATCAAAACTAATTTATGAGTGAACTCTTGGTTATTGGCCACGTGGGATTCCCCTCGATAAGCACAGATAAGAAAACGCTGCCTAAGAAGGCTCTTAAGCTTTCCTAGATGGCGTTAACCAGGCGTTCGAATTCAACCCGGTTAGCGATAAAATATTGCGACCGGGTTTTTTTATGATTCAGATGACGGAGTAGGCATGTTCAAAGGGTCAATTGTTGCGTTGATCACCCCATTTTACGAAGGGGAAGTAGATTATACCGCCTTAAGAAATATTGTAGACTGGCATGTAGAACAGGGAACAAATGCCATTGTTCCAGTTGGAACCACTGGCGAGTCACCAACTTTAACTCATGATGAACATGTGGGGATCATTAAGGCCGTGGTTGAACAGGTTGATGGTCGTATCCCGGTGATAGCAGGTGCAGGTTCCAACAATGTTATTGAAGCGATTGAATACACCCAGCACGCAGAAGCGGCTGGTGCTGATGCAACATTGCATGTGGCTGGTTATTACAATCGACCTAATCAGCGTGGGTTGTTAGCTCATTTTAAAGCGGTGCAAGATGCCGCCACTAAACCGGTGATTTTATATAATATTCCATCTCGCGCGATTGTGAATATTGAACCGCAGACGATGGCAGAGCTTGCGCAATTGCCACGTATCGGTGGGGTAAAAGATGCTACCGGCGACTTGGCTCGTCCTTGGATTGAACGGCAACTGATTAAAAAAGCAGATTTTTGCTGGCTTAGCGGTGAAGATGCTACAGCTGTTGCCTATAATGTCAGTGGTGGCCATGGTTGTATTTCGGTAACTGCGAATATTGCACCAAAATTATGTAGCG
Source organism: Celerinatantimonas sediminis (assembly GCF_046054195.1). Lineage (NCBI taxonomy): Bacteria > Pseudomonadati > Pseudomonadota > Gammaproteobacteria > Celerinatantimonadaceae > Celerinatantimonas > Celerinatantimonas sediminis. The sequence goes on from NZ_JBEQCS010000008.1 coordinate 125,948, forward strand.
AAATGCAACAGGCTTGCCGTGATGGGCAGTGGGATAAAGCGGTCGCATTGCAGGATCGATTGTTGCCACTGCATCAGGCAATGTTTGCTGAACCAAGTCCGGCTCCCGTGAAATATGCAGCATCCTTGCTAAACTTGTGTAGTGCTCAGTGCCGCTTGCCAGTTGTTGAATTAACTGACGAAACTAAACGGCGAATTGAACAGGCAATGCAACAGCTTGAACTGATCTAGTAAGTTCGCCAGGCTGGGCACTGGGTTAGACCGTCAGAATAAAACAGAGTGTATTGATGTCGACTTCGATCGGTGAATGGGCTTGTCAGCAGATGATGGCCCCTACAACAGATGACCTGCGCTGGTATTACGAGCCTCTGAGCCAGCGGGTGTGGTTTAATTACCGCGATGGTGACGGTTGTCGCTGTCTAACGTATGCTGCTTGGCTCAAGTCGTTGGATATGAGCTGTCGCTCGGCTGTCGCGCAGACGGTGGAACAAGTTCATGATGATAAATTGACGCGCTGCTGTCATTTTAGCCATGATGATGACTGTTGGTATCGGATGCAGGTCGAAGAACAGGTTGTTGAACCATTTGAACAGGTGCTCATCAGTGGCACTTTAACCTGTCTTTCTCGCCAATCGGGGATTGGGGATCAGCTTTATTTGCAAAGTGACTCGGGGCTTTTAAGTTGTCCGATGTTTCGCAGCTTCTTAATCCAAGCGCTCCAAAGTAATGCTCATAACGGTGAGTCTTTGGTGCTGATGGCTGTGTATATCCGTGATATGAAAAGCGGTGAGCGCCGTGATGAAGTTGCTACTGTGCTGCGCCGTGACCTGCGTCGTACTGATTTAATCGGTCTGTTTCGCCAGCAAGAACTGTTGGTGTTGCTCAACGGCGTCAGTGGCGAGGGGGCAAATCGCATCGCGGATAAATTATCAGCAAGTCTTAGCCATGAAAGCTTACCTGCAACAACGATTGGTTGGGCTGTTTTCCCGCAAGATGGTGAGAATGTCGATACACTGATTGAACGGCGTTATCAAAGCCAGCTGCAAAATGTCGATTTAAGCTCGGGCCAGTAAGATCTGGCCCCGGTCACCAAATTCCTGCATTACATCAAAATACTCACGAATATGCGTGGCGCTGTTTTGCACCGTTTCACGCATCGCTTCTCGGATATGTTTACTGTTGGCAATTTTGGCATTACGCTCATCGCGCAGTTGGGTTGGTGTTTGTCCCGGTGGAATATCATCGGAGGTAAAGACTTTGGTGCCAGGCTTGAGTTGTTGGCGATCAACGGTGTATTCAGTGAGATTACGAATCGGAGCCTGCGCTTTAATACGCTGATACGCGTGATGAATCGATTCAAAACTGGCCGCCCCTAAATTGTTTCCGTAATCATTTTGCATCGTCTTAAAGCCTGTTTTGTTGCTTGTCTTATCTTTAGCGACCTCAATGGCTTAAAGTTTAGAAATTACTTTATGTTATCGCTATAAACGGTTTTGCCACTGCTGCCAAGCGGCTAGTTGTGCATCCGATAATGGTTGCTGACTGTACCAACACAAGTCTAATAGTTCACACGCACTTTGATAAAAATAGAGGCGTTGTGGGCTAAGCGAACCCAGTTCACAAAGCTTAGATTGTTGTGATTTACTAAGCTCAAAGGTGTGGATCAAGCATGCCTCATCCCAGCCCTTGGCACTCAACGCCGCATATTCCCAGTCAAGTATTGCTAGATGTTCTGGATGAGTTTGCAACAGGTTAGCTGGCGTTAAGTCATGGTGATTAAGGCAAAAACTTTGTTCATGTGGAAACTGCTCGAGCCAGTTTTGGGCGAGTGTTTTAAACTTTATCGGCGCAAAGTTTGCTAAATCCAGATATCGATTTAGATAATCTTTCATGTCGCGCTTGGCATTTTTCCCAAGACTCATCGATTGTTCATGAATCCAGACTAAAATCTCGCACAGCTGGTCAAACAGTTTTGGGGTTTGTAAAAAACTTTGCTTGGTTAACGTTTCGCCAGGAATATATCGATACAGTAACCACGGTTCATTTTTGCTATAAAACTGTCCTTGAATCGCCCAACAATGGCCTTTGAGTGCTTGTAATAAGAGCTGTTCACGTTGATAATCGGTGCCGTAATAAGGGGTTGTGTTAGGCGAGCGCAAAATAAACTCTCCTTGCACGCAGTAGCAATGCCAGATTGGGTGGTGCCCCTTTTCTAGTCGATGAGCACTTTGAAGTGGGCCGGTTATCTGCTCAAACCAGGCAATGGCGTCCGGGCTCATCTGTTTCAATAAATCAGTGGATGTTGTAAACATCTATTCGCATCATCTTGTCATTAATCACGGAAGTGTAAAATGAAACGATTGTTTTGGCTATGCCAGGCTGTAATGCTTTGCCTATTTAGTGTCACTGCGTTAGCAGCAAGTTCAAAACCGACATTAACGGTGTACACCTATTCCTCGTTCACTTCAAAGTGGGGGCCGGGGCCACAACTGACGAAGTTATTTGAAAAAGACTGTCATTGTCAGATTAACTGGGTTGGTTTAGATGATGGTGTTTCGGTATTAAACCGGCTGCGTTTAGAACGGGCAAATACAAAAGCTGATGCGGTTGTCGGACTTGACACCAATTTGATGTATAGCGCTGAAAAACTAAAACTTGTGGCTCCGCATCAATTGAATATCGAAACAGATAAGTTGGCTATTCAATGGCAGAACAAAGATTTTATCCCTTATGATCGCGGCCAGTTTGCTTTTGTTTATAGCCGTAAAAAGTTAGCCAATCCCCCGCATTCGCTTAAAGATTTAGTCGAGAATTTTAAAGGTCGCATCATTTATGAAGACCCTCGTACCAGTACCCCAGGTTTGGGATTATTGCTGTGGGTCAAAGCGGTGTATGGTGATAAAGCGCCGCAAGCTTGGGCTAAACTTGCCAAGAAAACCGTCACAGTGACTAAAAGCTGGGATGATGCTTATGGCATGTTTTTAAAAGGTGAAGCGGATATGGTGCTTAGCTATACCACTGACTCGGCTTATCATAAGATTGAAGAAAACAATAGCGACTATCTCGCAGCGCAGTTTTCCGAAGGGCATTATCAACAGATTGAAGTGGCGGCCGTTAGTGCTTATGCCCACCATAAACAACTAGCCCGCAAGTTCCTTGAGTTTCTATTAACTCCCAAAGCTCAGCACATTATCGCGTTAAATAATTGGATGTTGCCTGTTCGTAAGGATGTTGAGCTGCCAAAAGCATTTAGCGAAATCATTCATCCTAAAGCGCTGATGTTGCCAGCAGAAGCGGTTGCTAAAAATCGTCAGAATTGGATTCGCCAGTGGCGCAGCGCAGTCAGTCAATAGTTACACTTGGCACCGCTTCGGTTCTGTCAGTGGGTGTTATATCGCTGATTTTACTGCTTGCTTTAAGTGGCATTTGGCAAGCTGGCCAAGGTTTATCCTTGGCCCAGTTCAACGATCCCTATTTGTGGCATGTCCTTTGGTTTAGTTTCTATCAAGCGGCGTTATCTGCCACATTGTCCTTAGTGATTGGGGTATGGCTTGGACGCGCTTTGTTTTATCTTCGAGCCAAAGGCACCCGCTGGTGGCTTTATCTGGCCAGTGTCTGTTTTATCGCACCGGTAATTTTGGTGGTATTAGGCGTGGTTGGGGCGTTTGGTATCCATGGGATCTGGGCGCGCGTTCTGTTTCAATCTCTGAATATTTATGGGCTCACAGGGATTTTGTTAGCTCATCTGTTTTTAAACATTCCACTATTTGTTCGCCACAGTTATTTGCTGTGGCAGTCCATCGCCAGTAGCCATTGGCAGCAAGCTGAACAGTTGGGACTGACGCCGATGCGCCGTTTTCGCTATTTAGAATGGCCATTATTAGCGCCCGGTTTAGTGAGCTCTTGGGTGCTGGTTTTCTTATTGTGTTTTGGCAGCTTTACGATTGTGTTAGCTCTGGGCGGCGGCCCTGCTCATACTACGTTAGAAGTTGCGATTTATCAGGCGCTTAAATATAGCTTTGAGCCAACCTTTGCGCTTTATTGTGCATTGTTGCAGCTGGTTATTGCTCTGGCGCTGACTATTATTTTTAAGCGCCAAGAAAAGCCCAACCCAATCGCGGCCTCTGGCGATTATCGCCCCGCATCCGGCTCTTTAGAAAAGCTTTGCATGCGCGCATCTCTTGGTTTGGCTGCGTTATTTTTTGGCTCGGTTATCATTGGGATGTTTACGCCCTTGATTGATTTTAACTGGCATCATTTACCCATGGATGCGCTTTTTAGAGCAACTTTTACAAGCCTTGCGATAGCGTTGCTCAGTTGGCTATTTTGCATTGTGCTAGTTTTCGCACTCAGTTACCTGCTTATGCAAAGCTGGGCTCTGCATTCGTTAAGATTTTTAGAACGGTTAAGTGATTTTTATAGTTCAGCTCTTTTGTATTTGCCGCCGATGGTAATTTCAACAGGCTTGTTCTTTTGGCTGTGGCTACATGGTTATCAGGTCTGGTTGTGGCCGTTAGTGGCGCTGGTTAATGCGCTGATGTCTTTGCCGTTTGTTAGTCGCATTATTAAACCGCAACTTTGGCAGTTACAGATTAGTTATCAACATCTGATGTTAGAATTAGGGCTATCGCGTTGGCAATCGTTGCGATTGGTTTACTTGCCTGTGTTAGCTCGTCCTCTGGCATTGGCCAGTGCTTTTGCATTGGTGTTATCGCTCGGTGATATGGGCGTGGTCGCGCTACTTGGGGATACTCATCTTTTGACATTACCATTGTTAATCTACCAGCAACTTGGGCACTATCAGTTCGCTGGTGCTAGCGTTACCGGCTTGTGGCTAATGCTATTATGCCTTGTCATTTTTGCTGTTATCAATTGGGTGGGGGAGCGTTCAAGAGCGCTATGTTAAAGGTAAATCAGTTAAAGTTAACTCGCCAAGGCCATGAGTTTTGCTACGATTTGACCTGCCAAGCAGGGCAGGTGGTTGCGCTGTTAGGACAAAGTGGTTGCGGTAAATCGACATTACTGGCCATGATCGCTGGATTTGAGAATGCCTCTGGTGAGCTGTCTTGGCAGAATCAATCTATCCTTGAGCTTCCCGTTGCCAAAAGGCCCGTTAGCAGTTTATTTCAGCAGCATAATTTATTTGAGCATCTAACGGTTAAGCAGAATTTAGCGTTGGGGATCAATGGTAAATTAAAGCTCAATCGCAATGAACAAGCACAAATTGATAAGGTAGCGGAGCAGCTGGCTATTGCCCAATGGTTAGAAAGTTATCCAAGCGATCTTTCCGGCGGTCAGGTGCAAAGGGCAGCCCTTGCCAGAGCATTGCTTCGTAAGCGGCCTGTTTTATTACTTGATGAACCTTTTAATGCGCTCGATCCAGTGCTTCGCGCCGATTGTTTAGCGTTGGTTCGAAACCTTGCTAATGAGCATCAATTAGCGGTGTTATTGGTGACTCATCAATTTAGTGATGCCAGTGCGATTGCTGATGAAGTTGCTTTTATCGAACATGGGCGGGTCATTCAACAATGCCCGCCCCAAGAGCTACAAAAGAACCCGGTTAATGACCAGGTTGCTCAGTTTTTAGCGATTGCGGATAAAGGCATTTTTACCAGCAAAGACCGCAGCTGAACCTAGCTGTTGTTCAATTCGCATGAGCTGATTGTATTTTTCAACACGTTCACCACGACATGGTGCACCTGTTTTGAGGTGTCCGGCACGCATCGCAACGGTCATATCGGCAATGAAGCTGTCGGTCGTTTCGCCGCTACGGTGAGAGATGAATGTCCCCCAATGGTTTTGATGGCACAGATTTACCGCATCGAAGGTTTCAGATAGTGAACCAATCTGATTTAATTTAATCAAAGCGGCATTGGCTAGTTGTTCATCAATACCCCGTTGAATATAGGTAATGTTGGTTACAAATAGGTCATCACCGACGAGTTCAACACGTCCTGCTAGTTTGTCATGCAGAACTTTCCAGCCTTCCCAGTCATCTTCAGCCAGACCATCTTCAATCAGAACCAGCGGAAAATCGTCAATCAGTTTTGAGTAGTAGTCACTCATCTGTTCGGCATTCAGTTTAGAGTTTTCAGTGTTTAGCGTATAAATACCTTTATCGCAGAATTCACTGGAAGCTGGGTCCATACAAATCGCAATGTCATCTCCAGGTTTAAACCCAGCAGCTTCAATGGCTTGGACAATATACTCAAGAGGTTCGCGGTTTGATTTAACTTGTGGAGCAAAGCCGCCTTCATCGCCAATCCCTGTTGAGAGGCCTTTTTCTTTAAGCACATTGCGCAAGGCCTGATAGACTTCGCTGCCCCAACGAATGGATTCAGCAACACTACCGGCACCCCATGGCGATATCATAAATTCCTGAAAGTCAGCGCCTTGCCAGCGAGCATGCACGCCGCCGTTAATGATGTTCATGCAAGGCACTGGTAATAGATTTGCACCTGTTCCGCCAAGATATTGATACAGTGGCAAATCTGATTGCAATGCCCCTAAGCGAGCACAAGCCAGTGACACACCTAAAATAGCGTTAGCACCGAGTTTTGCTTTGTTTTCAGTGCCGTCTAGCTCTAGCATGATAGCGTCAATTTGGCGCATTTGACGAGCATCAGTACCAATCAGCGCCGGTGCAATGGTTTTGTTAATGTGTTCAATTGCTTTTAAAACGCCTTTGCCACCAAAGCGAGATTTATCATTGTCGCGAAACTCAATGGCTTCGCGCGAACCTGTACTGGCCCCTGATGGCACAGACGCACGAGCTGTTCTGCCAGATACATCAAATACATCGACTTCGACCGTTGGATTACCGCGAGAATCAAGAATTTCGCGAGCTGTGATCTGCTGAATTTGATTATTCATAAAGCCTCCGTTAAGGATTTTTCATTGGGAATATGTTGCACCAACACATCAATATTGATGCGATTGATGAATTCAAACGAATAAGATGACATAACGCCAAATAGCCGGTTTTTATGGCCAACGATCAAAAGATCGATTTGACGTTCATTGATGAGATTTTCGATATCTTTAAACCGGGTAATGCTGACAAGCTCTTCAATTCCAGCCGGAAAATCGATGGATTTGATAAGCTCAGAGAGCATTTGTTTGGCTTCGATAACATGTTTGGACTGCTTCTCAAGGACTGTATTATCATTGAGATATTGCAGTTCCCGGTAGTCAGAACTAATGTGGCCGATGGTAATTTTAGTGCCCAGCGCATGTGCCATTTTACTGCCATGACTGAGTAAAATTTTCCCATCTATCTGATCGTGAGCCAGAACTAATGCGTGGCGATAATAGGTCATAACCACTTCCTCCAAAGGCTGTTGTCGGCAACATCAGTATGAGCTACATGAACAGCAGAAAATAAGTGGCAGTTCAAAAAACAGATGAGATTAAAATGCGTGAATGCATATAAAACTTTGATATCTGGCATACTGATGTACCCCTTAAATAGATAAGGATGAATCATCAGGTGTTATCAGCCAGAAAAGGGCGGTTTGTTACGGTGAACACCATCACCGTAGCAATCAGTTCAATTGCTAGGGATTAAAATACGCGCTTTTAATCCCCTAGGCAATTTATTAATGTAAAAATTTTGTAAATCTCACTAAGACTCGTTATGAGTTAAAGTAAGTTGCCAAACGCCTGTATTTGCACTTAAAAATCCAGCTTCACAGTAAGCCATATAAAAGTGCCAGAGCCGAAAAAACTGGGCATTAAATCCGAGATCACCAGGGTGTTGGGCGCGATAGGCACACAACCGATTATGCCAAGCCCGCAGCGTTTTAGCGTAACTTAAGCGCATGTCCAGTTGATTATCAATTTGTAGTTTTGATTTTCTAAATAGCCGTTTGAGGATTTTTAATGCGGGTAAAAAACCACCAGGGAAAACCATCTGTTGGATAAAATCGGTGTTATGGCGATAGTTATCGTAGCGCTCGTCTTTGATGGTAATCGTTTGCAAGAGCATTTTGCCACCCGGGGTGAGTAAATCAGCACATTTTTGAATAAACTGTGGCAAATAAGCATGGCCAACGGCTTCAATCATTTCAATTGATACCAATTTATCGAAATGGCCATGTAGATCACGATAGTCGCAACTTAATACTCTAATCTTGTCATTTAGGTGCAATTTATGCACTTTTTGACAACAGTATGCATATTGCTCATCAGAGATGGTGGTCGTTGTAACTTGGGCACCATAATGCTGTGCGGCATAAATAGCGAGCCCGCCCCAACCCGAGCCAATCTCCAATAGATGGCTTGAGCTATTGAGCTGGAGCTGGTCACAAATGCGCTTGAGTTTTCGCTCTTGGGCCTGTTCTAACAAAGCTTCAGGAGGCCTGTTTTTTAGCTCGTCATCATATAGCGCACAAGAATATTGCATCTTCGAGTCAAGAAATGACTGATAGAAATGATTTCCCAAGTCATAGTGCGCTAGAATATTGCGCTTGGCTTGCTGTTTACGATTGTGGTTAAGCCAGTGGCGAATTTTAGCGCTCCACTGAAACAGCTTTGAAATATTGGAATCAAGGTGATCGAGCCGCTGTTGGTTATTGGCCATCACCAGCAGTAATTCATGCAGGTTACTGGTGCGCCAGAGCCCTTCAATGTATGTTTCAGCCGCGGCTAAAGTTCCACCTCGTAACACCCGCTCAAAGACACAGGCGTCTCGAACATCAATCACCAGTTGATGTTTAGCACCCTTTTGCCCAAACAACTGACTAGGCTGTCCTGGTTGTTGCAATTCAATGCACGCGCCATCGATGCGCGACAAAAACATAGTGACAATATTGCGTGCCAGTTCGCGTTGGGGATTTAACCAGGGCAGGCTAAGCCTTCGGGCCTTTAACATAGATGATTCCTTTACCGACGATCGGATTTTTCCTTAGGGTGAGCATAAAAAGGCACTCGTTTAAGCCATAAACGCAGTGCCTGATAATAGATTCGGGCAATAATTAAGGCGCTTTGAAATGCATGATTGCGCACCAGCTGACGCACACTTTTTGCATTTAAAGGACCTTTTTTAAGAGTCATTGATGCGCTAAATTCACTGCTTTGTCGCTGACAGTCGATGACTACATTGATGGTTTCACCAAGCTCAATATGCCAGTGATAATGCATATCCATGGGATTAAATGGCGAAACATGAAATGTTTTAGTGGTGTCTTTTATTTGGCGCAGATCAATACAATAGTAGTGTTTTTCAAGCCATGGCGTATTGGTTACTTCGACCACCGCGTAGATAAAGTCTTGGTCATTGCCGTAAAACACAAAATTAATTGGACTAAAGTAGATACCACTCCAGCGCAGCTGGGCCATCATCACCATGGTTGATGGCGTAAATTCTGGGACAAACTGCGAGAGCTTATCGAGCGCTTTGTCTTTTAAAGGTTTATCTTCAGGGCCGAGGTAATCTTTATTATGCAATCTGAGGCGCAGCAATTTGTGGCGATTGAGTAGAGCGCGAACCTCATCTAACTCATCTAAGTTGACCCACAAATAGCTGATTGGGTAACTAAATTTATGATCCTTTGGCACTTTTCGGTGATGAAAGGTGCGCCCTTCAGTGATGGCAGATGTCAATCTCATAATCCTGTCCCGGTTAGAGATTCAACGACATCATTAGCGCTTCTGACCCCATCTTCATGAAAACCGTTGTACCAATAAGCGCCGCAATACCAACTGTGGTTGTGGCCATTAATTAAGTGGCGTTTGCCCTGATAGTAGCTAGTTTTGCAATCAAACAGCGGGTGGTCATATTGGTAATGGCCAAGAATAGTTGCTGAATCAATAGCTTCGCTGGGATTAAGTGTCACGACAAACGGCAGTTCACTGTGAAAGCCTTGCAGCCGATTCATATAATAACTGACACTGGCTGGCAGGTCATCGCCATGACCTTGCGGAGTAATTCGGTAGTTCCAACTGGCACGAGCTTTTTCAATGCTCGGTAATAGCGATTCATCTTGATGTAAAAACACCTCATTGCTCTGATAGCGCAATGCTTGCAATAGCTCTTTTTCTTGAGCGCTGGCATCATCGCCTAAAATAGCTAGCGCCTGATTACTGTGGCAGGCAAAGATAACCTCATCCCCTTGCCAGCGCCAATTATCAGCGCATGTTAGCGTTACACCATCTTTACTTCTTTTGATGCTTGTCACTTCACTATTAAGGCGAATATGTTCTTGGCAATTCTTGAGCAATGGTTTGATGTATTCACTCGAGCCGCCTGGGATCACATACCATTGCGGCCGGTTGGTGATATCCAGCAAACCATGGTGATTGAAAAAGCGCGCGAAAAAGCGCATCGAAAATTGGCGAATATCATTTAATGAAGTTGACCAAATAGCGGCCGCCATCGGCAATAGATAGTTTTGGCTAAATAGCAGCGAGAATTTTTGTTGATCTAAAAATTCTCCGACACTCAGTTCGGCGCCTAATTCACAGGCTTGTTTGGCTAATTTATTAAACCGAATAATTTCGCTAATAAAGCGGTAAAACCAGGGGCGAATAAGATTACGGCGCTGCGCGAACAGAGAATTTAGACTGTGTCCGTTATATTGAAGATTAAGTTCGTCATTGACGACACTAAAACTCATCTCAGTTGGTTGCCGGGTAATCCCGATTCGCGCTAGTAATTTGGTAAATAATGGATAGGTACGATCATTAAACACAATAAAACCAGTATCCACAGGATAGACTCGCTGTCCTATGGTGATCTGCTTTGTCGCCGTATGGCCACCGAGTTGACCTTCTTTTTCAAGCAAGACAACATCGTGCTGTTGTGCCAGCAGATGTGCGCAGGTCATGCCGCTGATTCCTGAACCAATAATCGCTATTTTCATTATTCTGCTCGCTTAGCGAGTTTGCGGCAAATGGTATTTTGCCAAGACATGGGTAATTTTGCTAAGACCCGAAGCATGAGGTGTAATTGCCAAGGAAATGCAATGTGTGTGCGTTTTTTAATAAGCCCTTGTTCAATGAGTTTACTTGCCTTATCAACCGATAATAAAAACGGCATTTTGAAGTGGTTGGCTTGGGTCATGGGAGTATCGATAAACCCTGGCTCAATCAGATGAACGCTAATTTGGCGTGGTTTAAGATCGGTTCGAAGTACATTGGCTAGCTGTTTGACGCCTGCTTTACTGGCGCTATAAGCGCCTGAGCGAGTGAACGGAAGATAACAAGCCAGCGAGCCAATCAAAGCAAGTTGACTGGGACTATCCATTTTCAGCCAGATAGCTTCGAGAATATAACCGATGGAGGCAAGATTAACATTGACCACATTCGCAAAGGATTGGCCATCAAAATGATGGTAATGGTGGTACTGGCAAATCCCCGCACTTAATATCACCAATTGTAGCGGTGGTAACTGGCTAAGTGCCTGCTTAACCATTTGATAGTCAGTTAAATCAAGTTCAACTGTTTCAGCACCCATTTCAGTGAGTTTGCTTAAAGTATCTTTATTGCGGCCAATGGCATACACCCGATGTCCTTTTTGGCAATAATCGAGCGCAAGTTGATAGCCAATTCCCGATGTTGCTCCAGTGATTAATACATTCATTGACCACTCCTTTTTTTGAGCCATTTAGATAAAGCTCCAAGTACCGGCAAATGGTCGTGAAGAAGCGTTGATACATCAAAATAATCACGATGGAAATAAACAAGCTGATTAAATTGAAGCCAAGAACATCCTTCTACATAAATTGGCCGTTGCCGGTTCAATTGGCGATGGGTAAAGCTCATTGTCCAGCTCAGAGTCGCTTGTTGGTTTTGAATAAGGCTATGGTGAAAATCAAACTGACAAGAGAGTGTATTAACGAGTAATTTTTCAAAATAGTGATGCAGTTGACTCTGGCCAGAAATTTGATGCAAAGGATCGCGAAATTCGACATCAGGTGCATACAGTGCCATCAGCGCAGCTAAATTATCGGTGCTTAATGTTTGGTACTGAGCTTTTAACTGTTCGATGACCATAACCTAAGACTCCATCAGTGAACGGGATGATGTCAGAACGATCTTTTTTAAGTGCGATTAAGATAATTTGAGTGTATCGGGTAGCTATAAAATATATTGCGATATCTGTCAGTTATAGTAATAAAAACAGCATATAACAAGCCGAAGCTCAAATTTTTAAACTTCGGCTAGTGAGGACTTTTTAGGAAGGGATTATTCAGCCGTTAATTGTTCACTGCGATATTTGCCTTGGCCTTGTTCACCTAAAACATCAGCTAAGTATGGTAATACCGAATCAAGTTCACTTTTGAGTGTCCAAGGCGGGTTAATCACGATCATCCCGCTGGCTGTCATGCCGTAGCCGCTGCGATCAGCGCTTTGTGATAGTTCAAACAAGACACTGTTGGCAATGCCGGTGGCTTTAATCGCCGTTTCTAGCTCATTGACCCAGCCGCGTTCAACAACCGGATACCAAAGGGCAATACAGCCGGTGGCAAAGCGTTTATGAGCCTCGACAATTAGTTTTACGACTTTTTGGTAGTCACTTTTAATTTCATAAGGCGGGTCAATTAACAGCAATCCTCGCCGACTAATCGGCGGCAGATGCGCAAGAGCGCCTTTAAATCCATCACCGAGTTTAACTTGCACCCGCTTATCTTTTCGCGTCTGTGTCAAAAGCTGTTTGTGATCGCTTGGATGCAGCTCGTATAAAAACAAACGATCTTGTTCACGTAAGCTGTGGGCCGCAATCCAAGGCGAACCTGGATAATGACGCAGATTATCTTTTTGATAGTGGAACTGTTTGACGAGCGCCAGATACTCATCCAGCAGTTCGGGTCTATCATCGCGTTGTGCTAGGCGCATAATGCCTTTGATATATTCACCGGTTTTTTCAGCCTCTGGACTATGCAAAGCATAGCCGCCTGCGCCCGCGTGGCTGTCGATGTAATGAATCGGTTTTTCTTTTTTCACTAAATAGCTAAAAATACGCTGCAAAGTGAAATGTTTTAGCACGTCAGCATAATTGCCAGCGTGAAAAGAGTGTCGATAACTTAACACGTTAAAATCCTAACTTGAGGCTCAATCATCACTGATTAGCATAATGCCGTGGGCACTGAGTTTAATAAGGTGTTCGCGATAGAGGTGACCAATCGCTTTTTTATATTGGCCTTTACTGACGCCAAATACAGCGGCGATCAATTTTGGGTCACTCTTATCACTTAATGCCAAATAGCCACCGTCAGCGCGAAGTTTTTCTAAAATTTGCTCTTGCAATGGTTCTAATTTCACATCGCCAATCGGTTGCAGACGCAAATCGAGTTTGCCATCTTCACGACTTTTATATACATAGGCTTCGATAGTTTGGCCAACTGAGATCCGTTTGAATATCTCATTGTGATAGATCATTCCGATATATTGATGATCAATAACCACCTGATAGCCCAGTTCTGAACGCTTGGATACGAGTGCTTGCACCTTATCGCCACGTTTGTAATTGCCACCTTGGGTTAAATGTTCTTCCAGTCGAGGGGTTGCCGAAAGACGGTTTTGATTATCCAAATATAGATAAACCGCATAGCTTTGACCCACTTGCATCGGAGTAAATTGCGCTTTGCTTGGCACAAAAATATCTTTATCGATACCAAGATCCATAAAAGCTCCTTGCGAGTGAACCGCAATGACCTGCAGGTAACCAATCTCGCCAACTTGGGCATAGGGCTTTTTGGTGGTGCTAACGAGCTGTTGATTGCCGTCAGAATAGACAAATACTTCAATTTCATCAGCTACTTGTGCGTCAGCAGGAAGTTCCTTGCGAGGCACGAGTAACTCACGGCCATAGTCTGCTGTAAATACGCCATGGTTAGTGTCGATGCGGACTAATTTCAGTGGTTGAATCCGGCCGATTTGTAACATAGTTTTTCTCCAAATCAGATACTGATGTCTTCTTATCAGCATTTTGCTAAGGATACTGGAGTTTTGCTTGATTGTCGCTTTATTGCCATGGACAAAGCATTATTTGTCCATGGCAAAGCAATTAAGCTTCGGCCGAAGCTTTTTTAGGCTGAGGTAAGATGATGTTTAATAAGATGGCAACGATGCCACATAAACCTACACCTTGCAGGGTGAAATTGCCAATTCCGATAGCCATGCCACCAATGCCAAAGACCAAGGTTACTGAGACAATAACCATGTTACGAGCAATAGTGAGATCGACTTGTTTGTGAATCAGCGTATTTAGACCAATTGTTGCAATCGCCCCAAAGAGCAAACACATGATCCCACCCATAACTGGAATAGGAATCGACAGCAAAAATGCACCTGTTTTACCAATAAATGCCAGGATAATGGCAAAGATAGCGGCCCATGTCATAATCACTGGATTATAAGTTTTCAACAAGCTAACCGCACCGGTTACTTCGCCGTAACTCACAACTGGTGGCCCACCAAAACAAGCAGCAACGATTGTGCCTAGTCCATCACCCATCAGTGAACGGTGGATCCCGGGGTTTTGTACGAAGTTTTTACCAACGACATTACTAATCGCTAAGATGTCGCCAAAGTGCTCGATGGTGACAATTAGACCAATTGGCGCAATGAACAGAATCGCTTGCCAGTTAAATTCAGGGTGAACAAAGGTCGGTAGTGCCAGCCAAGGTGCAGCGGCAACACTTGAAAAATCGACATAACCTAAGAACAGACTTAATAGATAGCCAACCACGACTCCGCTGACAATTGGCATTAAGCGCAATAATCCTTTGGCAAAAATCGAAACGACGATCGTTGTTACCAGTGATGCTCCCGAGATCAACAGTGCCGATTCAGTTGGCATCACATGTTTTGTGCCCGATAAACCCAATGCCATGTTAACTGCGTTTGGAGCCAGGGCCAGACCGATGACCATAATCACAGGTCCAACCACGACCGGCGGTAAAAACCGTTCAATAATGCCAATTCCGCGTATTTTTACCAGCGCACTCACAATCAAAAAGACAACGCCTGCTGCAATTAAGCCGCAAAGGGTTGCGGAAATGCCAAACTGTTTTGTGCCAAGAATAATAGGAGAGATGAATGCGAAGGAACTACCGAGAAAGATTGGAATTTGACGCTTAGTGCAGAACTGGAAAATTAATGTCCCAATGCCCGCACCCAGCAACGCAAGACGGGGATCGATGCCCGTTAGGAGCGGGACCAACGTGGTTGCGCCAAATGCGACCAATAGCATCTGCGCTCCCAGAAGTGGAGTTTTCATAGAACCTCAAAGTTGTGGATTTGGCATATGATAGAGAAAAAGATTATAAAAGGCCATGCTTTTATTGTTGTCTATATGGGTTTTCCTTTATGTTCAAAACGCTGTGATTTACTACAAAAATGGTGACCTTTCGTGGGGGAATTTTGTTCAGAATGCGCTCATCAATGAAGAGCTATTCTGTATCATCTCAAAATGGAATTTCAGAGGCTAAATTTTGGTGCTCAATATTACTACTGTATCCTGGTTATCATCAGATAAAGAAAACGCTGCCAGGGTATTATGTGTTCGTATTTGTTGTAAACGTGCCCACTTTCTTTGAATTCATGTTTGAACTACTTCCATGAATGATCTATTTATAGCTGGTAGCATAGCGTCATCTTAAGTGTGATGATTTGTGGCAAAGCCATTATACTTTTATGATATTCAGATTGTTTTTCATACAAGTGTTAATACTACCTAACTATCCGACAGAGCCCATTTGGTTAAAAATCAACTGAGCAAGATCTTGCTCGCTGGGCAACTTTTTGCTCGATCTGGGCAAGATCTTGCTCGCAGTTCAAATAGCCAATTCACACTAATATAAATATTATTTATTTTTCAATTAGTTATAAAAAATTTAAAATTTGGCATAAATGTTGATTCTTTCTTTATGTTTTCATCAATAAACATAATTTTAAGAGGAATATTTATATGCCAACTCCTTGCTATATATCAATCGAAGGGAAAACTCAGGGTAACATCACTCAGGGAGCCTTCACGGCTGATTCAGTCGGTAACATCTATGTTGAAGGCCACGAAGATGAAATGCTGGTGCAGGAATTTAAACATATTGTAACGGTTCCAACTGATCCCCAATCAGGCCAGCCTTCTGGTCAACGTGTGCATAAGCCATTTAAGTTCACGGTTGCTCTAAACAAAGCTGTCCCTCTTTTATATAACGCATTAGCTTCTGGTGAAATGCTGTCAACTGTTACTTTAAACTGGTATCGGACTTCGGTTGAAGGTAAACAAGAGCATTTCTTCACAACGACGTTAACAGATTCAACCATTATTAATATCGATGCTCAAATGCCTCATTGCCAAGATCCAACTAAATCTGATTTCACACAATTGATTGAAGTATCACTTTCATATCGTAAAATTGACTGGTCGCATGATATTGCTGGAACATCGGGCTCAGACGACTGGAGAGCCCCACTGGAAGCATAAAAAATATCTACTAAAAACTGCTGAGTTACCACGTAATTCAGCAGTGCTATTTCTAGCCATTAGTAAGGAGCAACCATGGCCGCAGCAGGGCGAATTAACTTTTCAATTCAGGTAGCTGGGTTAAGTGATGATACATTTCAAGTAATCGAATTTAATGGACATGAAGCATTGTCCATGATTTATCGTTATCAGATTGAACTAGCAAGTCGGTTTGATAATATCGAACCTGAAAGTATTGTGGATCAGTCAGTTTGTCTGACGTTAGTTCGCGATGGTGTTGTGATGCGCTATGTCCATGGTATTGTTCAATCTTTTAATAAGGCTGATACTGGGTTTCATCATACTCGTTATACTCTCGTCCTCGTGCCCTCATTCGCAAGATGTCAACTGCGGCAAAATAGCAGAATTTTCCAAACAAAATCAGCTATCGAGATAATAACTACGCTACTCGAAGAGATGTCTATTACGGATTATGCCTTCGCCTTAAAAAGAACTCCCGCTGTACGCGAATATTGTGTCCAATATAGAGAAACTGACTTGGAGTTCATTGAACGATTGGCGGGTGAAGAAGGGATATTTTATTATTTTGAGCATACTCAAGGGCAGCATACATTGTGCTTTTGCGATCAAAGTAACCAAACCCCTCAGCAAGATGACGCCATTACCTACAATGCAACCTCTGGTGGGATGGCAACACAACCCTATATTTCATCTTTTATTCGTAAGAAAAAAATTGCGCCTGCAACGGTATTTTTAAAAGATTACAGTTTTAAAAATCCTGCATATAGTTTTCTCAATGTTCAGCAAGCCAATGATGCTGATTATCAAGCGAAATATTATGAACATTACGATTATCCTGGTCGTTATAAAGATGATGTGAACGGACTTGCATTTACGAAAGTCCGACTTGAATATCTGCGCCGAGATTCAGAGCAAGCGAGTATTCATAGCGATGCCATGCAGATTACTGCAGGGTATCGGTTCATGCTCAGTGACCACTTTGAACAGAGCAATAATCGAGTATGGTTGGTGACGGCACAATCATGTCAGGGTAAACAACCTCAAGCGTTGGAAGAAGCGGGCGGAACAGGGGCTACCACATTTTTTAATGATGCCGTGTTGCTACCGGATAGCCTCTCTTGGCGTCCTGGACAAAATCCAAAACCAAGAGTGGATGGGCCACAAATTGCAACTGTTGTTGGTCCTGCCGATGAGGAGATCTATTGTGATGAATATGGGCGAGTTAAAATTCAATTTCCTTGGGATCGGGAAGGTGAACATGATGAACAGTCCAGCTGTTGGGTTCGAGTCGCGCAAGCGTGGGCTGGTGCACAATACGGATTTGTTGCGATTCCTCGTATTGGACATGAAGTCATTGTGAGTTTTCTTGAAGGTGACCCAGACCAACCTATTATTACTGGTCGCACTTATCATGTATCAAATCAAACGCCGTATCCTTTGCCTGCAAGTAAAACGGTGACCACCTTAAAGACACAAACACATAAAGGCGAAGGTTCTAACGAATTGCGTTTTGAGGATGAAAAAGACCAAGAAGAGGTCTATCTGCATGCTCAAAAGAATATGGCAATTCAGGTAGAAAATTCTAAAAATGAACGTGTTGAGTACGATCGTAGCGTTAGCATTGGTCATGATGAAGCCTTAGATGTCGCAAATGATAGAAAAGTGACCGTCACAGGCAATCAAGATCATCACACCACAGGAAATTTCAGACGCTCTACAGATGGTGATTTTAGCAATACAGTTACGGGTGATTTAGCTCAAAAAATATCTGGTGCTTTTGGTATCAGTGCAGATGGCTCTTTGACCATTAAAAGTGGCAGTAAAATAACGCTACAAGTTGGTGGAAGTTTCGTCGTGATTCACAGTGGCGGTGTGGATATTAATGGTAGTGCAATTAACTTAAACTCTGGCGGTTCGCCTGGTTCTTTACCTCTACCTGAGAGTGTTCAAGTGTTAAAAACCGCAGCTGCTGAAGGTTCTGCATTTGTTGCTAATTGTCCCGCGGTATAAGGTTGAATGATGTCTGAAGTGCTCTATAACTTTGCTATTATTGATGCAGCTAGTGAACCTGAGTGTTTTGAACTTTTTGCCCAGCAAGATCCCGTTAGAAGCTGCTTATATGAACAACCGCTTGATAGCGATGTATCTAAAGTTGCCCCATATTTAATTGAGTTAACCGATGATGTGCAAGACTGGCTGAATGAGCGAGCTACCCCTTGGGGAATGTATGTCTCGTCTGAGTGTTCATTCATTTTGCTGCGCCAACATCTTCGGCAATCTCTGCAAGCGCAAGTCCCTGAAGAGAGTCAACCGCAACTGTTTCGTTATTATGACCCTCGAATCATTTGGCTTTATATCGATGCCGTACCTGCTATAGAGCTGTACCACTTTTTAGGTCCAATTGATGCGATATCCACTCATTACGGTATTGAGCGTAGTGAAGATTTTAGTTCAATTAAAGCCACGTTTGCCAAATTGCCAGTTGATAGACATGGGCCATTAAAGCTATCGAAGCCAGTTTATCAAGCCATTATTGACGGTTGTATTAAGCAGATAGAGCAAGCGGTTTATGCGCGTTTAGATAAAATGATTGAGCGCAATGAGTTAGATAAACCTGCGGAATCTTCCTCGGCAGTTTATACACTACGTTTTAATGACGATGAGCTCTGTGATTTAGTCAGTCCAAATCAGCCAACGGCAGCACAACTATCGGAATTTTCGAAACGATTAGTCAGCGAACTAAGCCGTTGGGGAATTACCCAACAACGACTGTTAACAGGGATCGCCCAGCTGTGTGCTCAGCACCACTACTACAGTTGGGAACAATTGCCCACAGATTGGATTGATCGCCTTTGCGACGAAAATCATCGTCCTTCATTTAATGCTCAAATGCTGATGATTGATCATCTCGGCTATGTTCCAGCATAAGGAGATTAACAACGAATGCCTACATGTAATCACCCCGTTGGTACTGCTTGTCACTGTAATAGCGCACAATCGTGCTTGACAGCGATAAAAGTTGTTACCCCAAATATATCTGAAACATTTGATGGCGAACATTACTTAACGCTAAATATTATTCACGAAATTGCACCGTTACAAAATGATGAAGAGCAACCTGTTCCAGTGACGGTTAACTTGATTGGTTCTTGTTTGTATGGGAATGATAGTGATTGTCCATCGGGTGTCGTGTTAGATGAAAATGGGAAACTGGTGCAAAAGTTAGCTGCATCGCAAACTGTCGATTTAACTTATCAACGCGATAACCATAAAGCAATTCCGTTATTAGAGTGTTTTGGCTATTTATGTTTGAGTCAATCTATCGGATCCATTCCATATTCATTTTATAAGATTCGAGCAAATTGCTGTGATGGCGAAGATCTTGAACAAAACGTATTCATCAGTATATACGATGAACTAAAAGAGATGATGTTAGGCCATAAGGTATTTACTGATATCACTGTGGCTATTCACCCTCAATATAGTTGGACCGGCAGTATCACATTTAGCTGGGAAAAGGATGAAGACCAAGAAGAGGCACAAAAAGAAGAAAAACCTGAAAATAAACCCGCCAAGAAAAAACCACTCTCTACTATTTCTCATCTTTTAAGAGATGGTTTTACAATTCAGGGCGATCTGAAAGTGAATGCTGGTGGGATTACTTCTGAGTATACAGCCAAACATACGCTCAAAAACGATAAAGAAGAAAAAACACCAGTTAAAAAGAAATCAGAAAACTCATTTGAAGGGAATTTGGCTGCTTTATTATCAAATACGGCTCCGGAGCAGACTCACTCTTTGTCCGTGAGCAGTGATACGAGTGCAATGCCCCCTGTTTCTCGCGATGATAGTGCAGCCCAGATCCATTTATTAAATGCGGTCACCGATGTGTTATTAATTGTCCTGTTAGCGTGTTACGACCAAAAAGGACAGGATAAGATTAAAATGATTTCGTATGGGTTTGATAGCCCAGAGATAAAACTGCAAGGCAGTGGTCAAAGTGTTTATCGAGATGGAAACTACGGTATTGATAGTAGCCTATCTATTTCTGCCACACCTCTTTTTAGTGGTCATGTTGAGCTTGACCTTTTATTAGCATTAATTGCATCACTTAGTTCTGGTGTGGGAACAGTTGTTTATAAAGCAATTAAAAATACGTTAGACAAATTGCGAAAGGCTTATGAGGCCGGCAATGCTCCCGCCTACGCAGGCGTTAAGTTTAACCTAACGGGGGCCCTTGACTTTTCGACACAAGGAGACGGGCTCTTATTTGAGAAAAAAATGAGTCAGCCTATCGCTTTTTCCTCACTTGATACGCAAACCACGGTATCTTTTGAAGGGTTAGCTAGTGTGCGGGCAGAAGCAAAAGTGTTTGTATTCCATGGGCTATTTGATTTTCAAGCAAAACTTACTGCTATTGGCCACTGTGAATTAGTGACCCATAATCATGGGGATGAAACGACATTAGATTATGTGATCTACCATGATGGGATTAAAGCGCTTGTTGAGATTACTGTTTCTGGAGGAGTGGTACAAGATCGGGAAAGTCTTCAGAAACATGTATTTGGTAATATTCACAATAATTCTGCAAGTGAGCACACAAAAAAATATCCGTATGAATGGATTTTGGCACAACCAAAATCTAAAGAAGATTCCACATGGAAAAATACCTTATTTTCTTTCGGAGCTTAAATAATGCTTGTGAATGTATTAAAAAAGTTTTTTATAAGTTTAGCCTTATGCCTATTTTTAACCCACTGCTCGGGGGACAATACAATGTCTATGTCAACCACAGATATCGAGATTCCAACTGAAAAACCCACTTTTATTTATTTGGTTCATATGAATTCCCATCATATGATCTGCCAAAGTCTGGTCAATAATTTACCTCAGCTTGATAATACGTCATCAGTGACGGGGGATATTATTACTGGATTTAATGTCACGGCGTT
The DNA here is from genome assembly GCF_046054195.1 of Celerinatantimonas sediminis. NCBI lineage: Bacteria > Pseudomonadati > Pseudomonadota > Gammaproteobacteria > Celerinatantimonadaceae > Celerinatantimonas > Celerinatantimonas sediminis. Next base: position 147,352 of record NZ_JBEQCS010000008.1, read on the forward strand.
TTTACAACCGGGTGAGAATACTCTCGATGCTCAGGTAGCCTCCATCAATGCGTATAAAGAAAATGGCGGAGATGGTTCAGTGCAGCGCGCGGATGGTGAATGTAAGTTTGTATTTACCGCGAATCCACAACAAGGGCAGCCAATTGAATTATCCAGTCTTAATATCACCGTTGACGATGGCAAAGTAACGACGAAAACATCCAAAACATATCCTCCAAAGTATCGCACCGATTTATCAAAAATCACATCGAATCAGCTAGGTTGGGCAACTTACTTCCATCGCCCCATTTATATTAAAACCATTCCGCAATGGGCCTGGACCAAAGCAGAGCCTTTTAAACCGACGCGCGAGAATATGAAAAAACTGCATCGGGCTTATCAAGCATTGATTGACATGATGAAGCGTAAAGATTATCAGGGGTTAAAAGATGCATATTCCCTGTCGAGCCGGGAAAAATCACTGGCTGAAGCAGGCCAATCCAGCCCGGATGATTTTTTTGATGCAATAGGCTATCAAGCACATTTAGATGTTAAAAAAGTTCAAGTTTTAGATCATGTCGATTGGAGCCACTATAAGTTAGCAAGTTATGCGGATGGTAAATTAGTGCAATTGAAAGACGATTATGATGATAGTCCATTGAGAACCCAAGTCGGTGATACTATCACTTCTTATACCCCTTATTTTTCAATCATTAATGGCCGGGTAGTGATTTCCCGTTAAGGATAAGCGCTCAGTCTTTACTGGGCGGAACATTCAATGAAAGGAGCTGTTTTGAAGTATCGATTGGGGGCTCTATTGGGCGTCATTCTGTTAGTCGGTTGCCAGTCATCTGTGGTGGATTTATCAACCACGGATATCGCCATTCCAACTGAAAAACCCACCTTTATTTATCTTATTAATATGAACTCCCATCATATGGTATGCGGCAATATGATTAATCAGATGCCGCAGTTAGATAACACCTCATCGGTGACGGGGGATATTATGACCGGATTTAATGTCACAGCCTTTTTACAACCGGGTGAAAATACTCTCGATGCGCGTGTTGCTTCAATCAATGGTTATACTGAAAATGGCGGGGATGGCTCGGTGCATCGTGCGGATGGTGAATGTAAGTTTGTATTTACCGCGAATCCACAACACGGGCAGCCGATTGAACTATCTAGCCTGAATATTACCGTGGACGATGGCAAAGCAACGGCGAAGACCTCCAAAACATATCCTCCCAAATATCGTACAGATGTTTCTAAAATAACGTTTCATCAAAAAGGCTGGACCAGTTATATCAGCCGTCCTATTTATATTAAAACCATTCCGCAATGGGCCTGGACTAAAGCAGAGCCCTTTAAACCGACGCGCGAGAATATGAAAAAACTCCATAGGGCCTATCAGGCATTAATTGACATGATGAAACGACATGATATTCAGGGGTTAAAAGATGCATATTCCCTGTCGAGCCGGGAAAAATCACTGGCTGAAGCAGGGCAATCCAGCCCAGATGAGTTTTTTGATGCGACAGAAATTGAAGCGGCATTCTCAGCCAAAGGCGTTCAAGTTGTCGATCATCAGTCATGGGGAAATTATGGGTTAAAAACCTATGCCAATGGTCGTCTGGTTCAGTTAGTTGATAAAAACGATAACAGTCCGTTAGTTATGACCACTGATGATAGTAGTTTACCCTTTCTATCCCTCTTACCTTATTTTTCAATCATTAATGGCCGGGTAGTGATTTCCCGTTAAGGATAAGCGCTCAGTCTTTACTGGGCGGAACATTCAATGAAAGGAGCTGTTTTGAAGTATCGATTGGGGGCGTTATTGGGCGTCATTCTGTTAGTCGGTTGCCAGTCATCTGTGGTGGATTTATCAACCACGGATATCGCCATTCCAACTGAAAAACCCACCTTTATTTATCTTATTAATATGAACTCCCATCATATGGTATGCGGCAATATGATTAATCAGATGCCGCAGTTAGATAACACCTCATCGGTGACGGGGGATATTATGACCGGATTTAATGTCACAGCCTTTTTACAACCGGGTGAAAATACTCTCGATGCGCGTGTTGCATCAATTAATGCCTTTAAAGAAAATGATGGAGATGGTTCAGTGCAGCGTGCTGATGGTGAATGTAAGCTGGTATTCACCGCGAATCCGCAACACGGGCAGCCAATTGAATTATCCAGCCTGAATATTACCGTGGACGATGGTAAAGCAACAGCGAAGACCTCCAAAGAATATCCTCCCAAATATCGTACAGATGTTGCTAAAATAATGTTCCATCAAAAAGGCTGGACCAGTTATATCAGCCGTCCTATTTATATCAAAACCATTCCGCAATGGGCCTGGACTAAAGCGGAGCCCTTTAAACCGACGCGCGAGAATATGAAAAAACTGCATCGGGCCTATCAGGCATTGATTGACATGATGAAACGACATGATATTCAGGGGTTAAAAGATGCATATTCCCTGTCGAGCCGGGAAAAATCACTGGCTGAAGCAGGGCAATCCAGCCCAGATGAGTTTTTTGATGCGACAGAAATTGAAGCGGCATTCTCAGCCAAAGGCGTTCAAGTTGTCGATCATCAGTCATGGGGAAATTATGAGTTAAAAACCTATGCCAATGGTCGTCTGGTTCAGTTAGTTGATAAAAACGATAACAGTCCGTTAGTTATGACCACTGATGATAGTAGTTTACCCTTTCTATCCCTCTTACCTTATTTTTCAATCATTAATGGCCGGGTGGTGATATCCCGTTAAGGATAAATGCTCAGGATTTGCTGGGCAGTAATCATAGGAGCTATTTTGAGATATCGATTGGGGGCGTTATTAGTCGTCATTCTATTGGCGGGTTGTCAGTCATCTGCGGTGGATTTATCAACCACAGATATCGCCATTCCAACGGAACAACCCACCTTTATTTATCTGGTTCATATGAACTCTCATCATATGGTGTGCTTTAGCATGATTAATCATATGTTGCAGTTAGATAATACTTCATCGGTTAGTGGCGATATTATAGCGGGATTCAATGTGACCGCTTTTTTACAACCGGGGATGAATACATTAGGTGCTCAAGTTGCTTCTATTAATGTGTGGACTCAAAATGAAGGGGACGGTGCAGTGCAGCGCCCTGATGGGGAATGTCAGTTAACTTTAACGGCTAATACAGAAAAGGGTGATAAAGTAGAGCTTTCCAGCCTGCATGTTACGGTTGATGATGGTAAAGCAACTGCCAAGACGTCTAAAAGTTATCCAGCTAAACATCAAACAGATTTGGCTAATTTATCGCAGCAGCAAAAAGGTTGGGCGACTATCTTTCACCGCCCCTTCTATATTAAAACCGTCCCGCAATGGGCCTGGACCAAAGCAGAGCCTTTTAAACCAACGCGCGAGAACATGAAGAAACTCCATCGGGCTTATCAAGCGCTGATTGAAATGATGAAACGTAAAGATTATCAGGGCTTAAAAGAGGCATATTCCCTGTCGAGCCGGGAAAAATCATTGGCAGAAGCAGGGCAATCTAGCCCGGATGAGTTTTTTGATGCGATTGGTTTTAAGGATGATTTAACGCAATCTGGGGCTGTGGTTAAATCGCCTGAAAATTGGCAGGACTATACATTGGAGAGCTACGCCGACGGAAAGTTAGTTCGATTAAAAGATAAACATGGTTCTAGTCCATTAAGAGTGGTGGCAGATGGGATAGAAACAACATACAAACCTTATTTTTCAATCATCAATGGCCGGTTGGTGATATCCCGTTAAGGATTAATGCCCGGTTTTAACTGGGCAAATCATTCAATGACAGGAGTAATTTTGAAGTATCGATTGGGAGCATTATTGGGCGTCATTCTGTTAATCGGTTGTCAGTCATCCGCGGTGAATGTATCAACCTCGGATATCGCCATTCCAACTGAAAAACCCACCTTTATTTATCTGGTTCATATGAACTCCCATCATATGATCTGTGGCAATATGATTAATCAGATGCCTCAGTTAGATAATACGACATCGGTCACTGGAGACATTATTGCAGGATTTAATGTTACTGCATTTTTGCAACTAGGAGAAAATAGTTTAGGTAGTTGGGTTGCCTCTATCAATGGATATAGTTCGAATGGGGGAGATGGTTCTATTCAACGAAATGATGGTGATTGCCAAATGATTTTAACGGCTAATACAGAGCAGGGGAATAAAGTAGAGCTTACTAGTTTACACATTACGGTCGATGCCGGAAAAGCAACTGCAGAGATGTCTAAAACATATCCGGCAAAGCATAGAACGGATATATCACAGCTTAAAGTTAGCCATGAGGGATGGGAGAGTGAATATCATCGTCCCTTCTATATTAAAACAATCCCACAATGGGCCTGGACCAAAGCGGAGCCCTTTAAACCAACGCGCGAGAATATGAAAAAGCTGCATCGGGCCTATCAGGCATTGATTGAGATGATGAAGCGTAAAGATTATCAGGGCTTAAAAGATGCATATTCCCTGTCGAGCCGGGAAAAATCATTGGCAGAAGCAGGGCAATCCAGCCCGGATGAGTTTTTTGATGCCATTGGTTTTAAGGATGATTTAACTGAAAAAGGGGCCGTGGTTGAATCGCCAAAAGACTGGTCTAACTATGAGGTTAAATCCTACTTAGATGGCAAATTAGTACAACTTGAAGATGAGGATGGTTATAGTCCACTTCGCGTAAAAAATAGCGAAGGCGTTGTAACGACATACAAACCTTATTTTTCAATTATCAATGGCCGAGTAGTAATTTCCCGTTAAGGATAAATGCTCAGGATTTGCTGGGCGGACCATTCAATCACAACAGATCGACTCATCGTCTATCCAAATGATCAATGAATCTAATGTTTAAGAGTATTTTTGTATGAGTGATTTTTCCTTTTGTCTTTCTTATTAAGTGTTGTCTATGAGTTGTCGATACTGATCAAATTGCACTGGCCGAATTAGTTCAATTAGATTTAGGTGTCAACGCCCGTGAAATATATAGTAAAGATCAATAGCCCTTATGAAATTTGCCACACGCAGGGGATTAATTTTTGTAAAATGGGCAGCTCATTAAGGAGTTGTTATGGCAAAAAACACCTCAAGTCCTCAGGTTAATCAACAAGCGCAAGCGTTGGCAAAAGCTAATCAGCGCCCGGGGCAAAATAAAGCGCAAACCAAGCTCATTGAAGAGGGCATCCGTAAAGGAATTGAGCAATATAAAAAGCAACAAAAGGCAAAAGCCCGAGAGCTTGATAAAGCGCGTAAAATAAAAGATAAGCAAAACCAGCAAGCTCGGCTGCAAACAGCTCCTGAGCAGGATGTGATTGAAAGTTCTCAAACTCAAGCAAAGTTGCCATGGATTTTACTTGGCTTGTCTTGGCTTATTTTTGTTGTCTATGCTGGAATATTTCATTAGTTGATTTGTTATTTTTATATGCTTTAAGCGATTGAGTATTGATTATGCAAAACCAAGAAGTGTTTCATTTAGGTTTAGCTGAAGCTGATATTAGTGGTGCAACACTTGCGATTATTCCTGGCGATCCCGCCCGAGTATCGCGGATTGCGCAGTTATTGGATAACCCCAAAGAGCTCGCAAGTACTCGTGAGTTTCACTCCATGCTGGGGTTCATTGATACGAAGCCGGTGGTGATTTGCTCAACTGGCATTGGGGGGCCTTCAACTTCGATTGCCGTAGAAGAGCTTGCTCAGTTAGGGATTCGGCAGTTTTTGCGAGTCGGAACAACCGGAGCTATTCAGCCAAATATTGCCGTTGGCGATCTGATTATTACCACCGCGTCTGTTCGCCTTGATGGTGCAAGCCGTCACTTTGCGCCCATTGCTTATCCGGCTGCAGCTGATTTTTTTGCAACCCAAGCGTTGTTAAACAGCGCCCATGAGCTTAAATATAATGCTCATGTTGGCATCAGTGTATCATCGGATACCTTTTACCCAGGACAGGAGCGCTATGACACCTACACTGGGCGAGTCATTGACTCTCTGGCGGGCTCTTTACAGCAGTGGCAGTCTTTGGGGGTGCTGAACTATGAAATGGAGTCAGCAACGCTATTTACTCAGTGCGCCGCAAGCGGCTTAAAAGCTGCGATGGTCGCCGGGGTTATCGTTAATCGCACTGAGCAGGAAACACCATCGGCTGAGTTAATGGCTCAAACTGAGCAAAAAGCTGTGAACACGGTTATTGCCGCTGCGGCTAAATTGCTCGTTTAAACCAGAGGGTGATCGGGTCTTAATTGCTCGAGTAAAAATTGGCGAAAGGCTTGGTTGGCTTGCGATAAGTAACGCTGCGGATGCCAGGCCAGGCGCAAATGAATATATTCGCGCGGACTAAACGAGCGAGTTGTGATTGCATCCCCCGGTTGAATGACCAATGCCAATAGCATTGAGATGGCAAAACCTCGTGAAACCACACTTTTTATCAGTGGAATAAGATTGGTGGTAATCACTCGGTTAGGCGCAACTAATGCGTGATGGCCCATTTCATCAATAAAACGCTGGTGAAAGTAGCCCGCATGAAAGCCAATTTGCTCATAGTGTAAAAACTGCTCAGAACTCACAGTCGGTTGCGCTGTAAGTGGATGGTCGTTGGCCATGCAGCAAACCATCTCCTCTTTAATTAAAAGTTCTGATTCAAGTCCCGTAGGTGCATCTTCTCCGACAATAATTCCCAAATCGAGCTCACCATGTTCTAACATTTCTCGAATTGAGACAGTGCCTGCATCCACCACGTCAATATTTAGGCCCGGGTAACGCTCTCGGAATGCCATCAACAAGGGTGGGAAAAAGTATGAGCCCAACATTGCGGGCAGGCCAATTCGCACCGTGCCTGTCTGCAGCTTTTCTACCGATGAAACCGCATCTTGCGCGTCTTTCACTTGCGCTAAGATCTGCCTTGCGTAACTTTGCAGTTTCTGGCCACTTTGGGTGAGTTTAATCCCTTTTTCTGTGCGGATAAAAAGCTTGGTATTTAGCTCATCCTCTAGCTTTTGAATACTCCGGCTCAAAGCCGGTTGGGCCAAGTTAAGCTGATGGGCCGCCTGAGTGATGGTTCCCGATTGGGCAATTTTTAGAAAATAGCGAAGTTGGCGCAGTTCCATAATCATTTTGCTAAAGCATTTTATAGGGTGATCATAGCAATAAATTTTAAGAATGAGGGTAATAAAAATAAGATCTTTTATTTATGACCCTAAACAGGCCTATTCTTTACATGTTTTTTAATGTCTGAGTATTTTTGAGGTCAAATATATGACTGCGCGAGTGCGGCGACTGGTCTATTTAGTCTGCGCTGCTTCTATTGTGGCTTTTGCCAATTTATATCTTTTCCACCCATTATTGCCTGTCATGGCAAAGCATTATCACGAAACCGAATTAGCTGCCAATATGATCATGGCCGTTGCAATGGCGGGCATGGGCGTAGGGCTTGTGGTCTTTGCGGGTTTAGCGGATGCAATCGGGCGACGTAAAATCTTTTTGTGGTCGATTTTTAGCGGTTCTGTCGTCACCTTACTGATCCCATTTATGGGGCAATTTAGCCTGATTATTGCCGCTCGTTTTGTTCAAGGCTTTTTGCTTGCAGGGTGTCCTGCTGTTGCAATTGCTTTTATGAGCGATGAATTGCCAGTCAAACGCATCCCGATGGCTGTTGGAATGTTTGTCGCGGCTAACTCTCTCGGGGGCCTAAGCGGACGTTTGTCATCGGCATTTCTTACCCAGTTAAGTGGGTATTGGCAAGTTGCCTGTTGGGTATTAGGTGCTATTGGAATTATCGTGATGGTGATTGCGATGTTCACCATGCCTCAGGCTCAAGGATTCAGTGCCAAACAATTCTCGCTGAAACAGATGGTCCGTGATTTTTCAGGTCACTTACTCAATCGACATCTTGTTGCTATCTATATTGTTGCCGGAATTGCCTTTGGCACCTTTGTGAATCAGTTTAGCTTACTGTTATTTGTTTTAGATAAACCGCCGTATTCTCTGCCAACGGCTATGAGCGGGCTCATTTTCCTCTGCTATTTAGCGGGAACCTTTGCTGCTGCTCGCTCGGGTAAATTTAGTCAGAAATTTGGGCTAGTGCGGGGGATGCAGACTGGCTTGATTTTAATGATGGTGGGGTCTTTGATTCTGCTCGCTCACTCTCTGGTATTGGTGTTAGTTGGTTTGTGTTTTCTGGCTGCTGGATTTTTCTTTTGCCACTCGCAGGCGAGCAGTTTAGTCGGTCGCCAAGTCACCCATGCTAAAGCCAGTGCTCAGGCGTTATATACTCTGTTCTACTATTTCGGCGCAAGTATTGGTGCGTTCTACCTGCAGCCTTTTTATGATTGGCTGGGGTGGTCAGGAGTCGTATTGGCGTTATTCATTGCGATAGGTATTTGTTTACTCATCACCCTTAACTTAACGGCTGCTCGCTCGCGTGGCAATTTACACGATATTGTCATGAACCGTTCTCACTAAATTTCCCCCATCTAAAAGAAAAGCCGCGCCTCAATCGAGGGCGGCTGTCTCAAATAACAGACAATCATGGAGCAAGTGCTTTCCACGCTGACAGATCGTGAACTGTCATGTGGTAAGGGAGTGCCGTGAATCTGGTAACACCAGCGCTTAACAACATATTTAGGTGTGCCGCCTAAATAAATTTTGTTGCACGACCTTAAGCTTGATAATGAGTATATCGATAATAATTTTCTTTGTAAATGATAATTATTATCATTTTTGTTTGTGTCGTACAGAGATTTATACCTATATAATGGCTAATAGCAGTTGTGGCCTCGGTTGAAGCTTGTATTAAAAGGGGAATATTTTTTGTAAATTAGCGCTCACTATAAAGCTGTTCAACCGATTCGATGACATCAACTTCTTGATAAGCATCGGCTAACCAACTTTTAATCGCTTCGTGTTGACGCATTTGCTGGCAATATGGCAATAGGTGTTCGTCAACTTCTAGCTCGTAGGTTTGTAAGCGCAGTACGACAGGGGCATACATGCAATCGGCAATGGAGAATGAACCCAACAACCATGGGCCACCACTGGCATCAAGAGCTTCTTGCCAGAGCTGTTCGATACGAATAATTTCATTGGCTAAAGCGGCTGGCATATCGGGTAGGGTGATGCGAGCACGGCAGTTCATCGGTAGCAACCGCCGCGTTAGCTGAAACCCTGCATGGATCTCAGCGGTCATTGAGCGGCCCAGTGCTTTTAATCGTGCTCGTTCTGGCCAAGCGTTGCCATTGAGGTAACATTCATTGATCCACTCACAAATGGCGAGTGAATCCCAGACCGGAATATCATCGACCCACAACACGGGCACTTGGCCACTGGGGGAAAGTGTCTGCATTTGTAGCTGCGCATCAGCGGAAGCTAAATTAACCGATTGTTCGACAAACTCTATAGCGAAGTGTTTGAGCAAGAGCCATGGTCGAAGTGACCAGGATGAGTAATTTTTATTCCCAATAACTAAGCGCAAGTTTGCGTCCATAACGGCCTCCAGTGCCCATACCAATGCAGCATGAGTATATGAATACGCTTTTAGTATAGACGAATCTGTCAGCAGAGCGGCAAATGAATTAGCAGATAAATATGTGTACTTGGCAAGCTATATGAGTTGTTTTTAACTCACTGAGCTGAATAAAAACATAGGCGTAGTATCTTTAGCCTTTGGCTCAAACGTTTTTAACGTCGCCAGAAATAGGTCGTTAAAACTACAGCGGCGCGCTGTATTCTCAGGCCTTTAACCGCTATAATTTCGGCTCAATTACGCTCGAAGGTAGATGGCTTTGCAATTTAGTGAATTTGGTATGGATCGGCGCATAGAAAAAGCGCTGGATCATTTAGGTTATACAACTCCGACAGAGATCCAGGAAGAAGCTATTCCTGTTGCGATGACTGGTCGCGATCTTATTGCTTCATCTAAGACTGGTTCTGGAAAAACGCTAGCCTATCTGTTGCCATTGATGCAGCGCTTATTGCGCGTCAAACCACTAAGTCGTCGTGATGCCCGAGCAGTTGTGCTAACGCCAACTCGAGAGCTCGCCAAGCAAGTTTATGCTCAATTGCGTTTGCTCTTAAGTGTGAGTCAAGGGCGCGGTTTATTGTTGTGTGGCGGTGAAAACTTTAATGACCAAATTAAGCAGCTGCGCCGTCAGCCACAGGTCATCGTCGCCACCCCAGGTCGATTGGCTGATCACCTGTTGCAACGTAATCTTTATCTGGAAGGATTAGAGCTGTTAGTGTTTGATGAAGCTGACCGAATGCTGGATATGGGCTTTGCCGCACAGCTGCGCATGATTGATAAAGCTGCTAGCCATCGTAAACGTCAGACATTAATGTTTTCTGCTACGCTCGATAATTTACCCGTTAATGAGCTAGTTAACGAACTGCTACGTGAGCCTGAGCGGATTGCCGTTGGTGAAGGATTTAAGCCTAATAGCGATATTGAGCAACGTTTTTATCTCAGCGATAATTTAACCCATAAAGAAGCGCAGCTTAAAACCTTACTCAGTGAGCACTCAAGCTCACAGGTGATGATTTTTACCGCGACTCGCCAAGATACCTCTCGCTTGGCCGAATTAGTGCAATCGTGGGGTTATAGCAGCGCAGCTTTAAGTGGCGAGCTGATTCAAAGTAAACGAAACCGAATTATGGATCAGTTTGAGCGCGGCCATCAGCAGGTCTTAGTGACTACTGATTTGGCGTCTCGTGGTCTTGATATTTCAGACGTTGGTATGGTGGTTAACTTCGACTTAAGTCAACATGCCGAAGAATATGTGCATCGCATTGGCCGCACTGGCCGTGCTGGGCGCAAAGGTCTGGCGTGTTCATTAGTCGGGCCTAAAGATTGGCCGCAGTTTTTAGTGCTTCAAAGCTTTTTACATACGAAGGTAGCATTTTCTGTAATTGAAGGTCTTGAAGCGAAATTTAAAGGGTTAAAACCAGCCCCTTCTCGCCATAAAAGTAAGAGCGCTAAAAACCCATGGACTGAGAAGAAACCCGCTCGTACGATTAAGAAAAAACCTCAAGCGAAACGCAGCCGGGTTTACCATGAAGGCGTTGATGTCGGAAATGTTCCGATGAAACGTAAAAAAGTCGTGCCTGAATCGCCAGAATCAGACTCCGGCGAAGAAGAGTAATCGGGTAAAAATGATAAGCCGAATCATTGCTTACGATGATTCGGTTTTTTATGCTGCTAGAGCTTGTGGCCGCAATATTTACAGTAACCGGCATCGGCATCATGGCCTTCTGCGCTGCAGTTTGGACAAGCCTGCGTTGATACTTTATGACTTCTTTTCTGCGCTTGTGATAGCTCGACTGTCACAATTCCGGTAGGAACTGCAATTATCCCGTAACCGATAATCATAATCAGCGAGGCGACAATTTTGCCAAGTGCGGTCATGGGGGCAATATCACCGTAACCGACTGTGGTGAGTGTCACAATCGCCCAGTACACTGAAGTCGGAATGTTCGTAAAGCCATGTTCTGGCCCTTCAATCAAATACATAATGCTGCCTAGAATCACGACCATGGCAAAGACCGCGAGTAGGAATACGCTGATTTTTCGGCTACTGGCGCGAAGTGCTTGTCGTAATGTCTGAGCTTCGCTCAAATAGTTAGCCAGTTTTAGTACCCGAAAAATGCGTAATAACCGTAATATTCGCACACTGAGCAAATATTGGGTGCCAGGGAAAAACAGGCCAATAAAGCTTGGCAAAATAGCCAATAAATCCACTAAACCAAAAAAGCTTCGCGCATATAACCACGGACTTTTCACACAAAGTAAGCGCAATACATATTCAATGGTAAATATAACGGTAAATAGCCATTCCAACGAGAACAGAAGCAGTCCATACTCTGCATGGATAGAGGCTACACTATCAATCATGACAATGATGACGCTGGCGATAATACTGATGATCAAGCCGATATCGAAGTATTTTCCAGCGGGAGTGTCGGCCTCATAAATGATTTCATGTAAGCGTTTTTGCCAGGGGCGTTGAGCTGGCAATTGGGGCATGGTAAAACTCCCTTATAGTTACTTTTATTAAGCATTACTATAGTTTAGATTAACCGCATTAGCACCGCATAACTGACGGGTACCAATGGTAAAACTGATTCAAACGACTTTTTTGAGCCTTTTAGCTGGCATTTTATTAAGCTATAGCTTGTTAAGCTTTGCTGATACCCAGCAATCGAGCGAACCTCAACTGAGTGAGCGGCTAACGCAAGGTCAGCATGAAATAGCAGATTTAATGAAAACCTGGCAAAAGACCCGTTCTAATATGAGTCGAGCGATGATTTTGCAACAGCTTAGCTCGCGGATGAAAGAGCTAACCAATATCGTCAGCGATACGGTTGATGAAGATAAAAATAGCTCTGATAAACCGCCCGAGGAGCAAGGTAAGAATCTGCATGTCGCAGATATTAAAACAATGCTCTCTATTTTGCGCCAGCAGCGCAGTTCATCGCCACAGCTTATTCGCGACCTTTTTCATTCTTATGAAAGCGCCGAATTAACCGATAAACCGCTTAATTGGTTAACCGTCTCCGTCGCGATGCATTACCAGAGCAGCTTGTATATTTATGAACAGCAACTGCTGAAATTATTAAATAAACAGCAGCGCGCTCCCTATTTGCAGCGTTATCGTTATCAGTTGCATCGTTATGCTAATGATTTAGCGAGCTTTTTAAAGGCGAGTATTAACCAGCAGGAACAGATGAACGATGAGTTAAGTAGCCTATCTAAATCGATGCATCAGCAGATGTCAGACCGCTTAACGATGCAGCAGCGCATTAGTAAAACGATTAGCCAGAACATTACCATGCTGATCCCAGTCCTTAAAGACTACGACATGGATGTATCGCAATACAGCCAGCTGACTTTTTCGGCCTCCGGAGAGCTAACCGATTTGGTCTTGAATAGCTCAGGGGTTTTATCCTTTTTCAAAAGCTTTTTTGTCAACGGTGACCAGTGGCTGATCACGACCGTGAAATCGGTTTTACCAAGAACCATTATCTTTATTTTGGTGATGGCTCTGTTCTATGGGTTATCTCGCTTAGTGAAGTTGCTGGTCAGTAAAATGGTGCACTCTAAGCATTCGCGTCTTTCAACGTTAGTGCAGGAATTCTTTATTTCAATGGCGGGTAAGTCGGTTATTGTGATGGGAATATTGGTGGCATTTTCGCAAATCGGTGTGGATTTAGCGCCAGTGCTGGCAGGTTTAGGGGTTGCAGGTATCGTCATCGGTTTTGCTTTGCAAGATACCTTATCGAATTTTGCATCGGGAATGATGATTTTGATTTATCGCCCATTTGATGTGGGTGATTATGTCGATGCTGGTGGAGTTTCTGGCAAGGTGAATTATATGAGCCTGGTGAATACCACGATTCGTACCTTCGATAACCAGAAAATTATGGTTCCCAATAATAAAATCTGGGGCAGTACGATTAATAACATTACCGCTGAGCGAGTGCGCCGGGTCGATATGGAATTTTCTATCGCCTACAGTGATGATATAGAGCTAGCGGAGCGCGTTCTAAAAGAGATTATCGAGGCGCATCAGGATGTTTTACGCGAGCCTGAGCCGACTATTAAACTGATGCGACTTGGCGAATCGTCTATTGATTTTATTGTTCGTCCATGGGTGAAAACAGAAGCTTATTGGGATGTGTATTGGGATGTGACGCGCACCGTTAAGTTACGCTTTGATAAAGAAGGGCTGAGTATTCCATTTCCTCAGCGCGATATTCATGTCTATCATGACAGTAATAATCAGTCGCAGTGATTGGGTTGGGATGAGCCCAACCAATACCCGCTTTTACCGTTATTTTTAACCCGGTACATGCGGGTGTCGGCGCGCTCTAAAAGACTATCTAGCGTATCGGTGGTGCGGTAAGTGGCAATGCCAACACTGACTCCGATTGAGATTTGCGTACCGTACATATTCACCTGCTCGGCATGAAATGCTTTTGTTATACGCTCGGCGAGAATGGCCAGCTCATCTTTAGAGTTATAACGCGGTACAAATAAGGCAAATTCATCGCCGCCAATGCGATAGACCGTTTCGTTGTGACGCGTTAAATGGTTGAGTTTATGGGCCAGCTTGGTTAAAAGTTCATCCCCTGCACGATGGTTTATTTTATCGTTCACCTCTTTAAAACCATCTAAGTCGAGATAAAACAACGCCATATTCATCATTGAATCGGAGTGTTGTTGACAGTGGGCAAATGTTTCTTGCAGTGCATAACGGTTAGGTAGACCCGTTAACGGATCGCGTTTAGCCATCTGCTTGAGTTGTTCTTGGCGATTTTGTTCGCGAGTGACATTTTGATAGACGCCAGCAACGACTTTAGGTTGGTCTTTTTCAAAAGAGACGATTCGCCCTCGACAGGTAAACCAATGCCAAACATGGTTAGCGTCTTTGCGATAACGAACTAATGCGCGAAAAACGGGTTCAATTCCTTCCTCATGTAATCGCAGCTTTGTCTGTAAGCGATGTTGATCGGATGGATGCAGATGCTTAAATAGTTCACTACATTCAACCACTGATGCTTGAGCTGTAAATCGACGGTTCTGGGCATCCCAGGCAACTTTCATAAAATAAAATTGACCCGTGATGAAATCAAATTCCCAATAGGTGCATCGATTGCCGTCGATCACAGTCAATAGTTGCTCAATCGTTGATATAGAGGGACTGTAATGGATATTTGAGAAACTGCTTTGCATTAACAAAGACTGGTAGTCTACCCCTTTCATATCTGATTACTCTTCACTCAGCTTTATTGATATAGAGGGATGCAGACTCATGAGCCAGTTACTTAACTGCTAACGTTTGCCATTCCCTTAGTTACTTTTAAAAAAATTTTAAATTGCAATGTTGTTACTATATTTTTGTCGCAGCTTTACTTTGTTTGTGAAGTATCTGCTGTGGCACTTTTATTATTATGTGAGCTATTTTTAATAGAAGTCCTTATCAACATGGGCCTTAAATAGCCCAAATGGAGCTCAAACAGCTGATAAAAACTTCAAGTTTATAGTCTCATTAGAGCAGGAAGAAATAAAAATGGAAATAGTCTATTCGGGTGACCTGCATCTAACTATTCATCCTTTTGGATTAATTAGTTCGATGAGAAGATATTAACTATAAAATTAACAGCAAAGGGTAGTAAATTAAGCTGTTAAAATCAAAGAATTAGAATAATTATCTTTTAGATTTTAACAAAATGGAAGCTAGAATATTTTTTTGAGCGCATTTTATGCAAAGGAGGTGGGGTAAAAACCTCCTTTGTCGCTAAAAGTATTAATTCTTAAGTAAGGGGTGATCATCCGGAAGCTGTTTGGCTAACCAGAGTACGAGTTTGTGGCGCATTTCTGGGCCGTTTTGTTTTTCTTCGGCAAGCGGCGTGATACGCTTATCAGCAACGAGTAGACGGTAAAGTGCTTCGACTTTATCTCGCTCAGAGACATTTGCTGGTAACTGACCGTAACCGCGAGCAGTGGCGTAAGCTTGGCCAATAGTAATTGCCTTTTTCAGCAATTGCGATTCGTGGGTGAACTTTTTCATATTACGCCTCCTTCAGTGGTAAGCTTGGTATTCAAAATACCTGAGCTTTACCTGCAATTCAAAATATATTGTATTGAAGGAATGCACATAATTGTTAGATGGAGAGAGCTAATGACGTTTTCCTGGTCAAAACGCAACACAATCATCGTTGCTATTGTGGCCGCAATATTTATCGTTTTTTATGCAATTAGTGTGTATTGGAGCGACGAACCGGATACTTTTAATGTTGAAAAGTATGCCAAGCAAGTCTCTGTGCAGACCAAGGAGCCAATAAAACCTGGCTTTGTTACTACGACAACATTAATGCGTTTAGCTTCGACATTGCTGGATAAACCCGGTGGATATCTGAGTAACGATGTATTGCCTCCTTCAGTATTCATGGACAATATGCCCGCTTGGGAGCTTGGGGTACTTAATCAGATTCGCGATATGTCGCTTGCGATGCGCAAAGATTTTAGCCGTAGCCAGAGCCAATCAGAAGAAGATGCCGATCTTAAAATTGCCCAGCCTAAATTTTATATCGACCATCAAAGTTGGATGTTTCCAAGTGCTGAGGGGGAGTACGGTAAAGGTGTTCGTCTGTTAGGTGATTACCGGCGTCGGTTGGCTTTAACCGGTGGTCAACAGTCCCATTTTTATGCTCGAGCCGATAACTTAGTCGATTGGTTGCAATTGGTGCAAAACCGCTTAGGTTCACTTTCTCAGCAGCTTAGTGCAAGTGTTGGAAGAGCGAGATTAAACACTTCGTTGGGCGATACCTCTGACCCGGATGCTCCTTCGGTTGAAAAATCGCGTGAACAAACAAGTTGGTGGAAAATCGACGATGTTTTTTATCAGGCGCGAGGTTCATCTTGGGCATTGCTAGAGTTAATGCGGGCTATTGAATATGATTTTCACGATGTATTGGTGAACAAAAATGCAGTGGTTAGTGTCCGCCAGATTATTCGAGAGCTAGAAGCAACCCAACAGCCAATGTTCAGCCCGATGGTCTTAAATGGCAGTGGGTTTGGTATTTTGGCAAACCACTCATTGGTTATGGCCAATTATATTTCGCGTTGTAATGCTGCTGTAATTGATTTGATTGAGTTATTAAATAATGGTTAGTGAGTTATCTTTTGCCAGTATTGGGCTGGTTAATCCCAAATCACCAGAAAATGTTGGCTCGGTGCTGCGTGCTGCTGGATGTTATGGCGCCTCTTCTATTTTTTATACCGGAGAGCGCTATTATCGAGCAAGCCGCTATGTGACTGATACTAAAAAAATGCATACTCGCATCCCGACGCTCGGTGTGGATGATCTGCGGGATGTATTGCCTGAAGGCGCAACCCCTGTTGCGATTGAATTGGTGCGAAGTGCCAAACCATTGCCTGCGTTTGAGCATCCTAAAAAAGCGTTCTATATCTTTGGCCCAGAAGATGGCTCGATTGATAAACGTTTAGTGAACTGGTGTCAGGAAGTTGTCTACATTCCCACTCAAGGTTGTATGAATCTAGCGGCAACGGTGAATGTGGTGCTTTATGATAGGCTCTGCAAACAAGCGATTGCGAATCCCTATGCAGACTTTTGGAGCGAAGAAGCGCTCTTAAGCTAATTTTATCCGTTCTAATAAAAACAACCGCCAGTACTGCACTTGGCGGTTGTTTCATATAAAGCTTTTAAGTTTAAAACTCAAAAGCATGACCTTTGTTTGTTCGACTTCTCTTTTCATCGACTAATTGGCTGTTAAGCCATCAGTCGAGAATAAGCAGATTTTAACCAAATGGCTTTCGATGAACGTTTTGGCTGTTGTTTTTTTGGTTGACGGTTTGCTACTTCGTCTTGTTTCATCTGGGCCATTAAGATTCGGTTCATTGCAAATGCACTCATCATCATATCCTCTGTTGATTTTTTTTGTTTGGAACATTTTGTTGACATGTGAATAGTAGATCTAGATCACATTTTTTGCAATTTAAATTTTATTATTTTTTATATGAAATATTAATTTCATTCATTATATGTATGATTTTTAATCGAATTAATTTTTAATATTTTTTAAAGATAAGTCTATTTAACCGTTTTTAGAACAGTTAACACTTTGTTGGTATGCTCTGGATGTTAGCTTTGCTTGTGTGTCAGCGATATCAACATAAGGTTGCATTGATGTGAAATCGCCGATAAATAATGAAGATAGAAGTGCGGTAGAGGATAAGCAAAAGGAGGCCGAAGCCTCCTAGAAAAATAGCTTATTTGCTAGGGTGGAGATGATTATCAAGCTCTTGCTCTGCGGCTGCTTCATCATCGATATGAAACCGGGTGAGAACCTCATGTTCCATCTCTTCAAGTGACAATCCTTTGGTTTCTGGAACATACAGTTTGACAAAAACCCAGGAAATTAGCGTCAAGCCTGCAAATAACAGCAGTGGAAAGCCTCCGTGGAATGTATCGACCAGATAGTGGTTGGTGTTCATCAGTGGGAAGGTTTGACTGATGATAAAGTTACCCACATACATACCACTCATCGAGATACCGGTACCTGCAGCGCGCATCCGTGTTGGGAAAATTTCGCCAATTACCGTCCAGACGACTTGCCCCCAAGTTATGCCGTTAAAGACCATGAAGCCAAATAGTCCGATAATACAGGCGTAACCTTTCACGCCAAAATAGAAAGCGAAGAAAGTATATAGCAGGCAGGCAAAACACATAATTGAGCCCAATTTGAGTAATGCCGTGCGTCCTACGCGGTCAATCAGCCACATCCCAACAAGCACCCCGATAAATTGGCAAAGTGCTAAGAAGATGGTCATATACATGGCGTTTTGTAGCGAATCGGTAATGTTCATCAACAGCGATGGACCGTAATACTGAATCACATTGATCCCGGTGAATTGGTTAAATAAAGCGAGCCCAACACCGATAAATAGAAAGACAGCGCTGCGTTTAGTGAGTTTAAAATGTTGTTTGGGGACGTTGATATGCGTTTTAAGGGATTCTTTAATTTCACTGGCAATGGCTAGAGCATGTTGCTCATCTTGAGAAATTCGCCGCAGCGTTTTAAGTGCTTTGTTCTCAAAGCCTGCGAGTATATTCCAACGTGGTGTTTCGGGGATAAAAATACTAAATATGAGAAATAAAGCACAAGGGGCAAAAACAGAGCCTAGCATCCAGCGCCAACCGACCGATTCTAGCCATTGCATCGACATTTCATGGGCAATTAAATAGTTGGTTAGTAACACGATGATCTGCCCACCGGTAATACAAATGGACTGCATGGTAATCGCGGTACCGCGAAACTCTTTGGGGGCGACTTCGGCGATGTAAATCGGTGAGATAACCGATGCCATGCCCATCGAGATACCACCAATGATACGAAAGATCACAAACATTGGGAAACTAGTCGATAATGCCGTTCCTAGGACCGATAGAGAAAAAGCAACAGCGGTGATAATCAGTGCTTTTTTACGGCCGAATTTATCACCCACATAGCCGCTGATTAGACATCCAATAATACTGCCAAAAATGATATTGGAAACCGCCCAACCCATTTGGGATGGCGTTAAATGGTAGTGATGACTCATCGGTTCAATCGCTCCGGAGATGACCGATGCATCAAACCCTAGTAATAGTCCGCCAATCGCTGCTACGAAACTGATGGCCATTACATAAATTATACTTTTTTTTGTATATTTCATTTCATGATCCCTTGTTTGGCTTTAGTTACCCTTAAAATCGCCTGTCTACGCATTCGTAGAAAATTGTATCGAGTAATAACAGAATAAAAATTCCATAAAATTATTTATCGAAAAATATTTTTTGTATATTTTTTATTCCCGTTTAAATGAAGCGGATCACATTAAATAAATAGTGGGTTTTAAAGTTAACAGTCCATTAATATTTATTTAATAAATACATGTGGTTGTATTTTTATTTGGAATATATTAGAGATAAAACAATAGGATGGTTTATTTGGAATAAATATTTCATTTTAATAAAATATGATTTTAATTTGCAGGAGTTTTAGTCGGCTAGTTTTGTAGTGCTCGACCTAATAAATTGAAATAGCGGGCAAAATTTTGATTGAGCTGCTCTCTTAATGGCGATTTTGGATAACCACCGGATTTCGCGAGCTTTGATTGTTTTGTTCCAGAAGCTAAAAAATTGTTACTAATCTTGCCATCTTGAATAAAAGCTTCAAATGCGCGCGCAAGAGCTTCGGTCGGCTTGCTCAAATAATAGCTATGGCTCTGTTTATCCAATGCGATGGCCGTTGCTAAATACTCAGATGGATTATTTTTGTCAACCGAGAGTAAGGTTGTATCAAAAATTGCGATTAAAGCATCATTGAGTGGGTGAGCTGCATAATTTTGCTCATTCAGCCAAGCATCGCTTGCTAACAAACAACGGCTCTGAGGATACAGGTGTGAACAAATATAGTGATCAAATGCATGCCAGAACTCATGAGCAAGCGCACCTCCTCCGGCATTTTTAGCCAGTGCCAGAGTGCGTTTCCCGGGTTGATAATGGGCTTTTGCATCAATATTGCCATCGGTGCCAAATGCCAGATGTAAACTGCCGCGAAGGCCAATCACCGACGGTGGAACATTGAGCATAAATGATAAATCAGCCAAGGCATCAAAAATCAGGTTTGCCGCTAGTTGTTGCTCGGTTGGGCTCACCCAGCGTCCCAGACGAATCGTTGCAAACCCAAACTGAGCCTGAATCTCGCTAAAACTTATATCGCTGTTAAAACGATAATCGGGACCATTACGATGATAGCGTTGCTGCCATGGATGGATTGGTTGATTGGGTAATACGGGTTTCACACTAACAACTCATCTTGCCATGTAATGTTTAACACTCACTCTTTATATCAGATTCCCAAGGGATTGGTACAGGCGAGCAAAGTTAGGCGGTTTAGCTCAAACATAATATTGTCTGCGACATTGTAAAATTAAATATATATCTGTTCGAGTGTTTCAAATAGGGCATAATTTATGCTTTTTATCTGGCTTTTTCCGCGTTACAGTGGGCGCATTAAGAGATAATGTCCTTTGCCTGAAGGTGAAGTTTTTAACGGTATATCTGATAATTTATGAGAACGGCAGAATTTGATCGCGAGCAAGTCCTTGAAGCCGCAATGGAAGTGTTTTGTCAAAAGGGCTATGTCAAAACAACGATGCAGGACTTAAAAGAAGCTACCGGTTTGCATCCAGGAAGTATTTACTGTGCGTTTAAAAATAAGCGGGGCATGTTGCTGGCTGCTTTAAATCAGTTTATTCAAAGTCGCTGGCGGCAAAGCCAGTTATGTTTAGACAGTGAAGAGCCATTAGATGGTATTCAATATTATCTGCACCAACTAGCTGAAAAGCTCTGCATGCATCACCCGCACTGCTTATTAAGCCGAACAGTGGCAGATTTCAGCTCAGTTGATAATGACATTCGTGATGCACTCGAGCAGCCTTGGCGAGAATTGCTTGAGCGTCTTGAAACGCTGCTGGTAAAAGCTAAAGAGCAAGGCTCATTAAAACCATCAATTAATCCTCAAAATGCCGCTTGGTTGTTGTTGATTAGCGTCTTTGGTCTTAGAGGGTTTCCTCAGTTTATGGCAGATGAAAAATCACTGCATGCCTGTATTGATTTACAAATTAATTTAATGCGTTGTGAGTAGATGAGTTACCAACATATCTTTTTTGATTTAGACCACACTTTGTGGGATTTTGAACGTAATGCCAGAGATGTTTTGCAAAGACTGTATCAGCAATTTTTGTCTTTGGAACAGTTTTCTCAAGAGCGTTTTATTAGCGTTTATGAAGCGATTAACGACAAGCTTTGGGCACGTTTTAATGCCGGTGAAATCGACAAAGAACAGCTTCGCGCAGAACGTTTTGCGCAGACCTTTGTGGCATTGGGTGTTGACCCAAACCAGCTGAGCCTGTCATCAGCGCAATTTGATCAATGGTATATCACTCATTGCGCGCAAATGGATGGCGTTTTTGTTGGTTGTCATGAGTGTTTAGCTGTTTTAAAGCAGCATTTTAAATTGCATTTGATTACGAACGGTTTTTCCCAGACTCAACATCAAAAACTGCGCAGCGCAAAGCTTGACGACTACTTTGAGCATGTGTTTATCTCGGATGAGTTAGGCATGCGTAAACCAAATGCAGATATTTTTGAACATGCGATGAATCAAGTCGGAACTCAGGCTAAGCAATGTCTGATGGTGGGTGATAGTTTGCAGGCCGATATTGCCGGGGCGCGTGGTGTTGGTATCGATCAGGTCTGGTTTAATCCTAAAAATTTACCTTACACTGAAAGCTCAACTTATCAAATTCAACAGCTTTCGCAGTTACCTGAAATATTGGGATTGGCATCGTCTAAAAATAATTAAACCGCTCGAATAGAACGGTTTAAGATGGGCTATTTTAAATACTCAATAAGGCAAAATGGCAAGTATTTAAAATAGACAGTGATTTAAAAATATAAACGAATAACCGTTTGCGCCAAACAAGCTGGCCGGCGGGTTCCTTCAATTTCTACTTTAATCTCTTTGACAACTTCCAAGCCCCGTTTTATAGGCGTGACTGATTTTAAGGTGGTGCGAGCACGAACGCGGCTACCAGCTTTCACTGGATATAAAAAGCGCACTTCATTTAAGCCATAATTAACCGTCATGCGAACCCCTGGATAAGGCGATTGTGATTCGTCGACACTTTCAGTTAAAACCGGCAATAGTGATAGTGTTAAAAAGCCGTGGGCAATCGTGGTTTTAAAAGGGGATTCACTACGAGCTCTTTTCGGATCGGTATGGATCCACTGCTGGTCTTCAGTGACTTGAGCAAACTTGTCAATGCGATCCTGATCGACTGTGAGCCACTGCCCAAGATGAATTTCTTCATTTAACTGTGCGCTTAATTCAGCCAGTAGTGTTTGTGCTTTTTCAGGTAAAACAATTGGACTTGCTTCAACTGTTTTTGTCTGAGTGTTGCTTTCATCGGTTGAAAGTAACTGGTGTTCTCGTGCCCAGTTTACAATTTGAATATTATTGGCCCGGTTTAAAAATTCAGCCCAATGGTCCAGTAAAACAGGGGGAATACGTTCTTTTAAATCGATGAGATCAAATTGATGTTGAGCTAGAATTTCTTTCTTTTTCTTCAAAAAATCAACAACCTTCATGTCAATTCCTCTATCTTTCGGGCCGCTTTTAGTCTCTATCGCATCATCATGGGTTAACATTTTGGGCGAACTACCACATTGATTAAACCCAAGAGCCGTATATTAAATGGATCTTGATTCGTCCATGATGCTTAAACGAGATATAAAATTTATTCGTTTAAGAGGAAATTTTACTGACAGTTTAGTCAAACATCCATTCGCGCAGATTATAAGGTATAAAAAAATTAAATCACGAAATTTGATGAAAAACTGTACCAACTATCATATTCGTCCCATCATCTGTGTTTATCGGCAAATATGAATAAAACTTAACCAAACAGTAAAAGAAAAGTTGATTTATCGCCTGTAAACTACAGCTGCTGCTATATTGTGTGCTAAAACATCATTAAGATCACTAAAAAAGAGTAACGTTTACTCATCTTTTTCAGCTAATCCATCTCACTTGATTAAAAAATGCTCATATATCGGGTTAGGCTGAGCAGCGATATGATATAGATAATTTTATAAGCAAGTACAGGTTAGCCGTTTTATAACCTATGTCGAGGTAACATATGAAGCCATTTCCAAAAGATTTAATTTTAGAAACGATAGACCTTAAATCTAAACCATTGGCTGATTTTGACGAGAAGGTCTTGCTTATTGTAAATACGGCTAGTGAATGCGGATTTACCGGGCAATATCAGGGGCTAGTTAAGCTCCATGAGTCATATCTCCAACAGGGGTTTAGTGTGTTAGGGTTTCCGTGCGATCAGTTTGGGCATCAAGAGCCGGGCAGTAATGTGCAAATTCAACAGTTTTGCCAAACAACTTATCAAGTTGATTTTCCGATGTTTAGTAAAACTGAAGTAAATGGGCCAGATACACATCCATTATTTGTCTGGCTCAAAGAAGCTGCGCCTGGGGTCATGGGAACGCAGCGAATTAAATGGAACTTTACGAAGTTTTTAGTCTCGCGTGACCGATCTCGAGTGCATCGTTATGCATCAACGACAACACCAGAGCAGATAGTCAATGAGCTGGAGTTGGAGCTGCAGAGCTAACCGTGCCTCTTTTGTAAAAGACATGGACGTTGTGAGAAAGCCCGTATCGATAACATACGGGCTTTTTGTTTGGTTCATTAAGTGTCTAGCCAGTGTGTGGCACTTTCCGCTATGATGAACCCAGATGTACAGGAAGGTGTCAGATGATTGAATTCAAACAGGTCGAAATAACAAAAGCAAAACAACATTGTATCATCGACGACTGGCAGATAGAGGCGGGCAAACATGTCTGCGTCATCGCCGGTGATAATTCACCGTCATTAATTGCTGACTGGTTATTTGAAAAAGCCAGTTTAACTCAAGGGCAAGTGACGGGATTACCTTCGCGCATTGGGATTGTTTCGCTAAGCGTGCAGCAGCAGCTTTATAGCGAGCAAAAAGATGCCGATGAGACAGATTTAACCAACGAAGTAGACCCAGGCAGTAGTGTTTTAGAGCTGCTTTATGAGATTAACTCCAATAGCGAGCAAGTGGAGCAGGCTATCGTTGACTGTGGCTTAGAAAAGCTGCGTGACAGAGGTTTCTTTTTGCTCTCAACCGGTGAGACTCGCCGGCTGATGCTAGCGCGCGCGATTTTAACCAATCCTCAACTCTTAGTGCTTGATGAACCCTATGCAGGGCTTGATAAAGGCTATCAGCAGCAGCTGAGTGGATTGCTGGAGCGTTTAAGCTCGCAATATACCATCTTGATGATTACCAGCCGCGATAAAGAGCTTCCCGAATGTTTTACTAAAATTAGCCTATTTGATGAAGGCCGCTTACATAGCAGCTTTGATCGACAGCAATGGCTGGAGCATCCGCTTCGCTTGCAGTGGCAGGCGCTTGCGGGCAGCGTTTCTAAAGATTTGGCCAAGGCACTGCAAACGGGTGATACAGTCAATGATAAGCTTGCTATTGACCCGTTATTCGCCATTCACGATGGCCGAGTGGCCTATCATGATGGGCTGATTTTTGAAAATCTTAATTGGCAAATTCGCCCTAATCAGCACTGGCAGGTCCGAGGCCCTAATGGCTGCGGAAAAAGCACACTGCTTAATCTGATTTTTGGCGACCATCCCCAGTGTTATAGCAACCAAATTGATATTTTAGGGCACCGACGTGGCAGCGGAGAAAGTATCTGGGAAGTCAAACAGCGCATAGGCATGGTGTCTTCATCACTGCACTTGCAATATCGAATTAATGCAAAAGCTGTGGATGTTGTGTTATCAGGTTTTTATGACTCGATTGGTTTGTACCAACAGCCGAGCGCAAGTGAGCGCGAGCAGGCGATGAATTGGTTGAAACTATTGCATATGGATAATCTGGCAAAAGCCGGCTTTCAGTCGTTAAGTTACGGTCAGCAGCGCTTGTTACTTATCGCTCGAGCGCTCATTAAACGCCCTGTCTTATTATTGCTTGATGAACCGTGCCAAGGGCTTGATTATCTTAACCGTAAGATTGTTTTGCAGGCATTATCTATTATTGCCAAACAAGGGCTGACACAGATGGTTTATGTGTCGCATCATGATGATGAAGCAATTGACGGGATAGAACATTTTGTTGATTTTATCCCCGCCGCCGATGGGCAGGGATATCATCCGCAAGTGAGCTCAAACGTTCAATAGCTGATATTAAGATGCTTTGGCCTGTTGCCATTCGATAACGGGCCAACTGCGCTTTTGGGCTATCGATAACAATGTTCCATGCGGGTTGACGACATAAGGTTCATCAACCTGTTCTAACAGCGGTAAGTCATTAATTGAGTCTGAGTAAAAGCGCAGTACATCCGGTTGCCAGCTTTGTGTGGTTAGCCATTGCTGTAAACGCACGACTTTGCCTTCGCCAAATGATGGCGTGCCAATGATACTGGGTGTATATGCGCCTTGTTGGCGAGCAATATTAACCGCAATAACATTTGAAATATCAAATAATTTAGCAACTGGGCGAACAATAAAATCAACGGTTGCAGAGATCACTAATAGATGGTGGTGATGCTCTTTTAGATCTTCAATTAACCGTTTCGCTTGCGGATATAGCCGGAATTTGATCTGCTCGTCGATAAATTGTTGCACCAGTTGATCAACCTGCTCTGCAGAGAGTTTCCCAAGCGGCGTCAGACTAAACTCTAAAAAGGCGTTTATATCCATGGTGCCGCTGCGATACTGCTCGTCGAATTGACGGTCCAAATCAAGAAATTCTTCACCATTGTCAATCAGGTTTTGATCCACCAGAAACTGATGCCATAACGCCATGGTATCGCCGTTTAACAACGTGTCATCCAGGTCAAAAATAGTCAGTGAATTTGGCATAATATTTATCTATCAATCGTCTACACACTCTTTTGTACCATCATTATCTGACAAGGTCACTCTTTTAGATAACGGATAGCTGATTTATCAACCAGTAAGTGTAGCTCTTTGCCTGGTTCAATTAACCGCTGTGCGTGACGGTTCAATAAATCGACTGTTAATTGAACATCGCCAATTTCAACTTCATAACGAATAATCGTCCCCAGAAGTTGATGGCTAAGTACAGTGGCATTAAGCTTTTGTGAAAAATAATCAGGGTATTGGCGGCTTGCTTCATATAGATAAATCGATTCAGGGCGAATCGCGACTTCATCTTCGGTATTAATGGCCAATAGTTGCAGCGCTTGCTGATTACTAAGGACATTATATTGGCCCATAAAGCTTGCTGCGAAATGGTTAGCAGGTTCAGTGTAAAGCCGCTCTGGCGTATCACACTGCATGATTTGGCCTGCATTCATCAGCGCAATGCGATCTGACATCGTCAGTGCTTCTTCTTGATCATGGGTCACAAAGATTGTGGTCAGATTGAGCTCCTGTTGAATGGAGCGGATTTGCCGGCGCAGATGTTTGCGGATTCGGGCATCAAGTGCTGAGAGCGGTTCATCAAGGAGTAATACTTTGGGCTCAACAACTAGGCTTCGAGCCAAGGCTACCCGTTGGCGCTGCCCGCCAGAGAGCGAAGCTGGATAGCGGCTCTTAAATTCCGTTAGTTCGACAAGCGCCAGAATACGCTCAACTTTTTCTTTAATATTGCCATCATTTTGTTTTTGAATGCGCAGGCCAAAAGCCACATTTTCCCAGACCGTGAGATTAGGAAATAGGGCATAACTTTGAAAGACCATCCCAATGCCGCGCTTTTGTGGCGCCATGTTAGTAATGTCTTCATCTGATAGATAGATTTGGCCATTGTCGACATCGGTTAACCCCGCCAGGCAACGCAGCAAAGTTGATTTACCGCATCCGGATGGCCCTAGCAAAGTAAGAAATTCGCCACCTTCAATCGATAAATTAATGTCAGAGAAAATAGTCTTTTGATCGTATCGTTTTTCTAATTGGTTAATGACAACTGAATGCATGAAAAAATCCTAACGGTTGAGCCGGGTTGCCGCCAAGGTCAGCAACAAAATAATCGTAAAATAAGACATCACTAACGCTGAGGTGAAATGGCCACTGGTTTGGCGCATGTTATATAGATAAACCTGCAACGTTTCATAGGATGTGCCCACCAAAATATTGGCAAAGACAAATTCACCAATCAGAAACGAGAATGATAAAAATAGTGATGCCAATAACCCTTTGCGGATATTTGGCAAAACTACTTTAATAAAGGCGCTAATGCTTGATGCGCCAAGCAGAGCCGCTGCATCCATCAAGTCTGGAATATTAAGTGCCTGCAAGTTGTTATTAACCGCTCGATAGACAAACGGCAATGTAATCGCAAAATAACAGCCGACTAAAATCCACGGCGTGCCTGTTAATGGCAATGGCCCACCGGAATACAACTGCAGTAATCCAACGGATGAGACTACTGGCGGAATCGCAAATGGTAATAAGGTTAAGACATTCATCCAAGTATCGAGTTTGGGATAGTAATAAAACACCACGAAGACGCACGGCACAATTAAAACAGCGCTGATAAACAGCGTCCCAAATGATAAGACTAATGAGTGATAAAGTGAGGTTAAAAAGCGCGGATCGGTCCACAGTTGGTGATACCACTTAAAGGTGAATCCTGAGGGCAGAATCGTTGCTCCCCATTGATCGCATAATG
Source organism: Celerinatantimonas sediminis (assembly GCF_046054195.1). Lineage (NCBI taxonomy): Bacteria > Pseudomonadati > Pseudomonadota > Gammaproteobacteria > Celerinatantimonadaceae > Celerinatantimonas > Celerinatantimonas sediminis. Next base: position 175,170 of record NZ_JBEQCS010000008.1, read on the forward strand.
AGTAGACGAGCGTTGCTAGCAGTGGGATCAATAATAATCCATAAAGGATGCTAAGCACGCTAACGTGATAGAGCTTAGAGTGACTAGCTGACATGATAACTCCTTTGGATCACTTTTTGATTAATCACGGTAATGACGACGAGAATAACCATCAGTAGCACGGAGATTGCAGCGGCTAGGTTAGGTTCTAAGAAAATGTCGCCGGAGACTAAACTGGCGATGCGCACGGTGACGATATTATAATTCCCTGAGGTTAGCGCATACACCGTGGCATAAGTACCTAAGCCATTGGCAATTAAAATAATAAAGGTGCCTAATAAAGCTGGTGTTAACACCGGTAACGCAATACGACGCCAGTAATATTTATTGTCGGCTCCAAGCAAAAAAGCAGCTTCTTGCCAGTCTTTTTTTAGAGCATCAAAAGCTGGGTAAAGCAGTAGCATCGCCAGCGGAATTTGAAAATAACTGTAGATCACCGTTAAGCCGCTGGTGTTGTATAAGTTAAACCCCCCGAGCCAGCCGATATGGCGCAAAATCAGCGTGATCATGCCGTTAAAACCAAGGATGATGACAAAAGCAAATGCCAGTGGTACTCCCACAAAGTTGCTGGTCATATTGGCAAAGGCTAGCAATCCATTGCGAACTCGCTTTGAAGTGTGGCGCAGTGATGCACAGCCAATGGTTGCGAGTATCAAGCCAATGACGCTTGAGCTCAAGGCGATAATTAAGCTGTGTTCAAACGCTTGCAGATAAAAAGGTGAGGTGAGTACTTGCTGATAGTTACTAAGGCTCAAACTGCCTGAGTCGTTAAACAAACTATTGATAATGACCCAAACCAGCGGCGCTAATTGAAACAGTCCAATCAATACAATAAACGGCAGGAGCACCAGCAACGGTCGCCAGTTGGTACGCTTCATCGAGACTCCTTGAGTAATGCCGGATTATGTTCTTTGTGATGATTCTCAATATTTAATAAATCGGCAACGACACCACATAATTGGCGCTGCAGGGGCTGAATATTACGGTTATGGCTAAAGGCATCGCCGATGACAAACAGTGGCACTTGGCGTTCTTCTTCTCGAATACCACAGTGGTTAAAATCATCATTCATGCCGTGATCCGCAGTGACGATGATTTGATATCCCTCTTCAATCCAAGCTGGTAACCAGTCGGAGAGAATGCGATCGCTCATGCGTGCTTGATTGCGATATTCTTTGGAATCAAAACTGTATTTGTGACCTGCATCATCAATATTCATTGGATGAATTAACAATAAATCCGGATGAAAACGGCGACGTAGATATTCAGCATCTAAAAATAGATGGTCATCAGGGTAGTGATCTTGATGGTAGAAAATGCCGTTTTGAATCGGCAGTGATTCATCAAACGTGAAACGGTCACGACTGGCATCATAAGGGGATCGGTTATAAAGCTCACTGACCCAATGGTAAGCTGCGGCGGCCGTGGTTAAACCGTTCGCGCGAGCGAGATGAAAAATACTGGTTTGGTTACTTAAACGTGTTACCCCATTATTGACGATTCCACTTTCAACAGGGGTTGCCCCGGTGAGTAGACATTCATAAAGAGGGCGAGAAATTGAGGGTAATTCACATTCAAGCGTGTAGTAACTGGCGAGGTTGGCTTCGGTTAGTGCAAGCAGGTAGCCCATGTCTTGCCGGGCTACCAAATCACTTAAACCGTCCAGTATGATATAAATGACAGATCTGGACATAGTAAACTCTTATTGCTGATAGATAAGTACTTGGCTCTGCCAAAGCTGTGGAAGACGTTTGGCACTTTGCTGCCAGACTTTGAAGTCTTTAATTGGCTGAGCGTTTTTGTATTCTGAGTTAGGTAACAATTTATCTTTAACATCGGCAGGTAGTTTGACGTCAGTCCGGATTGGGCGAGCGTAACCGCGAGCTAAGTTAATCTGTCCGGCATCAGAGAAGATATATTCGCGAGTCAGTTTGGCTGCCCATGGATGTGGGGCGTATTTATTGATGATAGAAACGTAGCCAGACATGACAGAGCCATCAGATGGGATAAGTACGGCAAATTTATTATGATCAATTTGATCGCGATAGTTCAGCGCATTGAAGTCCCACATAATTCCAACTGCAACTTCACCTTTTTCAATATTGGCAATACTCGGATCGTTGGTTGCTAAGCGACCTTGTTTAGCCAATTTAGCGAAGAATTTAAGCGCAGGTTTAATATCTTTTTCACTACCACCATTAGCAATCGCTGCTGCCAATACGGCGTTGTTTGCTTGAGCGGCTGAACCGACATCGCCCACTGTCACGCGATACTTGCCTTTGAGTAAGTCCTGCCAACTATGTGGAATATCTTTCACGAGGTTTTTATTGACGATAAATGCGATGGTGCCGGTGTAACCCATTGCCCAGTAGCCATCAGGGTCTTTTGCCCAGTCAGGAATATCATTCCAAGTGGTTGGTTTGTAAGGCTGAAGAATTCCTTTGGCTTTGGCTACTTTGGCAAACCCGAAGCCAATGTCACCAATATCTGCAGTAGCGTTGTTTTTCTGTGAGGCAAAAGTGGCAATTTCTTGAGCGGAGCTCATATCAGTGTCACGGTGATTAATGTTGTATTTGGTTTTTAAGTCTTGCCATGTTTCTTTCCAGTTTGCCCAACTGTCTGGCATCCCAACACTGACAACTTCACCTTCTTGCTGAGCTTTCTTAATTAAATCGGCCGGAGCTTTAGCGAATGCTAATGAAATTTGGCTAGCAACTAATGCTGCCGATCCTGCCATCAGAATCCATTTTTTCATCGAAACACACCTTTTTGTTAGTTTTGGTCTATATCAGTTTAAATACCTATAATTTAAAGAATGGCTATTACGTAAATAATGCAGAAATATGACATATTTATGACCTTATAGCGTATTTATTGGACAATCAAATATTTTTTATATAAAAATGTCACAGTTATTTAGTATTATATAAATTGATAATATGATTTAGCAGAATATTCTATTGGTATAGACCAGTTGAGGTTTTATGCAGGATAAAGCATCGCGAATTCGTAAAATTCGAAGTCAGCTCCGCGGACAGTTGGCGCAAGGGGTTTTTAAGCCCGGCAGCAAGCTACCTTCGGAGCGCACTTTAAGTGAATTATTCAACGTTTCGCGCATGACCATTAAAGATGCACTGAATTCGCTTCAAGCAGAGGGGCTAATTTATTGTGAAGACCGTCGTGGCTGGTTCGTTGCTCATCCTCGACTCATTTATAACCCGCTCAGTCGCATGCATTTTCATAGGCTCGTGAATGAGCAGCAACGAAAGGCTCGAACGCAAGTTTTAGACGTAAGTAGTGAGCTGGCATCACCGGATCTGATGCAGGTCATGGAGCTTGATGAGCTAACTCGAATTTATCGAATTCAGCGCTGCCGATTTATCGATGAGCGGCCCGTATTGCTGGTGGAAAATTGCCTAAATAGTCAGTATTTCCCAAATATTTTAAATGAGGATTTGAGCCAATCTTTGACCGAGCTTTATCAGCGCCATTATGGTTATGAAAATAGCCGTTCGCGCTTTGATGTACAGCCTTGTGCCGCGCCTGAACACGTCGCGCAAGCCTTGCATTTGGCATCGGGGCAGATGGTGCTGAAAATTATTCGCGTTAACTACAATCGCAAAAATAAACTGATTGATTGCGAGTTTGAATATTGGCGTCACGATGCGGTGTGTATTCGCATTGACTCTCAAAGTATCGATGAATAAATTTTAAAATTTACTTGAGCGCTTAGTTTTGAATAAATTCATGAAACTAAGTGCTCTAAGATAAAGTGAATACTCGCTAACCTTTAATGCTTAGCGCATTAAATGTTCAAGCTAATCGCCTTGGCGTTCGCTCAAATAATTTTCAACGGTATCAACGATAACTTGCGTGCGCCGGTCAATTTCAAAGTTAAGTTCATCACCTTTGTCAAAGTGCTCTAAGTTGGTTAAACGCAGCGTTTCGGGAATCAAGTACACCTTAAATAGCCCTTGCTTGGGTTGGTAATCACTCACTGTTAAGCTTGCGCCATGAATGGCTAAAAAGCCCTTATTAAAAATATACTTGCGATAATTTTCAGGTGCTTGCAGGGTGAGAATGTAATTATGTTCAAGGCGTTCAATATCGATAATAGTTAAGCGCCCATCGACATGACCAGAGAGTTCATGGCCACCATTTTCATCGCCATAACGAAGCGAGCGTTCAACATTGACACTATCTTGCTCATGTAAGTTGCCAAGTGTTGTTTTATCTAAGGTTTCTTGCATGGCATCAAAGAAAACCTGCTGTCCATCTATTTTTGCAACAGTCTGGCAGACGCCATCAATGGCAACGCTTGCGCCTAATTTGAGGTTTTGCATTAATGAGGGCGGAAACTTAACAGCAAACGTGAGTAATCCCGGTTGATGTTTCACTGCTGTGATAGGGTAATGCCCTTGAATAATACCGCTATACATCGATAACTCCTCATTTTAAATTCTAAGCATTTTTAAATTATGCCAGAGAGTTCACATTAAGTTAATTGGTGATAAAAGGCACCATTGTTTGGCGCACTTGGGCAATAAGATGGTTAGGAAATTGGCGGTAATCGGGGTAAGGCAACAGCGCTTGATTTTTATGCCAAAGCTGCCCGGGAAGATTAAGCTCACAGTGCCAATCGAATCGCTCCCAATTTTGCTTGCCACAGAGCAGGTGAACCTTTGCCGATGGGTATAAACGGTTAGTAAAATTTATCTGATTTTCCCGTAGCAGTTGGCCGCTATAAAGATAGTCGCGCCAGTTATCATCTTGGCTACCAAGCTTGGCAAAAATCACTAAAATCTTTCGCCAGTTATTGCCATTGAGCGTGATTAACTCTTTTAGCCAACTCTTTGCTGTGGGTTCTGGTAATGCCGGAAAATTACCTTTCAAATACATCACCATTTGCGGTTGTGTACTGCCGATAAAGTCGTCATTAATTGAACTGGGCTTATCTTGTTGACATAATTCTTTTTTAATCATGATTTAGTATGCTTGGCTGTATTGTCAAAAGCAGAGCGTGGTTGGTTTATAGAGTAAGACATTTGGGCAACTAGCATCCAGACTTTTATAAAGTCAAATTCAAAGACAAGAGGATCACATGAGTAAATATCTAGATTACTTCGTTGGTGGAATTTGGCTTATTAGCGCATTAAATTGCGCGCAGGCTGCAGAGCCGGCAAAGAAGGCTGACACAACCGATGATGCCTCATCTTCTGTTGAACCACAGGCACCGGAAGCTATTGAAACCCGAGCGAAAAAAGCGGGCGGTTTAGTTCAGCAACGCCTTGATCGCGAGAAGAAAACCCAGCACGACCCGTTTGTGATAACCCCATATCGGCCTAACTATGTGCTGCCGGTTAAATACACCCCGCATCCCGATCAGGCGAATTATGTGGACAGTGATGACCCTAATGACCGACTTGATTCGACTGAGGTTAAGTTTCAGGTCAGTTTTAAAATCCCGGTTGCTTATGATGTGGTTGGTAAAAATAGTAGCCTTTGGGTTGCTTATACGCAGCAGTCATTTTGGCAGGCCTATAATTCAAAAATTTCATCACCATTTCGTGAAAGCAACTATGAGCCAGAAGTGTTTATGCAGTTTAATCGGCCCAATCGCGATGAAAAAGGGATGAAGTTTTCGCTATGGCGCTTAGGGCTTGATCATCAGTCCAATGGCCGTTCTCGACCTGAGTCTCGTTCTTGGAACCGAATATATGCTGAGATGGTTTTTGAATCAGAGCATAACGTTGTTAGCATCAAGCCTTGGTATCGTATCCCCGAAAGTGCCAGCAATGACGACAATCCAAATATCGAAAAATACTATGGTTATGGCGAGCTGAATGTTGTCCATGTTTGGCACGATTTAAGTTTTGATATGATGCTGCGCAATAACTTGCGCCAAGAGAACAAAGGTGCGGTGCAGGTGGGAGTCAGTTTCCCATTATGGGGGCGATTACGCGGTTATGTTCAGTATTTTAACGGCTATGGTGAGTCATTAATTGACTATAACCAGAACACCGAATCATTGGGCATTGGCGTGATGTTGACGAACTGGTTATAGCGAGTTTGTAAAAAGTTGACTAGTAATGGCTATAGTTTCATTATACAATGAGTTTTGCTGCTAAAAAATGTATTTTTTTTAGCAGTATTGCTTAATAAATAAAATTTATTCGAAGTGTTTTGGCTACGTAGGTCGATACTTAGATAGATGAATTTAATTCATCTGATTCATGAATTTTAATGTTCGTTTGATCATTATTTACGTTTGTATTTAACCAATCGGCTCATTAGTATGTGAGGCGATTTTGAATCTGGGGCCTGATAACCCCCTGAAGCTAAGGATTAAAAATGGTCATGCTTAAGTTGGATAAAACGGATCGCTTAATTCTAGAAGTTATGCAGCAAAATGGCCGCATTAGTAATCTGGAATTAGCTGAACGGGTCGGTTTGTCCCCATCTCCTTGTTCTCGCCGGGTTAAACAGCTTGAAGATGCTGGTTTCATTCGCCGTCATGTCACATTACTTAATGCCAATAAACTGAATTTAACGTTGACGGCATATATTCATATTTCGATGGATCGCCACACCCCAGAGCGGTTCGAGCATTTTGAGCAAGAAGTCGCTAAATATGATGAAGTGATGGAATGTATGTTGGTCACAGGCAATGATTCTGACTATCAGCTTAAAGTTACCGTTCCAGATATGGAACATTTCCAACATTTTTTATTGGGCAAATTGACTCGCATTCCCGGCGTGACCGGAGTTCGCTCAAGTTTTATTTTACGTACAGTTATTGATCACACCGAATTGCCTTTGACTCATATTCAGGATTGGCAAGAAGGTTAAAGTTATTGTGGTGCTCGCTAACGGAGCATCTTAAATATTGGGGGAGCTGTTTTCGAGCACTCCCCGGGTTCCATTTCATTGCACCTAGGCTACGGTTGTTATCACATCACCACTAAATAATGTAGCCCGGTAGAAGCGCAGCGGATGCTGCCGGGAAATGTTTGTTTAGAGAGTGTCCCGGGTTCCATTTCATTTCACCCGAGCTACGGTTGTTATCACATCACTACCAAATAATGTAGCCCGGCAGCAGCGCAGCGGATGCCGGAAAATGTCAGTTTGAAGAGTGTCCCTGGTTCCATTTCATTGCACCCGGGCTACGGTTGTTATCACTTCACAGCTAATAATGTAGCCCGGTAGAAGCGTAGCGGATGCCGGGAAATATCAGTTTGGAGAGTGTCCCGGGTTCCATTCCATTTTACCCAAGCGACAGTTGTTATCGCATCACAGCTAATAACGTAGCCCGGTAGTAGCGCAGTGGATGCCGGGAAATGTCTGTTTAGAGAGTGTCCCGGGTTCCATTTCATTTCACCCGAGCTACGGTTGTTATCACATCAAAGCTAATTATGTAGCCCGGCAGCAGCGTAGCGGATGCCGGGAAATATCAGTTTGAAGATTATCCCGGGATCCATTTCATTTCACCCAATCGACAGTTACTATCACATCACTACCAAATAATGTAGCCCGGTAGAAGCGCAGCGGATGCCGGGAAATGACCTTGTTAGCTCTTACTCATGTGAGCTGTTAATGGTTTTTATTAAAAAACCTGACACAAAAAGCCTTTTAAATAAAAACCTTCCGGATAAGGTCCTGCAACCGGGTGATCTTCAGCTTGCTCTAAGGTTTTAAGAAAAACCACGTTGCGTCTGGCATCTAAGGCCGCATCGGCGATAATTTTCTGAAACAGCTCTTTTGGCATTAATCCTGAACAAGAAAACGTGGCCAGCAATCCACCTGATTCTAAAAGCCCCATCGCTAGACGGTTGATATCCTGATATCCGCGACTACCGCGTTTGAGATGTGCTTTGCTGTCGACAAATTTAGGTGGGTCGAGCACTATCAAATCAAAGCTTTGATTGCCTTGATAATCACGTAGCGCTTGAAACACATCTTGGCGAATATGGCTGATTTTATTGGCATCGAGTTGATTTAGAACGACATTTTGCTCGGCAATGGCTAAGGCATCTTTGGATACATCCAAGTTGACTACGGACTGCGCGCCGCCAGCTAACGCATAGGTGCCAAATCCACCAGTATAGCTAAAGCAGTTCAATACACGTTTATCTTTAGCAAGTTTGCCGACTAATTGCCGGTTATTGCGCTGATCAAGGTAATATCCGGTTTTATGGCCTGTTTCGACATTAATCCACAATTTTAAGCCATTTTCTTCAATTTGCATGGGTTGTGCGGGTAGTTCGCCATGCACTAAACCACTAACTGGTTCTAATCCCTCTTTTTTGCGCACATCAACATCGGAGCGTTCATAAATACAACATTGAGGGTATTGTGCTTTAAGCGCTTCAATTAGCATCTCTTTGCAATATTGCGCGCCAGCGCTTAACAGCTGGATGACCAATACATCAGCGTAGCGGTCAATGGTGATCCCTGGCAGACCATCGTTTTCACCCGCAACTAAGCGATAGGCGTTAGTATTGCTAAACTGGTTTAGCAATAACCGTGATTTTGCTGCACGCTGCAGTTTTTGTGCAAAAAACTCGGTATCAACTTTTACGCGTTTATCAAAGCTCCAAACTCGTGCTCGAATCTGTGAGTTTGGGGAGTAACTTGCATACGCCAGCCATTGTCCAGCTGCTGAGTAAATCGAGACGGTTTCACCCAGCACCATTTCGCCATCAAGGCGATCAACTGCTTGAGAAAAGATCCAAGGGTGGCGACGAAAAAGTGATTTTTCCCGTTTAGGGTGTAGATACAGAGCCGGTTTCATGACCTATTGCCGTGGTGACCATTTAAGAGCGCGCAATTATATACCTTTTCATTGTAATGCACACTAGCACTCTAGAGGATGATTCTGGGGTAAGAGACATAAAAAGTTGGCCTTAAACTGGTCAATCTAGATGATAAAAACGACGTTTTGATGGGAAAATGCGCTGTTAGATTATTTTTGTAAAAAAAATCTTGATTTCGGACCGTTTAAAACGTTTAATAGCCGCCGTTGCCCAGATAGCTCAGTCGGTAGAGCAGAGGATTGAAAATCCTCGTGTCGGTGGTTCGATTCCGCCTCTGGGCACCAAAATAATTCCTCCTTAGCTCAGTTGGTAGAGCGACGGACTGTTAATCCGCAGGTCGCTGGTTCGAGCCCAGCAGGAGGAGCCAAATTCAGAAAGCCCGCTTATTAAGCGGGCTTTCGTCGTTTTTCTCCCGCCAAAATTTTATCGTTATTGCGTTCCTTCTTAAAATCCCGGCATCCACTGCGCTCTTGCCGGGCTACATCGGTGGTGATGATCTGGAGTGTTCTACAGGTTTTCGTAGCCCGGGTGAAATGAAATGGAACCCGGGGATATTGGCTTGTTTGATGTTCGTGTATCGAATTCGGGAATTTCCCGGCATCCGCTGCGCTCCTACCGGGCTACATCGGTGGTGGTGATCTTGGATTTTCTAAGGATTATCGTGGCCCGGGTGAAATGAAATGGAACCCGGGGATGTTGGCTTGTGTGTTGCGAGCATATTAATTTGGGGGAATTTCCCGGCATCCGCTGCGCTCTTGCCGGCTACATCGATGGTGGATCTTGGCAATGTTCCACAGGTTTTGTAGCCCGGGTGAAATGAAATGGAACCCGGGGATGTGAGCTTGTTTGATGCGTACATATTGATTTTGGGGGATTTCCCGGCATCCGCTGCGCTCCTACCGGGCTACATTGATGCTGGTGATCTGGAGATGTTCCACAGGTTTCGTAACCCGGGTGAAATGAAATGGAACCCGGGGATGTGGGCTTGTGTGTTGCGTGCATATTAATTTGGGGGAATTTCCCGGCATCCGCTGCGCTCTTGCCGGGCTACATCGGTGGTGATGATCTGGAGTGTTCTACAGGTTTTCGTAGCCCGGGTGAAATGAAATGGAACCCGGGGGTATGAGCCTGTGTGATGCGTGTGTGTTAATTTGGGGGATTTCCCGGCATCCGCTGCGCTCCTGCCGGGCTACATCGGTGGTGGTCTTGGCAATTTTCCACGGGGTTTCGTAGCCCGGGTGGAATGAAATGGAACCCGGGAATGTGAACTTGTTTGATGCGTGCACGTTGACTTGGGGAATTTCCCGGCATCCGCTGCGCTCTTGCCGGGCTACATCGGTGGTGATGATCTGGAGTGTTCTACAGGTTTTCGTAGCCCGGGTGAAATGAAATGGAACCCGGGGATGTGGGCTTGTTTGATGCGTGCATATTGATTTGGGGAATTTCCCGGCATCCGCTTCGCTCCTGCCGGGCTACATCGGTGGTGGTGATCTTGGATTTTCTAATGGTTTCTGTAGCCCGGGTGAAATGAAATGGAACCCGGGGATGTGGGCTTGTCTGATGTGTGCATGTTTATTTGGAGAAAATCCCGGCATCCGCTTCGCTCCTGCCGGGCTACATCGGTGGTGGTGATCTTGAATTTTCTAAGGATTATCGTAGCCCGGGTGAAATGAAATGGAACCCGGGGGCACTCGGGGGATTCTATCGCAGTCATAAAATAAAAAATCCCGGCATTGCCAAGCATTGCCGGGATAGAGAGCTAAATTACACGGTGGTTATTTCGAACCTGTAGCCGCCACTTTACTCTTTTTTGCTTTGACTTTGACCGGATGAAACAGGTTATGAGCGGTGGCTTTTAAAAGCTGCTCATATTGTCCCTGGTTGATAACAAAGTGCTGTTTGTAATCGCTTCGGCTAATCTGGTAGCGCTTGTTTTGATGATAAAGCTGATAGCGATAATCATGTTTGCCAGAGGTGACATTTAATGTGAGCTCTGCGGCTGTCTTAATCGGCATTTTCGCAACGTTCTGCACACTTAAATTGGCCAGTGCATCAGCAATTTCTGCGGCATGAGTTTGACTGACAACCTCTTTTAAATGGCTGTGTTTCGAGCCATTTCGCCACACTTGTTTTTGCTTGATGATGCTAAATGAAGGCCCCTTAATCGAGTCACAGGTTGCTGCAAGCAGCGTTTTATCAAGCCATTGCTGAGCATTAACGCCAAGTGGTGATGCGCTTAGATGAACCTGATAAATCGCTTTATCTTGAGCTTGACGTAAGCTGCGCTGGTGGTAATTTGGCTCACTTCCCAGATAAAAATCAGCGACCGTTTTACCTTTTGCTTTGATAGTAATATGGCGTTTGAAATTATCCTTTGCCACTTGAAAGCGTTTTTGTGCACTCGTGCTGTTGGCAATGGGCCAATCGACTTGAACCTGGCGCAGTTGGCTTAACAGGTTTGCGATTTTAGCACTATCTGCTGGCAGGTTATCAAGACTTGGCAGTTGCCATGTACCATTGACGCGTTTGAGCGTGAGCTGTTTTTTCGCCGACTGCACACTTAAATAATTGACTTCAGTGGTGTCAAACTTAAACAGTGAGTGTCTCTTCGCTTGTTGGCGAAGCTGTGATGAGTGAACCCAAAAGCCGGCACAAACTGCAGCCTGAATAACAACTAAGGCCGCCAAGGATATTGTGATTTTTCTTAACATGATTACTCCTGAATATCCAGTAACTGCTGATAGCGGCGCATGGCCGAGCGGCGGCGTATTTTACGAATAATGGCAATGATTATGAGTAAAATAGCGGCCAATGCATAATTGAGATATTCCCAGAACAGTTGGGCTTGGTGCCCCATTGGCATAAGCGTGCGATCAAAATGCGAGCGCGAATGAATAGACAACAATGCCGTATCATCCAATGCGTAATGGGCGGCGTTGTTGATAAGCTTCAGGCTATTGAGGTAGCGGCTGCGATTGGCGCTGCCAGTAAGTTGAAGAATTTCATCGCGTAACATCGCCGAAGAGCTCACGACAATCAATCGTGCTGAAGACGAAGACTGATTGAGTTGACTTTCTACCGATGGTTTTGGCAAGTGCTTATCTGCTTTGGCCGATTTTTTATTTTGAGTCGCTTTTGTCACGGCTGCTTTAGCCGCGGCCAATGGCGATGGCTTACCTGCAAAGTAAGATTTAAATTGCCCTTTGACAATAACCCCTAACAGTTGTGATTGAGTTTTGCCTTCAGGGGTAAATGGTAAGATCTGATTGCCTTGAATTTGTGGCATCACATCAGTTTTATCGCTGAGCCAACTGCCTTTTGAGCTTTGAATCAGTTTCACCACTTTCATCCCTTTTGGCTCTTTCACTGAGATGGGGGAGGCCCAAGGGATTGTAAGCTGCTCAAGATTTTCGGTTATCGGGTTATGTTGATTTAATCCATGAGCGCGAACATCGGCAAAATAGGGGTAATCAATCATATCAAACTGGCGAATCGGGACGCCGCCAACATTGCGTGTGACTGGGATAGGCAGTGCACTGTTTTGCGGATCCATGACCAATTTTTTGCCAATATTGATGCCTTGCGCTTTGAGCCATTTTAATAACAGGCTTGATTGCGGATTCATCTGAATACCCGACTGGTTAAACTGCAACTGGTAGGGTGATGCCGCAGTAATAACAGTCCCGCCCTGCATCAGATATTGATCGATGGCAAATAGCTGCTTGCGATTGAGCTGGTTTTCCCCGGCGATTACTAACAAGTCCGCATCACCACTGACATGGCCATTGGCGAGAGTCTCTTTGCGCACATCAAAATCTTGGCTCAGATAGCGGGTCAGCTGGCTATAACGCGGGCCTCGATAATAAGGTGATGCTTGCCCTGGCGTCACTAATGCAATGGTTTTGGTAAAGCCATGAGCAAAGTGTTTTATGCCAGCTTGCAGGTTACGTTTAAAATCATTGCCTTTGATGTTACCAAGTGGAATTTGCACATTGTGCTTGCCATCACTAAGCGTCATATAAAAATAGAAGTGATTTTGATTGAGCAGGTTAGTGGTCATCGGTTTAAAGCCAAACTGGTGGCTCAACTGCTTCGCCAGTTTAGATGAGGTTGATGGGTCTTTAAAGAGTGTTGAGAGCTTGCCATTTGATTGTTTAACAATCGGTTTGAGTACTTGCTGTATTTTGTGCCGATAGGTCACTAACTGTTTGGGTAAGGCGCTGGAATCAGAAATATACCCAGTAAAGGTGAGGTGGCGAGTGACCGTATCAAACAGGTTTCCTGACGATTGGTAATCTTTGATGACGTGATCAATGGCTGCGGTAATATCATGTTCTGGATTGCGCAGTTGCACGTCAAGCTTGCCATTTTCACCCATTCGAGCGGCAATCAAGTCTTTAAAGCTCAAAACTTTGTATTGGTCGCCATAAGAGATGACAACGTCAAAGTAGGAATTAACCACTGATGACTGGTAGCGGTTGTCCACCTGAAATGGAACAGGGCGAATGCCATATTCATTGATCGCCTGCTTTTGTGCTGCTTGGTTGGTCGTTGGATCGCTAAATTTGACGCGAACTTTATCATGCCCATAGACAGCATATTCACGCAGTAAATTTTTAAGCTGCGGGACTAATGGTGCCAGTAGTGGATGCGTCTTGCGACTGAAAAATCCTCGAATCATCAGTGGCTCTTGCAGGTGATCTAGAATTTGATGGGTCGGATTGGAGAGGGTATAAATTTTTCCTTGGGTGGTATCGACCCGCAGAGCGGTTAATTGGCTAAGCCAGACATTGGCCAATAGAGCGTTTATCACAACCAATGCTGTCGCCCACTTGGCCCAGCGATGGCGAGGCGTTTTCACCTCTTTTGCCCAGCGCTCTTTTTCGAGCATAAAGCCATTGAGGCATAAAAAGACGATAATGATGCTGATGTAATAATACAGATCGCGCAGGTCCAGCACTCCGCGAGTAATCGAGCTAAAGCGCGAGCCACTGCCAAGTAAACGCATAAAATCAGCGCTTTGAGTGCTGAGTAAATTAGTAATCAGCGGTGAGCCTAAAAGATAGAAAACACCACTTAAAGCACAGGCGCAGATTAAACTGACAATCTGATTGTCACAGCGTGAAGAAACAAATAAGCCAATGGCGAGATAACTGCCACCTAATAAAATAGTGGCTAAATAGGCAGACCAAACCGGCCCCCAGTCAAGCTGACCCAAGCAACTGACGGTGATTGGCAATGGCAAGGTGATAACTAAGGCAATGATAAGCAGCGTTAAGCAGCCTAAAAACTTACCGATGACAAATTTGCTAAGTGATACGGGACGAGTGAGTAAATATTCAAGCGTGCCGGCGCGGCGCTCTTCACTCCACATTCGCATGCTTAAGGTGCTACATAAAAAAATTAGAAGCACCGGCATCCACTCAAACAGCGGTTTTACATCGGCAATGTTGCGCTCAAAAAAGGCTTCGGCCCAGAAGAAAATAAATAACGTGATGGCCGCAAAGGCACCAAGAAACAGATAAGCGATTGGCGAGGTAAAAAAGAGTTGAATCTCTTTGCCAGCTATTTGGCCAACGGAAGCGGAACCAGAATGATTATGCGACATCTTTTGCTCTCTCCATTGGTTGTTCATTCACCTGTTTAAATAGCGCTTCAAGGTCAAGTTGCTGGGGTTCGATAGCCAGCAGTTCACCGTGTTGGCAGATGGCTTTAGCAATAAGTGGACTGACACTTTGCCATGCACTGTGCTCATCAAGCGCGATATGAAAGCAATTTGGGGCGTGTTTATCGATGCTGCGAATCTCCTCGATACCATCAATACCAGCTAGAGCCTCATTAAGTTGGGCAAGGCTAAGAGTGGTTTGTACAAGCAATTGATGGGTTTGTTTTAGCTCTTCAATAAACGCATCTACGGCAAGTTCACCAGCGCGGATAATCAGTACGCGATCGCAAAGCGCCTCAACCTCTTGCATGATGTGGGTGGAGAGAATAACCGTGGCTTGTTTGGCAACTTCTTTAATTAAGTTGCGCATCTGAAACGTCTGAGTGGGGTCAAGCCCATTGGTGGGTTCATCTAAAATTAAAAACCGAGGGTTTCCAAGCAGTGCTTGTGCCACGCCAACGCGCTGTTTATAACCGCGCGAGAGCGTATCGATTCGATTTAATGCTTTGTCTTTGATATCGGTTGCGAGAATAACGCGTTTGACTTCGCCAGCTCGATGAGTGTTATCAATGCCTTTAATGGTTGCCGCATAATGTAAGTATTCAGCAACCGACATCTCAGCGTATAACGGCAAGTTTTCTGGTAGATAGCCGATGAGCGTCTGTGCTTGTTTAGGCGTTTGAATAACATCAATGCCATCGAGTTCTATCGAACCTTGGTGAGGCTCTAAATAGCCACTAAGCATCTTTAAAATGGTGGTTTTACCAGCGCCATTGTGGCCGAGTAGACCGACAATTTCGCCTTGTTCTATTGTAAAGGTGGCATCCTTGACCGCGGTGAATCGTCCATATTTGCGCATCAACTTGCTAACTTTAAGCATGTTGAATCCTCCAGTGCAGTTGGGTGATTCCGGGATTGACTATTAATAATGCTGAGCAACAAGCAGTGATGGGAGGAGCAAGTCTTGATTGGTTAAAAGACCTGACTCGTTGGATTTTGACCTGCTTGTTTTGCGGTTTTTACCTTTCCAAAAGTAAGAGAAAACAACCAGAATATTTACGTAAATTTGAGTTTATATAAATTAATTTATAGTTATTAGATGGTTATTGCCGAAGCTGTTGTAGGTATAAATCAATAAAGCGCTTATCAACATCACTAATTGATGATTTAAAAAGTTGCTTTATAGTTGAGCTTATTACATTTGTTCAATCAATCTTTTCAGTTCACGGATGAAACCAATGGTTAAAAAAATCCTCTTTTTGTTGATTCTCTGCTCAGGCACAGTGGCAAGCGCGCTGGCTGATACATTGACTTATCAAGGTACGTTGGGAAACTACCCAATTATGCTGAGCGTGAGTAAATATGGTAGCGACTGGAATAATGCAGCTGATTATCTTTATACCCGTTATTTAAAACAGACCCATCTTCGTTTAGAAAAAAGTGGAACTGGATTAACACTTTATCAATATTACAGTGAGCCGAGTGAGAAAAAAGAGCTCTTTGAGTTGCATTTTGTCGGTAAGAACCTTGAAGGAACTTGGCAAAATAAGCAGACAAAACTGCCTGTTAAACTTAAGCCAACTTTGCAGAGTATTGATGATTACCAGCACCAGCATTTGCAATTTATTGTCACAGGCCACCAAAGCTTTGGTCAGTATCACTTTGATAAGATAAAAGAAACCCATTCAAACATGAGTTTTTTGCGCCCTGGTAAAGGTTTTAGTCAGGCACAGCTGCAATTTTTGGCGCCGCAGTTTAAATCGCTGTATATGACTTATGTGATGGCAGCGCTGCAATGTGAAGATGCCGGTTTTTGGATTAACGATTTTCATATTGTAAATGGTCGATATCTCAGTTTTAGTCTTGGCTATGATATCTCCTGCTATGGTGCTCATCCTGAGCATGGCCAAGAGATGTACAGTTATGATTTAAAAACCAATCAACAGCTTAAAAAGATCACTGATAGATTCCCGGGGCTTCAATTTTTTGCGCTGTTAAAAGCAAAATATCAAGGTGATAAAAACCTGAACGAAGAATGTGACTATTTTAGCGATACTGAGGTTTGGAAGTACATTCACTGGCGATTAACTGAAAAAGGCGTTGTGATCGAACCGGAATACTCTCATGCCATGGCCCCATGCGAAGAAGAGTTCTCGTTAAGTTACTCAGAGCTTAAAGGCCACTGGCAAGAACCTAAATAGTCGGATTGATTTGGTTCTCCCCGGCATCCGGGGATTTATATGGGCTTGTTTGCCCTGTTTGTTTAATCCGTAGGGTTGATGCATTTATTTTTTATAAATTTTTGTTATTTTATTAAAAATAATTCTATCAATAAACTTTAAAAAAAATGGTTAACTATAGACGCGTTTTTATTCCGGGCGGATGTTATTTTTTTACGCTAACGCTTAAAGACCGTCGGCTCAAATTGTTAACGGAGCAAATAGATTTATTAAGAGATGCCTTTCATTATGCTCTGGCCCGTTATCCATGCCATATTCAGGCAATATCAGTTATGCCTGATCATATTCATCTGCTGGTGCAGCTTCCAAACGATACAACCTATTTCCCTAAATTGATTCAATCAATTAAAAGTCGATTTTCTTTATTGATTCACCAACACGTAGGTAAAAATCATAAATCTATCTGGCAATCTCGCTATTGGGAACACTGTATTCGTGATGAGCGAGATTGGTTAATGCACATCAATTATATTCATCGCAATCCGTATAAACATCATCTGGTGAAATTTGTTAAAGATTGGCCATATTCAAGCTTTCACCAATATGTCCAGCGAGGGATTTTAACGGATTCTTGGCAAGGTGAAGAACTGGATGGGTATTTTGGTGAATAGGGTATTTTTATCCCGGCATCCGCTGCGCTCCTGCCGGGCTACATTGGTGGTGGTGATCTTTGTGATGTTCCACAGGTTTTGTAGCCCGGGTGAAATGAAATGGAACCCGAGATTATGCGAGCTAGTTTGATGCTCGTGTGTTGATTTGGGTTATTTCCTAGCATCTGCTTCGCTTTTGCCGGGCTACATTGATGGTGGTGATTTTGCGATGTTCCACAGGTTTTCGTAGCCCGGATGGAGCGAAGCGGAATCCGGGGAGTATGCGGATATTGTCCTTATCATCGCCGCTCTGGGTTAAAAATTTATTGATTTTTCACCCGGGTAATGACAAAAATGGCCCAACGATTATCTTTAACGCGACTTGAGATGGGCTCAAGTTATACTCACTATGATGCAAACCCAAATTCGCCGGGTCACGGTTGATGATCTCAATGCATTAATCGATATTGAACAGAATTGCTTTTTAATTGGGCAGATTAAACGTCGCCAACTACGATATCTATTAACGCGGGCTAAAGCGCAGGTGTGGGGCGCATTCTTAGATGATGTCTTTGTTGGGTATGCTATTTATTTAACGCCCAATATTCCGCGCCGAGCAAGATTATACGCTTTAGCCGTTTTGCCTGCTTTTCGTCGTCAGAAAATCGCATCATCACTGCTCGCGCATGGCCAGTTTTTAATGGCATCATTGGGATATCCAGCCCTTGCTCTGGAAGTGCGCTGCAGTAATCGTGCAGCATTGACGTTATACCAGCGAAATGGTTTTCGCTGGACTCACCTGTTATGCGAATATTATCCTGATGATGAGGATGGCTGGAAAATGGTCTGTCCGCTGCCAGTGCCTCTTTGGGCTGAATCATTCAGCTCAACTGCAGCCTAAAAATATAGGGAAAAGCATGAAGAAATTGCTCGTTGCATTATTGATACTATCCGCTTTTGTGGCGTTAGTGGGCTGCAGTGCTGCGCCAAATAAACCAGTGCAATATCGGGTGATGACGATGAAGTGGGGGCAAAATCAACAGGCGGCTCCCGATCCGCGTTGTCAGAGTTTTCGCTTTTCTCCTGCCGATGTGGTGAGCTTCTTTGAACATGCGCAAGGTGTCTCGCCAAAAATGTTTCATCAGGTGGCTCAAAATTCATCCTGTAATTACCATGGCTTATTAATGGTTGATGGGGATATTCAGCAGTGGATGGTGACAGCCGCTGGCGTTGGCTATTTAAGTCGTGGTATTAAAGGAACAGAGAATCGCCATTTTATCTGCAGCGATGATTGTGCCAAAGTCTTTGGTAAACGGTTAAACCATTACCAACTGCCGTAACTCTATATGCGCATGATGATTTTTGAGCTTTAGCGCTGTGGTAAAGCTAGAAAAGATGTGTCATAGAAAATCTAAGTTAAACAATAACTAGAGCGTGTTGATCTTTGCGGTATAAAAAGCAAGCAGCAAATGGGGCTGTTATAATGGTTTCGCCAAAAATCAC
>NZ_JBEQCS010000009.1:0-163798 GCF_046054195.1 Celerinatantimonas sediminis
AGCGGCACACGAGGTTCGAACTCGTGACCTCGACCTTGGCAAGGTCGCGCTCTACCAACTGAGCTAGTGCCGCATCACAATTGCAAAAACACGAGAAGTTCTCATGCCTTACAGGGCTGCGAATTATACGAGAAATATTTTCCTTGGCAACCCCTTTTTTGTATTTTTAGCAATTTGCTTTAAATCTGATTACTTTGCATCCAAATTAAAAAATGTCTGCTGATAATGTTGCAATTCACTAATCGATTCACGGATATCAGCCAAGGCTAAATGAGTCCCCGTTTTTTTAACGCCATCTAAAAGTTCAGGACGCCAGCGTCTTGCCAACTCTTTAACGGTGCTAACATCGATATTGCGATAATGAAAAAATTGCTCAAGCTTGGGTAAGTGCACCGCCATAAACCGGCGATCCTGACCAATTGAATTGCCACACATAGGTGAAACACCTTCAGGCAACCATTGACGGAAAAATTCCAGACACATCTCAGTGGCCTGTTGCTCATCAATTTTACTCTCAAGCACTCGAGCCACCAGCCCAGAGCTAGTATGATGAGTTGTGCACCACTCATCCATCGCGTCAAGTTCAGCTTTATCTTGATGAATTGCAATAACCGGCCCTTCGGCAAGAATATTCAGCTGTGAATCGGTGACAATGGATGCGATTTCAATCACTTTATGCTGCAGCGGATTGAGCCCTGTCATCTCCATATCAACCCAAATCAGATTTGTTGCACTTACGGTCATAATTCACCTTTTAACACTAAAATTTTCTGTCTAACGCAAATGCGTTATCATAGACCTTTATCTTAACAGTTTAAAAGCGACATTGTGGCCAAAAAGAAACGACTCAATCAGGGTCAATTACGCAGAATGCGGGCCAATGCCCAAAAACGCCTTCACAACGAAGCAAGTTATGAGTGGAGTGATGAGCAACTTGGTAAAAGCGAAGATGGCGTTGTCATCAGCCGCTTTGGTCAGCATGTTGATATTCAATCAGCCAGCGGCGAGATATTCCGCTGCAATATTCGCCGGACGGTTAACTCGCTAGTCACCGGAGACGAAGTTCTATGGCGTCGAGGCAATGAGACTCACTCGGGTATTAAAGGTGTCGTCGAAGCGGTTCAGAGCCGTCGCAGCGAGCTTTCTCGACCCGATTATTATGATGGGCTTAAAACCATTGCCGCCAATATTGATCAGGTCATCATTGTCAGTGCGCTTAAACCGGAGTTCTCCAGCGACATTATTGACCGTTATCTGGTAGCCATTGAAAACACCCACCTGCAACCGGTCATATTACTCAATAAAGTCGATCTTCTTGACGAAGAACTGCGCCAACAGGTTTTACCGATTCTTGAGCAATACCAATCACTTGGTTACCAAATTCTGTATGCCAGCAGCAAAACCGAGCATGGTTTAGATGAGCTTAAGGAGCATCTAAAAGCCCAAACGACCATTTTTGTAGGGCAATCGGGGGTAGGCAAATCATCGCTGGTTAATACCCTGCTGCCAGAGGTTTGTGCCCATACTCAAGAGGTATCCGATAACTCGGGTTTAGGCCAACACACCACGACAACCGCCCGCTTATATCCACTCGCAGATGGTGGCCGTTTGATTGACTCTCCCGGAATTCGTGAATTTTCACTGTGGCATTTAGAAAATGATGAGGTCACTTACGGATTTCGTGAGCTGCGCCAACTACAAGGACACTGTAAATTCAGAGACTGTAAACATCAAAATGATCCAGGCTGTGCGTTTGTCGAAGCAGTCAAAAACGGTGATGTCAGTGAGCGGCGTTATCAAAGTTACTTGCGTATTTTGCAAAGCATGGTAGAAAAACGCCCTGCACGACATATTCCCCCACGTTAATTTTATGAGGTTTACGACACGTGCTTGATAAATTACAAGTCGCTTTTCAGTACATTCTTCCCAAAAAATTGTTGTCTCGATTATTGGGCTATTTAGCATCCGCTCATTGTGGTCGCGTGACTACTTGGGTGATTAATCAGTTTATTCGTTATTACAAAGTGGATATGAGCGAGGCGCTTGATAGCAATGCGCAAAACTATCCAAGTTTCAACGCGTTTTTCACCCGTGAGCTCAAAGCTGGGGCTCGGCCGCTGGTTGAAGGTGAGACGACGCTTGCGCTACCTGTCGATGGCCGCGTGAGCCAGATTGGTCCGGTGCGTTTTGACCGGCTCATCCAAGCCAAAGGGCACGATTACAGCGCTCGCGAGCTGCTCGGTGGCGATGAAGCCTTAGCCAACGAATTTGCTGATGGTCAATTTGTCACGATTTATCTTTCGCCTAAAGATTATCACCGCGTCCACATGCCAATCGATGGAACGCTGCGCACGATGGTGCATATTCCAGGTGAGCTGTTTTCAGTTAATCCTGTAACCGCGCAATATGTGCCTGAGCTATTTGCTCGTAACGAGCGCGTTGTCACTATCTTTGATACCGCAGTTGGACCTATGGCGATGGTTTTAGTAGGTGCAACAATTGTTGCCAGTATTGAAACCGTCTGGGCTGGAACTGTCGCCCCGGCAGGTGGCCATATCAGCACTTGGCAATACCAGACACCAACACCGGTCAGCCTTAAAAAAGGCGAAGAGATGGGCCGCTTTAAACTCGGCTCGACGGTAATTTTACTATTCGGGCGCAAAGCAATTGAACTTGCTGATAGCGTTCGCCGCGGTGAAGTTACTCGAATGGGGGCGCATCTGGGTGATTTTCGCACTGAGTCTGAGTCTGAGTCTGAGTCTGAGTCTGAGTCTGAGTAAGATTTTGCCAGAATAAACGTAAATGCTCCGGCACCTGAGTGCTGGAGCATACTTGCCAGCGCCAATGATCTGGCAATAGAGCTTGATAATCATTTTGGCTGAAGCGATCGTCCACCAAAACGACAGTGCCGACATCATCATCGCTTCGAATCAATCGTCCCACCGCTTGGACGACGCGCTGCATGCCCGGATATTGGTAAACAAGTGCAAAGCCATCATCACCGCGATTATCAAAATAGGTTCTCTGACATTCGTTACTTGGATTAAACTGCGCTAACCCAACTCCAACCACCATCACGCTGGATAGTTGAGCACCACTTAAATCAATGCCTTCTGAAAAAATACCACCAAGCACGGCAAGCCCTAAAGTTGGCTGGTCGGTATTGGCAAGCTGCGCTAGAAACTGCTCACGCTCGTTATCATTCATTTGCGAGCTCTGGAGCAATGGCGCCAAATCGTCATCAAGCAACTCAGCGACGCTTTGCAAATAAGCAAATGATGGGAAAAATACCAGTTGATTGACCTGCTGGGCTTTAAAACTTTGCGCAATCAAACGAGCCAGTGGAGCATAGCTTTGGCTGCGATGGCGATAACGCGTTGAGATATCCCCAATTAGAAAAATGCCTTGAGATGCAGGGTCATAAGGGCTTGGCAGACAAAGCTGATAGTGCTCATCATTTAACCCAACCGAGCGGGCCGTGCTTGCTAAGGGCTGTAAAGTTGCAGAGAACAATATGATTGAATGGGCGTTATCCCAACGCTTTTTTAAAAGTGGGGCTGGGTCAAGACAGGTGAGCTTCAATAAAATTGTCGCAGGGCTATCTGATTGAAAGCTCGGGCAACGCTCTAATTGATAACGATAAATCTCGCTAAACTGCTCGCTTAACTCCAGTAATTTATAAACCTCGAAATAGACTTCCAGCAGAGCCTCGTCCAAAGAGCCATGTTGTGCCAGATACTGCTCACAACTTAAGCTAAAACGCCTTGCGGCTTTAAGCAATGATTGCGGCGGCTCAATAGTGACTAGCAAAGAGCTTGTCAGCTCGCTATTAACCAACCGAGTCAGTTGGCTGCGCATGGACCTTAAAGTTTTATCGATTGAACTATCGTAGTGATGCTTTGCAATGCGCTTAAGCCGCGATTGATTAAGCTCAGCGCTATATAATGATTTAGCGCGCTCATTAACGTTGTGAGCTTCATCGACCAATAACGCATACCGCTCTTTTTGCGCCTCGGTCAGCCAGCTTAATGAGCCTTCATTATCCAGCCCATAATTATAATCCCCGATGATGACATCAAACCATGGAGCCAACATCTGCGCTAAAAAATAGGGGCAAATTTGCTGCTCTTTGGCGTGTTGTTCAAGGGCGGTAAAATCAAGCAAAGAGCGCTCCAGTAATGACTCCCCGACAGCATAAAATTTCTCATAAAAGTCAGCGGCATAAGGACAACTTGGCAGGCATGCTCCGGTGGGATTTAAACAGGCGCGCTGTTTACCAGTGAGCACTAACACGCGCAGCTTCGCCCCTTGGGTATTGAGCTGTTCAACTGTTTTTAACGGCAGATACTGGGTTGAGTTTTTAGCACTTAAATACACAACTTTATCGATACTTTGGCCTAACTGGCGAACAGCAGGAAATAAGGTTGCTAATGTCTTACCAATGCCTGTTGGCGCTTCAACCAACAATTGTTTGCCCTGAGCAATGGTTCGATAAACGCCGGTGGCGAGCTCTCGTTGCCCGCGGCGAAATTGAGAATAAGGAAACGCAAGGGAGCTTAACGCTTCATTACGCTCATTTTTAAGCGCATCGTAGCGCAATTGCCAGCGGATAAATCGAGCAAACCAGCTCTGGATCTGCTCACTATCGCGCGAATGCTGATAATCTCTTCGATGTTGCGCAAGGACTTTGCTCGCCTCATCCAAGTAGGTTAAAACCAATGAGACCGAATCCGTCTCATTAACCTCACACCACAAATAAGCGTAAACATACAGCTGAGAAAAATGAACGTTGCGAGAGCTCTCACTGACCTGCTCCGCGCTCATTTTAAGCGTTTTGATCTCTTCTAAATAATCAGCGCCATTCTCAGCAATGCCCGCTCCATCTGCCCGGCCACTGATATTTAAAATAGCTAACTCATTTTGCCAGCGCCCCGTTAATTTCACTTCACGCTGATAGCTCTTATCTTGTTTGTGCTGATAAGCCTTTTGCGCCATGATCCCGGCGATTCCGGTCGGGGCAGGCAAAAAACGGCTATCCAAAGAGCCACTATTAGCAAACCGCTCGCAAAGCTGGCGAACACCAACGCTAAAAATGTGCATCAAGCACGCTCAA
The DNA here is from genome assembly GCF_046054195.1 of Celerinatantimonas sediminis. Lineage (NCBI taxonomy): Bacteria > Pseudomonadati > Pseudomonadota > Gammaproteobacteria > Celerinatantimonadaceae > Celerinatantimonas > Celerinatantimonas sediminis. The sequence goes on from NZ_JBEQCS010000009.1 coordinate 5,114, forward strand.
CACCAAAGCTTAGAATATCGGTTATTTGTGGCGCATCCAAAGCTAACATAAACACGCGATCAAGGCCTAAAGCCACGCCTGAACAATCTGGCAGTCCGGCGCTAAGCGCTCCGAGCAAATTTTCATCTAAAGCCATTGCTGGCAGATTATTTTCAGCGCGCAGTTGATTGTCATGTTCAAAGCGTGCGCGCTGCTCTTTGGCATCACTTAGCTCATGAAAGCCATTGGCAAGCTCAACGCCTTTAAAATAAACTTCAAAGCGCTCAGCGACGCGACCATCATCGGGATTTACGCGAGCTAGAGCGGCTTGAGATGCTGGAAAATATTCGATAAAACAAGGGCGCTGCTGACCAATATTAGGCTCGACCCCCAGAGCAAACAGAATTTGCAGCTGGCTATCTCGATTGCGCTCTTCGCTTAACAGCTGCTCGATTGCAAACGCTTTGCCCGCTTGAACTATCTCATCGGTTGTCGCGCATAGAGGGTCGATATTTAAATAGTGCCTAAATGCTTGCTGATAACTCATTCGCTCACCTTTTTCACACTTAAGTAACGACATGAGTAAATCGTCCATCTCATCCATAAGCTGATGGTGGCTAAAACCGGGGCGATACCATTCCAACATGGTAAATTCAGGGTTATGAATACGTCCGGCTTCTTCATTACGAAAGCTTTTGCAGATTTGATAAATAGCGCCACTACCTGCTGCGAGTAGCCGTTTCATATGAAATTCAGGCGAAGTTTGCAAATACAAAGTCTGACCATCGGGGGCACCTGGGCCAACAAACTCGGTGGCAAAATTACGCAGATGCAGATCGCTTACCCCACACTGGCTTAGCGCGGGTGTATCGACCTCTAAAACGTCTCGGTCACTAAAAAATTGCCGGATAGATTGCAACAACTTGGCCCGTTTTTGCAGTGCCTGAATACTAGCACTCGGTTGCCAGTTAGCAGAATGCTCTGCTGATTCACTACTCATGAAATAATTGCCTTTTCTGTCAGAAATTTGCTCTTGGTGTGAGCAAATCCAAATTCGATTAACTAATGTTAAAAGGAACAACAAACTGTTGACTTCAATCAACAAGTCCCCCATTAGGCAAGCCACAATACAAGGTGCATATTAACCGCCAAGGAGAACGCCGTGAAACTGATTCAGACGGACGTTGCCATTATCGGAGCCGGAGGGGCTGGTCTGCGCTGTGCTATCGAGATCGCCCGCACCGAACCTGATCTTAACATTGCTCTAATTTCTAAAGTATACCCGATGCGTAGTCATTCCGTCGCTGCCGAAGGTGGCGCCGCTGCTGTCGTGCAAGAACATGACAGTTTTGACAATCACTTTAATGACACCGTCTCAGGAGGCGATTGGCTGTGCGATCAAGATGTCGTTGATGAGTTTGTCCAGCGTTGCCCACAAGAGCTCATCCAACTTGAACACTGGGGTTGCCCATGGTCTCGCAAACCTGATGGCAGCGTAAATGTTCGTCGTTTTGGTGGCATGAAAATCGAGCGGACTTGGTTTGCAGCCGATAAAAGCGGTTTTCATATTCTGCACACGTTATTTCAAACCTCGATGCAGTATCCATCGATTCAGCGTTTCGATGAACATTTTGTTGTCGATCTCATCACCAAAGACAACCAAATCCAAGGGATTTTAGCTATCGATTTAATGGAGCATGAAGCGAAGTTGATTCAGGCTAAATCGGTTGTTATTGCAACCGGCGGCGCGGGGCGTGTTTATCGCTACAATACCAACGGCGGTATTGTCACTGGCGATGGCATGGCACTGGCTTATCGCCATGGCGTTGCTCTGCGTGATATGGAATTTGTGCAGTATCATCCTACGGGGCTTCCTGGCACGGGGATCTTGATGACGGAAGGCTGCCGCGGTGAAGGCGGGATTTTAACCAACAAAGATGGTTATCGTTACCTGCAAGATTATGGATTGGGACCAGAAACGCCAATTGGGCAACCTAAAAATAAATATATGGAACTTGGCCCTCGCGACCGGCTCAGCCAGAGCTTTTATCAAGAAGCGCAAAAGGGCCGTACGATTCAAGGTCCTCTTGGTGATTACGTCAACCTTGACCTTCGCCATTTAGGTGCGACTTACCTTAATGAACGCCTGCCATTTATCTGCGAACTTGCCAAAGCTTATATGGGCGTAGACCCGATTAAAGAGCCGATTCCAGTGCGTCCAACGGTGCATTACACCATGGGCGGCATTGCAACGGATGGCCACTGTGCCACCAGCATGCAAGGCCTTTACGCAGTCGGTGAATGCGCCTCGGTCGGTTTACATGGAGCCAATCGGCTCGGTTCAAACTCATTAAGTGAAATTATTGTCTTTGGCGCAATCGCAGGTGAGCATGCGGCAAACTTTGCTAAAACCCAATCGTTTAGTGATGCCGCGCCACTTGAGCAACTCGCCCAACAATGCCTTGATAAGGTCATGGCGATTAAAAACCCTGATGGGAGTGAAAACCCAGCGACATTACGTAACGAAATGGGCGATTGCATGGAAGCTGGCGTTGGCATTTATCGTACCCAAGATGGCATGCAACAAAGTATCGATAAGTTAACTGAGCTTAAAGCGCGCTATAAAAACATCAAACTGAGTGATTCGTGTGATGTTTATAATACCGAGTGGCTCTATGCCATTGAATTGGGCTACTTGCTTGATGTTGCCCAAGCGATGGCAGTGAGTGCATTGCATCGCAAAGAGTCTCGAGGCTCCCACCAGCGCCTAGATGGTTATGAGCAACGTGACGATGAAAACTTTCTTAAACATACTTTGGCGTTTTATCAAAGCGAGCAATTGCCACAAATCGAGTATTCAGACGTGACGATTACTAAATCACAACCAGCAACTCGCTCTTATGGAGCAGCCTCTGAACAGGCTGCCAGCGAAACGAAGGGAGCATAATGATGGCTGAAGAACTCACTTTACACATCCATCGCTATCGCCCAGGTTACGATAGCAAACCAACGATACAGGACTTTCAGGTTCCCTACACCAAAGAGATGTCGCTCCTAGATGCACTGGGATATATCAAAGATAACCTCGATTCATCGCTTGCTTATCGCTGGTCGTGCCGGATGGCCGTGTGTGGAAGCTGCGGCATGATGGTCGATGATATTCCAAAACTGGCCTGCAAAACATTTCTGCGTGATTATAAAGAGCAAGGGGAGATGAGCGTTGCAGCTTTGGCGAATTTTCCGATTGAGCGGGACTTAATCGTGGATATGAGCGGCTTTGTCGAAAAATTGCAGTCTGTTAAACCGTATATCATCACCCAAACACCCCGCGATGTTGCCGACGGTTGCACCACTCAAACACCCGCACAGTTGGAACGCTATAAACAATTTTCGATGTGTATCAACTGCGGATTATGTTATGCCGCATGCCCGCAATATGGACTCAATCCTGATTTTACCGGTCCCGCGGCTCTTGCGCTTTTACATCGCTACAACTTAGATAGCCGCGATGAAGGTAAAGCGCAGCGGATGGAAGTTCTCAATCAGGAAGAAGGTGTTTGGGGCTGTACTTTTGTCGGTTACTGCTCTCAAGTCTGCCCGAAAGATGTTGACCCAGCAGCTGCGATTCAGCTTGGAAAAGTTGCCAGCAGTAAAGATTATCTACTCAATCTGATTAAACGGGAGAAATAAGTATGTCGATTCGTCAACCCTATATTCGCCCGGTCAAACATAACTGGTGGCTGAAAAACAGCTTTTATCTGAAGTACATGATCCGAGAAGGCTCAGCAATTGTCACAGCCATTTACAGCCTAGTGTTGTTGTGCGGGCTGTTTCGCTTAGCGCAAGGAGAAGCACCGTTTGCCAGTTGGCTGCAAGCGATGCAAAGCCCGGTTGCCATTCTCTTTCATCTGGTGGCGCTGTTTTGGGTCCTCTACCATAGTGTGACTTGGTTTGACCTCGCGCCCAAAGCTGCTGATATCTGGTTTAAAGGCAAAAAACTGCCCGATAGCGTCATCGTTAAATCGATGTATGCGCTGCTCGCCATCGTCAGCCTTCTCATTTTAGTGATTGTCAGTGTTTAGGGGGAGCTATGAAACGTTCTAATGAACCAATTTTTTGGGGATTATTTGGGGCCGGTGGAATGGTTGCCGCCATTGTCACCCCGGTATGTATTCTAATCACGGGACTACTTATTCCACTTGGTATTCTCACCAGTGATACCTACACCTTTTCAAGAGTTGCAATATTGGCAAGTCACTGGCTTGGGGCGCTAATTTTGTGGGTCATTATTAGCCTGCCCATGTGGCATGCGATGCACCGTATTTACCACGGTTTGCATGATTTAGGGGTTAAAAGCTGCGCGGTGCATAAATGGCTATGTTATGGGCTTGCATTTGTGGTCACGATTGCAAGCGCGGTGTTATTGCTCCAAATGCTGACTCGCTAACGAAACAAAAAGCCTGCAATCGCAGGCCTTTTGTAACAGATAGATTCGTGAAAACCCGCTTTATTTAGCTACACGGCTCACGTATTCACCGCTTCGAGTATCAACTTTGATCACTTCACCAATCTGAATAAACAGAGGTACACGCACAACAGCGCCAGTGCTTAAAGTTGCAGGTTTACCACCGGTACCAGCAGTATCACCTTTAAGACCTGGGTCAGTATCAGTGACTTCTAACTCAACGAAGTTGGGTGGAGTAACAGCAATCGGGGCTTCGTTCCAAGTGGTAATCACACATGGGTCCTGTTCAACCAACCATTTGTCATTATCACCAACAGCTTTTGCATCGGCTGCTATTTGCTCAAATGTATTGTTATCCATGAAATACCAGAATTCACCATCGTTATATAGATAGGCCATTTCCATATCCATGACATCTGCCCCTTCGACAGAATCACCAGATTTGAAAGTTTTTTCCAGTACTTTACCGTTGAGTAAGCGACGCACTTTTACGCGGTTAAATGCCTGTCCTTTCCCTGGCTTTACAAATTCATTTTCCAGGATGGCACATGGTTCGCCATCGAGCATAATCTTTAGCCCGGAACGGAATTCATTGGTACTATATGTTGCCATTATTTCCTCTTAAACCAATTATTCATTTTTCAAATGACGCAAATTGTAACCCGAAACAGCCATAGTTTGCATAACTATTGGCAAAAAGAGCTCGCAGATGTGATCACATCGGTTGATGAGATCCTTGAATTTGTCGGTTTAAATCCCGATGATTTTACCGAAGACCGCCAAGCAAAACAGCTCTTTGCACTGAGAGTTCCGCGCTATTTTGCTAGCCTCATAGAGCCAAACAATCCAGCAGACCCTCTTCTTAAGCAGGTCTTACCAGCGCGTCAAGAATTTATCGAAACGCCGGGATTTAGTAGCGATCCGCTTGAAGAGCAGCAAGGCCCGGTACCGGGGCTATTACACAAATACACCAATCGCGTGCTGCTGATTGTCAGAGGCGGCTGCGCCATTAACTGTCGGTATTGTTTTCGCCGCCACTTCCCATATCAAGATAACGCGCCGGGGAGTCATGGTTGGCAAGCTGCAATTGATTACATCGCCAAGCGCCCTGAAATCAACGAAGTGATTTTCTCAGGCGGTGACCCGTTGATGGCTAATGATCGACATCTTGGCAAATTAATTGATGCGCTGGCACAGATCCCTCATTTAAAACGGCTACGGATCCACTCACGCTTGCCTGTAGTTTTGCCCAACCGAATCACTGACGAATTAGTCGAACTGCTCGCCCAATGCCGACTCAAAACGATTTTGGTCACGCACGTTAACCATCCCAATGAAGTTTCTGACACATTCATTCAAGCGTTAAAACCACTCAAAGAGCGCGGCGTGTGGCTGTTAAACCAAAGCGTGTTATTGGCGGGTGTTAATGATGATGCCACAACCCTAGCAAACCTTAGTGAAGCGCTATTTGATGCAGATATTCAACCCTACTATTTGCATCTGCTCGATAAAGTCAAAGGGGCGAGTCATTTCGATGTCAGCCACGAAAGAGCTGTCGCCATTATGCGCAAGTTACATGAACTATTGCCGGGCTTTTTAATTCCTCGGCTGGTGCGAGAAGAGCCACATAAACCTAGCAAGACCCCTCAGGATCTCGGATTAAGTCTGCTATAATGGGCAATCAGTAACTTCAACCAAAGATGAGTCATGAATCAAGAAAAAGTCATCGAGCAGCTTAAAGTCAATATTAAAGCTATCTATCATAAAGCCGTTGATGCCGATAAAGTCATTAGCGCGCAGCAAGCTGATGGATTGGGTCAGTTCGATAAAATTTTCGTTGATAACAGTCCGTTTAGCACTGAGTCCGACCATTTCTTGCCGTACGTCGAAGAGCTGGCCAATGATCTACTCAGATTGCAACAAAGTGAAGATGAACAAAGCTTTAAAACGGTCTTAGAAGCATTAGTGGTTAAAATCGAACTAGCACATAAAACGCTGGCATCATTTAAACAGCTACTGGGCTAACCTCCACGGCATAAGGTATTGACCCATTCTTGTGGCTCAATGCCTTATGTTCGCCTGCACTCTTAATAGGCAGGATTTAGCAACTCTTTTAGATATAGCTCCGTTTGCTCAGCTGGCATATACGGTGCAAACACAGCTCCGCAAACGTAAGCCTGAGGCATCGCTGTTTCAATCTGATACAGCTGTTCGCGATTACTCACCCCTTCAAAAATCACGGTTAATTTAAGCTCTTTCATAAAATTAGCCAGAGCATCGAGCTGCATAATGCGTTGTGGTTGGGTCAGCTCGGCACTTAGCGGAACCGTTAAACGTACAAATTCATAACGAGAGCGCAGCAGTTGCTGCCAGCTTGCGCCGTTAGCCACATTATCATCGACTAAAATGCGCACTCCGGCCTGATGTAACTTTTTCAACAGGTAGCGCTGCGTTGTTCCCACATAGTGATTGTCTTGCTGGCAGGCCAACATAAATTGCTGCACTGGGATCTGAAATTCATTGAGCTTGCGAACGAGCAGTTGGATAAATGGCTCATCGAGCCAATTCACTGGCAAGGAAAATAACAACATCAAGCGCTCATGACCGATACTGAACCAGTAGCGATGTTGTGCCAAGGCCAGCGCTAACCAATGTTCTTTAAGCTGGGAAGTGAGCTGGGTTTGCTCTGCTAATTTTAAAAGCTCTTCATGTTCGATACGCCCATATTGAGGGTGAATCCAGCGCAGGCGCATTTGCAGAGCAACCGGCATTTTATGATTGACCCGCAAAACTGGCTGATAAAGAATTTGCAGATGGGTATTAGCTATCGCTTCTTGGAACTGTTCACAAAGCTCAATCCAGCGCTGCTCACGAGCAACAAGCTCATGGCGATAATAATAAATGGGCTCATCTTTGCTGCGAGCTTGCTCAAAAGCTAAAGTTAAACGCTGCAGCCCTTCACCAGCTTGTTTGAGCTGATGGATGTTTTCCACTAAGACTAATTTACCGCGCAACTGGTAACTTTGTTCAGCAAGAATCAGCGTCAGGCACAGCTGCTGATAAAACTTATCAATTAATTGCGCAGAATAATACTCTGCATCAACAACCAGAGCGAACTCGTTTTCACTAAACCTTGCAAACTCTAGCACCGCTTTACCAAGAGACTGACGAACGGTCGCTTTGAGCCGCTCACTGAGCTGCGCTAATGGATTCACTTGCAACTGGCTCATCCAGACAGCGAGCTTCTCAAATGAAATACCCACCAACACAACTCGAATATTTTCATCTAGATAATGCTGCAAACGATTATTTAAAGCGCGCCGATTTAACAATTTCGACAAAGGATCATGACTTCTCAGCCAGCGATAACGGTATCCTTGAATGACAATAACAACGACCAATAAGGCAAAGCAGAAAAACAACCCAGCCAATGCATAAGTTAAAAACTTTTGCTGGGAGAGTAATTGTGCTTGCAGACGGCTCTGGGATTCTTGAATACGATGAAATTCGCGGTTCACTAAGACATTGACAGGCCCACTGAAATTTTCCAGCCAATGAAGGATTTTAGGGATTTCTATCTCGCTACGAGGCAATCCTTCAAGAATCGGCTCAATGCGCTGCACTTCGGAAAACATATCGCGAATTAGCGCATTGGCACCACTAATCTGGCGCAGATATGCTGATTCATTGCCATCTAAAAGGACCGGGAAACGACTCCACAAAATATTGTAACGAAATAGTAATTGCTGCTTACTCACCCCTTTATATTTATAAAGTTGCAAGGTATTAATAAAACGCCGATGTTCTTCTTGCAGCTGAACCAATCCCCAAACAGCAGAGTTTGGTTGCTGGGCAATGGTTCTAGAGGTTTGATAAACCTTATACGCAGCCACAAAACTTGCCAGAAGAAATCCAGCGATAATGATGAGGATGCCGACATTGAAAAACTGGGATTGTTTAAAGCGTTTCTTTATACCCATTTAGGTCCATTATTGGTTCACAATTATTTTTCGAAGCTGCCAGATCATATAAGAATTAAAGCGTGTGTTTTTAAGTTCTTTTGGGTAACGACTAATCGGGAACATCAGCCAAAGAGGCCCACGATCACGCACACTCATGGTTTTACCATCATCAGACCAAGCTAAAATTGGCTGATATTTTAATACCTTCGCCAAATCCATATTGACTCGATAATCATTTAAAGCAACTAATGTTAAACGCATCGATTTAGCATGCACACTTTTTAATATATCAGTTAGCAGTGGTCCCTGATACTGATGAGGCTTATTCACCCAAGGATTTGCCGTCTTGTAATTTTGTTGGGGCAATTTTTGTAAATCATCAAGCGTAAAATTCACTTCATGCGAATTATCTGCTGGTTGGATATGTCCAGAGATGGTCAGAATAGTCTGCTCTGAGGCAAATGCCATTGCGCCCCAAGCACACAAGACAAGAAAAAGAATGACTTGTGCACAGCGATTCATTGGATTGGCCATCTATGTTCTCCTCTGATTATTTTTATATGTCAAAAAGAGTGACTTAGAAAATATTTACTAGCATAGACACAAAGCGCTTCTTCTGCTTGGTATCACAAATTACGGCGTTTAACTCAAATTGAATTAATAGCGAACTGTTATAGATAAAAATATCATCAAAAATCAATCAGTTATAATTATACATGAAAGTACTAATTAACCGTTAGTAAAGATTAATCATCCATAGACATTGCTACTTTGTTATCGCTAAAATAAATATTCATATAAATATAATATTTGGCTATATGAGATAAAAACTAATAATTTTAAATAACAATGCGTCTCTCTTACACTAGCACCCAAACATGACAAGATGACAAAAAGATGAACAAACTGATTATCGCAGGTTTATTAACCATTGCTGGAACATTAGGGAGCGCTTATGCCAAAACGCCCGCTAATACGCTAGTTGTTGCTCAATCGCTCGATGACGTAACAAGCCTCGATCCTGCTCAAGGCTTTGAGCTAACCTCAGTGCAAAGTTTTACCAACCTCTATCAACGATTGGTTCAGGCAAATCCACTCAAACCGACTGAGCTGATGCCAACCCTTGCTAAAAGCTGGCAGTCAAGCGCCCATAGTCTGACTTTTACACTGCGCAATGATGCTAAATTTGCCAGTGGCAATCCAGTGCGCCCAGAAGATGTTATTTTTAGTTTAGCGCGGGTGGTTAAGCTCAACCTGGCACCCTCTTTTATTCTTACTCAGCTCGGCTGGGATAAAGATAATGTCGATGGTTACCTGAAAAAGGTCGGTCCTAATAAAGTTAAAATTAGTTGGAATGTTAATATCGGCCCATCACTGGCACTGAGCCTTTTATCTGCGCCTGTTTCATCCATTGTAGATGCTAAAACAGTCCAAGCGCATGCGCAAAATGGTGATTTTGGCCACCAGTGGCTAAACACCCATTCAGCGGGCAGTGGCGCTTTTGTGATTGCCAAATATGTGCCCCATCAAGTGCTACTGATGCAAGCGAATCCAAGCTCTCCAGCTGGCAAGGCAAAAATGAAATACGTTTTGCTTAAAAATGTGCCAGATGCGGCAACCCGAGCGCTGTTATTAGAGCAGGGGGATGCTGATATTATCCGCAATTTAGGCAGCGATCAGTTCGCATCGCTCAGCCATAAATCAGCAATTAGAACCGAAGCACTGCCTTATGCCTCTATCTATTATTTGATGTTTAATACCAAAGCGAAAAACAACCCGGTATTAGCAAATCCTAAATTCTGGCAAGCAGCTCGCTGGGCATTTGACTACAAAGGGATTGCACAAGACCTGCTCAAAGGCCAATTCCAAGTCCAACAGGCCTTTTTACCCGCTGGCTTTAAAGGTGCTTTAACAGACCAGCCGTATCACTATAACCCAGCCAAAGCGAAAGCAATTTTGCAAAAAGCCGGGATTAAAAATCCGCACTTTAAATTGGTTGTTAGTAACCAACCGCCATATTTGGATATTGCCCAGGCCTTACAGGCAAGCTTTGCTAAAGCCGGAATTAAAGTTGAAATTATTCCAGGCGTTAGCTCACAGGTTTCAAGTGAAGTGAAACAGCACAACTATGAAGCAGATTTAACTGCGTGGGGGCCTGATTATTTTGACCCGAACACCAATGCATCTGCCTTTGCTTATAATCCCGACAATGGCAGTAAAACACTGGCGTGGCGGGCAAACTGGGAAATTCCACAGCTGAATAAATTAACTCTACAAGCTCGAGCGGCAACCGATGATGCCAAACGCGTTAAAATTTATCAGCAACTACAGCGCAAAGTTCGTGCTAATTCACCATTTGTTTTGGGTCTACAAAACAAAAAATTAGTTGCCATGCGCTCGACTATCAAAGGCTATATTCAAGGGATCACTCCGGATATGGTTTACTATCAGAACGTGACTAAATAATGACTCAAACGATACGCTCCGCTGACGGTCCACATCGTTCTTGGTTAAGCACTGGCCGCTCATGGGTGAGCGGCCTCGTTGCCTTAATCCTAACGCTACTAGGGCTTTTGGTATTTACCTTTGCCCTTTCACGCGCAGCTCCCATCGACCCGGCGTTGCAATTGGTTGGCGATCATGCCAGTCAAGCGACCTATGAACAGGCTCGACACAAGTTAGGCCTAGATAAACCGCTGCCCATTCAGTTTTTTCATTACGTAGACCGACTGAGCCACGGGGATTTAGGCGTTTCGCAAATTACCCAACAACCGGTATTAAACGACTTAAAAAGTGCGTTCCCGGCTACGTTGGAGCTGGCAACCTGCGCGATGTTTTTTGGTGCCTTGTTTGGCATTACCCTCGCCATGCTGGCGGCATTTAAACCCGGGAGCATCATCGATCATCTGGCACGGCTGATCTCGCTGTTAGGCTATTCGGTGCCTGTATTTTGGCTCGGCTTACTAGGCTTATTACTCTTTTATGCGACCTGGCATTGGTCAGCAGGCCCTGGCCGTTTAGATGACATCTATACCTACACGATGACTCAAAATAGCGGCTTTATTTTGCTTGATGCGATTCGAAGTGGCGATCCAGCTATCTTAAAAAATGCGATAGCCCATTTATGGCTGCCTACCGCGGTATTAGCGCTATTGTCGATGGCCTCTATCACGCGATTGCTTCGAGCATCACTGCTTGAAGAGCGCAACAAAGAGTATGTCATCTTAGCCAAAGCCAAAGGCGCTAGCGACCTCAGAATTCTGTGCAAACATGTTTTCCCTAATGTACTAGGCACTTTGATTACTGTTTTAGCACTGTCATACACCAGTTTATTAGAAGGTGCGGTGCTTACCGAAACCGTCTTTGCCTGGCCAGGATTAGGGCGCTATCTCACTCAGGCTCTTTTTGCCTCTGATACGCCAGCCATATTGGGCTCCACCCTTTTAATTGGCACCTGTTTTGTTTTACTCAATGCACTTGCTGATGCATTAACCCGCTGGGTCGACCCGAGAACGCGATGAATCACTCAAGATCGATATCCAACCGCTGGCAATGGCTACGTTGGTTTAACACTTTTAATCTGGGCCTAGCATTGGTGGTGGTGTTAATTGCCTTTGCGCTATTTGCCCCACTCTTGTCCCCGTATGACCCAAACGTGCAACACATCAGTCAGCGACTGCTAGCTCCTGATGCGCAGCATTGGCTGGGCACCGACCGATTTGGTCGCGACCTGCTCTCGCGAGTGCTGTTTGGCGCTCGGCCAACGCTAATTCTTGTCTCACTGGTAGTTGTCATCACTGTACCGGTGGGTCTTGCGGTCGGTATTTGTGCAGGCTACTTTGGTGGCTGGACAGAGCGCATCTTGATGCGCCTGACCGATATTGTGATGTCACTGCCAAGCCTAGTTATCGCTTTGGCTCTGGTCTCAGTTTTAGGGCCAGGATTAATGAATGGCGCATTGGCGCTAGCCTTTACCAGTTGGCCATCATTTGCTCGCCAAGCTCGTAGTGAAACTTTAGCGCTGCGCCGTAGTGATTATCTAGCGGCTGCCAAAATGCAAGGGATCACTGGCTGGCGGCTGATTATCGGCCATATTTTACCGCTAACCTTACCCAGTGCGATTATTCGGGCTGCGCTCAATTTAGGCGGAATTATTCTCTCAGCTGCAGGTCTTGGCTTCTTAGGCATGGGCATTCAGCCGCCAACGGCCGAATGGGGCTCGATGGTTGCCAGTGGTAGCCGAGTCATTTTCGATCAGTGGTGGGTTGCAGCAGTCCCAGGGCTTGCTATTTTGCTGGCGAGTCTGGCATTTAACCTATTAGGGGATGGCCTTCGCGATAAAATGGATCCACGCAATGACTGATACTTTAATCACCGCCAAAAACCTTCAGATTGCCCTTGCCAGCAATAACAAGACGCTGGTTAAAGGCATTGATTTTTCGATTGCTCGCGAGCGAGTGGCCCTCGTTGGTGAGTCAGGTTCAGGTAAATCACTGACCGCGCGCAGTCTAATGGGGCTGTTGCCTGAATCCTTGTCAGTCAGAGCCGACACGCTTAACGTGCTTGAGCAAGATGTGCTTAGCTTTAAGGTGCGCCAGTGGAATCGGCTGCGCGGTAACGACGTTACCATGGTGCTACAGGATCCTAAATACGCACTCAACCCAACGCATAGCATTGGCCGTCAAGTTGAAGAGCCTCTGATTTTGCATCAGAAATTATCCCATCGCGAACGCCAAGAGAAAGTAGAAGCGATGCTGGATGCGGTCGGCCTTAAAAACCCAAAACAACTAAAAAAAATGTATCCGCATCAACTCTCAGGAGGGATGGGACAACGGGTGATGCTCGCCATCGCATTAATCAATGACCCACAGCTATTGATTGCCGATGAGCCAACTTCGGCGCTTGATCACGCGGTACGCGATCAGGTTTTAGAGCTTATCTACAAGCTGGTCGATGAGCGCAACATGGGGCTTTTATTAATCAGTCACGACCTTGAGCAGGTTGCCGATTACTCAGAGCGAGTACTGGTGATGTATCAAGGGAAAATCGTTGACCGTCTACCAGCCAAAGAGTTACCCAATGCTCAGCATCCGTATACCAAAACACTTTGGTCTTGCCGCCCCAATCGCAATAAACGAGGCCAGAGTCTGCCTGTTTTAGACCGAGCAGAGCTGGAGAAACTTGATGAATCAGCTTGAACTTAACCATGTCAATGTCACCCATGTAATGGGCCATCAACGAAACACGGTGGTACATGATGTTAGCTTTAATGTACAAAGTGGCGAATGTTTTGGGCTGGTTGGTCCATCGGGATGCGGAAAGTCCTCGCTGTTATGGGTACTGGCTGGACTTAACCCACATTGGGATGGCCAGATCAAAATGCTCGGCCAACCGGTTAAAAATGGCAAACCATTTACCGGTAAACTGCGCCGACAAGTGCAGATGGTGTTTCAAGACCCCTATGCCTCATTGCACCCCAAACATCGACTGCGCCGGACCTTAAGCGAACCTTTAAAATTATTGGGCGTTAAAGACATTGACGATCGTCTAAGTCAGGGCTTTGAACAAGTGGGATTAACAACCGAGATGATTGACCGTTATCCCCATCAGCTATCCGGTGGACAACGCCAGCGAGTCGCCATTGTTCGAGCGTTATTACTTGAACCTGAATTATTACTTCTGGATGAGCCAACATCCGCTTTGGATATGTCAGTTCAGGCAGAGATCTTAAATTTGTTAAACGAGCTAAAAAGCCGTCATCATCTGACGATGATTCTGGTCAGCCACGATCCTGATGTGATTGATTATATGTGTGACCATGCAGCTATCATGCAAGCGGGCAAAATTGCACAACTGCACGATTACGCCGATTAACTAAAATGATTAAACAGAATTTTTATGAGTCGCTTATTTTACATAAGCGCAGTTGTTAACTAGCAAGGAAGATTTATGCGTAAAACACTTGTTGCATTGTGTTTGGCTCTAAGCAGTGCTGCCATCACAGTTCAAGCGGCCACCCCCAATAAGGTTATTGTCGTCGCTCAATCTCTAGATGATGTGATTAGCCTTGACCCTGGGACAGGATTTGAATTGTCATCGATACAGAGTATCTACAATACTTATCAGCGACTCATTCAGCCAAATCCAAAACAGCCAACCCAATTAATTGCCGGGTTAGCAAAGTCTTGGAAAATCGACAAACACCAGATTGTGTTTGATTTAAAAGCGGATGCGACCTTTGCCAGCGGCAACCCGGTTCGTCCGAAAGACGTTATCTTTTCGCTAACCAGAGTCATTAAACTCAACCAGTCGCCAGCATTTATCATCGCTCAGTTAGGCTGGAATGCAAAAAATGTCGATAACTACGTTAAACAAACTGGCCCGCATCAGGTCACCGTTAGCTGGGATAAAGCCATTAGCCCGCAGGTTGCGTTAGCCGTGTTATCTGCGCCAGTGGCGTCGATTATCGATGAAAAAACAGCGATGAGCCATGCTAAAGATAATGACTTAGCCAGTGGCTGGTTAAAAATGCATTCAGCCGGAAGCGGCGCCTACAGCATCAAACGCTATGTTCCTCATAAGGTATTGTTGCTTCAAGCAAACCCAAGCTCTCCGGGTGGCGCGCCCAAAACACCGATGGTGCTGATTAAAAACGTTCCGGATACTGCAACTCGCCAGCTGTTAGTCGAACAAGGCGATGCTGATATCGCTCGTAACTTAGGATCAGATCAGATTGCATCGCTGGCTAAAAAATCGGGAGTTAAAACGCTCTCGCTGCCATACGCAACCGTTTATTATCTGATGTTTAATACCAAAGCGAGTAAAACATTAGCCAACCCTAAATTCTGGCAAGCCGCTCGCTGGGCATTTGACTATAAAGGCATTGCTCACGATTTGATGCGCGATCAGTTTCAGGTTCACCAGTCATTTTTACCCATTGGCTTTAAAGGTGCGTTAAGCGATAACCCATATCACTTCGACCCAAGCAAAGCTAAACAGATCTTAAAATCAGCGGGGATTAAAAACGCGCACTTTAAACTGTTAGTAAACAACCAGCCTCCTTTTGCTGATATTGCCCAAGCACTGCAAGATAGCTTTGCTAAAGCAGGCATTAAAGTCACGCTGCAACAGGCAATTAGCTCACAGGTTTCAAGTCAGGTGAAAGAGCATAATTATCAGGCAACCATTAATTTCTGGGGACCGGATTATTTTGACCCACACACCAACGCTTCAGCATTTGCTTATAACCCTGAAGATGGTCAAAACAAAACCCTGGCTTGGCGGGCAAACTGGCATATTCCAACGCTCAATAAACAGACGCTAGCCGCATTGGCTGAACCAGTTCCGGCTAAACGCACAAAAATTTATAAAACGTTGCAAACAGAAGTCCGAGATAACTCACCATTTGTTATCGGTCTGCAAACGCGCAAATTACTGGCTCTTCGCGACAATGTGAAAGGCTTCATTCAAGGAACGGCTCCTGGAATGGTTTATTATCAGGATGTGACTAAATAGATTCAACTTCATCAGCTACCGCTGGGTGCTGATGAAGTTTTTTCTGGCGCTTTTTAGAGCACAACCAGATCCCCAAAATAATCAAAGCAGCACTAACTAAGTGATACCAGTGCAAGGTCACAGCCGTAAACCAGATACTAAAAATCCCTCCAGAAAGCGGAATAATGTGGGTATAAATCTCCCCGCGAGTCGCGCCTATTTCGCCAATGCCTTTGTTCCAGAACACATAAGACAGCCACGAAGGAAAGATAATCAGATAGCCTAAACCAAGTAAAAATCCCCATTGCAGATACGCAGCAATGCTGTTTGGCATGTTAACCGTTAAGGCAATCAGCGTGACCGGAATTAAAATAATCGCGCCTAATAAGGAGCTCACGCCCACAAAAGCTTGGCCATTAATCTGCTTATTTTTCAAACGTAAAAAGGCGCAATAAAATGCCCAACTTAGCGCCGAACCCATCGTCCATAAATCCCCGCGATTAAGGCTCGCCAGTCCAGCCAATCCGCTTAAGTGTCCTTTAGCGAGCAAAAAAACAACGCCAAGCGTTGAAAAGATCACGCCCCAAATGCTGTTCCTATGAATATGTTCTTTAAAAATAAGCACATTAATCACCAATACCATCGCCGGCGTGGTCGACATATAAATGGCCGCATTCAGCGATGATGTATATTGCAGACCAATGTACAAAGTCAGAGGAAATAGAACTTGGCCGAACAGTGATAACATCGCAACGACAAGGAAGTTTTGGCGAATCAGCGACCAATTTCGTTGAATCGGACGCCAATATAAAGCGCAGAGTAGCAGTGCCGTTATCAGCCAACGCGCTTGCGTTAAAATAAATGGATTACTGTGCGCAACGAGTAAGTGTCCAACAACATAGTTACCGCCCCAGAACATCGCCGCCAAAGCGAGACACAAATAAGGCATAAAGCGTTCCCCACCGATGATACTAAATCGTATCATCATAAACCTGTTATTGAAGATGGATAGTGAATAATGAGGATTAATCAGTTTAAATTGTGCTAGATCAACTCAATAAGGTAGAATCTAAAACAATACTAAATAGTATTAATTAGGGGCTTTTGAACTTAAATGGTTTAATTTTGTGCAAATTTAACACATCTTATGTAGGGCTTTTGAGTTAAGCAAACAAAGTGCAACAAAGCTCAAGATGCGTTTAAATACCCCTCAAGGGCAGTAATAACGAAAAGTCAGCATGAATACAAAACGAGAACAGCTTATCGAGCAAAGCGCCAAGCTTTTTAACCGTGAAGGCTTTCGCTCTCCAAGCATTGATCAGATTGTCGCCTACGCAAACATTGGCAAAATGACGTTCTATCGATATTTTCCAGATAAAATTAGCCTGATAGAGGCTATTCTAGAGCAGCGCTTAAATAGCTTTTTAGCCGATTTAAACCAACAATTAGCTCAAGCCAACTCAGCCAAAGAAAAGCTCTACACATTGTTCCATTATTATGCGCAGTGGTTTGCCAGCGATGACTACAATGGCTGTTTATTTACGCGCTCAAGTTTAGAATATGGCCAACAATATCCACAAATAGCTCTTTATAACTGCAATTTTAAAAGCGCACTCACCGAAAAAATTCAGCACATTTTACGATTATGTCTTAAGAGAGAACCCGCTGAGCGAGTCAGTGTCATGTTGTTACTATTAATTGATGGCGCCATTGCCAGCAGCCAATATCAAAGCCGCGCAACCAAAGAGTATCAACCCGCCCAAACAGCTTTTCAGGCAGCTAAAGCACTCATTTATAGCGAAGGTGGTACGCTTTAAGAACTGCTAGTGTTGAGTTTTCGAGTATTCGAAGGGCTATCTGTCGGCTTTATATTGTAGTCTGACCCGTCCTAAAAAAAGAATATGCGCCACAAAACCAATAACCATCTGATTTATAAGATAAACCTTAAGGTTAACTGGGCGGCTAAAATGTGATTCAAACAAAAAATCCGACATCAAGGACTGACATCGGATTTAAATTTTTTGAGCGTTATCAGAGCAATTAATGCTCTTGGTGCTCGTTATGGTTCGCGCTGTTGTTACTAGCAGTTGCTTTGTTTATGAACAAGCGATGAGGTCAAACCAAAACGCCAGCAACAGAAGCCACACATTACAAATCCAGCAGCAGCAACTAATGCGCCTACTTCGCCAATATGGGCCATTCCTAACTGCAAACTAACCTGACTACCAAGCAGTGCACCAGAGCCAATCCCAAGGTTCACAATCCCTGAGAAAAACGCCATGGCAACATCTGTGGCATCATCAGCTAACGCCAATACACGCAGCTGCAAGCTCAGGAAGAATAACGTTATCGCAATTCCCCAAACCAGCGCCAAAAGACTCATTGTGCCCTCAGAGCGACTTACTGGTAATAGGCAAGCCATCACAACCGCTAACATCGCAACAACGCCATTAAGCAATAAACCAGGATAGCGTTTGTTCAGATAGCTGAACATAAAGCTGGCAGCAATACCCGCGATGCCAAAGACGAACAAAATAGATGTCGCAAATTGGCTTGATAAGCGTGCAATCTGTTCAATAAACGGTTCAATATAACTATATGCACTGTAATGAGCAGTAACGACCAACAATGCCAGAATATAAACACTCACCAGCGCTGGACGGCGAAATAGCACTGGAATACTTGCAACTGAGCCTGCATTTTTGCTCTCAATCACAGGCAATATGCGATAAAGCAAAATGGCGACCAGCAAGGCAGCAAAACCAATAGCTGCAAACGATGCGCGCCAGTTAAAGGTTTCATCAATTAATCGACCAAGAGGCAGACCTAAGATCATCGCAATCGATACGCCTAAAGCAACCATGCTAACTGCTTTTGTCTCGCCACCTTTAGGCGCAATACGCACCGCCAGCGAAGGCGTTATCGCCCAGAAAACAGAGTGCGCAATAGCAACACCAAGACGAGAAACCATCAAAATCTGAAAGTTCCAGGCAAATGTCGACAAAATATGGCTAACCACAAACAGAGCAAACAGCCCCATTAATAATTTACGGCGCTCCATATGACCAGTCAGCAATAAACATGGCACTGATAATAAAGCCACACACCACGCGTAAATGGTCAGCATAATTCCCACTTGAGCAGCCGACATCGAAAAGGTGTGACCAATGTCAGTTAGCAACCCTACAGGTACAAATTCTGAGGTATTAAAAATAAACGCGGCGATAGCCAGCGTAGTCACTGGCACCCATGCGGCAAATCCTGAACGACTCATAAGTCATGCCCCAAGCTCAAGTGTTTAAAGAAAGTAGTTTAAAATGTGATCGCGATCATATAGAAGAGTATGCTCAATAGCGATAGGCTGTCGAATAATTATTTTTAAAAATATTTAATCGTCTGATTAATAAGAAAATTTTTCATAAAAAAACAGCCATCCATAGATGGCTGTATAGCGATTATAAAACAGATTTAACAGCTAGAGACTATTGATCTTTGATAGTTGAATTTTGTTCAAATTAAACGCATTTTGAACGCGGCGCAATCTGCGCCGCCTAATGAGTTAAGTGAGCTGTGTGCAACAAAGTTCAGGATGCGTTTAAATGAACTCAAAGGGCGACAGTTCCTAGGTCCGACATGCTGCAAACAAGTCCTGTTTTGGTCGGTAAACTTTGCTTTTAACATCCATAATTCCCAGCAGTGAATCAAAGATATAATCCTGACTAAACCCGCCTCGAGAGCCTTGTTTTCGCATACAACTCAAATCTAAGTGCTTAGCACTCATAAAACCATCAGAAAACCACATGATCATCGGCACTCGTTTTTGAAAATCTGGAGCAAATTGATACGACGTGCCATGTAGAAATAGACCGCTTTCGCCCAGTGACTCACCGTGATCAGACATATACATGACAGCTACATTGTAATCAGATGATAAAGCGCTGAGCTGATCGATAGTCTGTTTTAACACGAAATCACTAAAGCGCAGTGAGTTATCATAGGTGTTGGTAATCTCTTTAACGCTACAGTTTTCAATGTCCGCCTGATTGCAATTAGGCTTATAAAAAGCAAATGCCTTTGGATAACGCCAAAAATAGGTTGGGCCATGGCTCCCAATCATATGTAGCAATATCATTCGGTTACCATGCATCGATTGAATATCGTCTTTTAGATGCTCAATTAAAGCTAGGTCATTACACACATGACCATTGCAGTGTGGCAATGAAACATCGGTATTCAATTCTTCAAGCTTGACGCGCTGGGCCACACGTTTGTCACCACCATCGTTATCTTTCCACAGGATATCGACCTTAGCGCGACTGAGAATATCTAGCGCATTATCTTGGCGATCGGCATGGTCTCGGTCAAAATTAGTGCGATTCATCTGCGAAAACATGCACGGAACCGAGACAGCTGTTGAAGTGCCACAACTGGCAAAATCTTTAAATACCACGCGATTTTTAAGATTCTGTGTATACGGCGTCGTTTGACGGGCATAACCATTGAACGAGTAGTTTTGCGCTCGGGCCGTTTCACCAACTAAAAAGACAAATATCGTGGGCTTTTCTGTCGCAGCTAACAAAGCCTGCTGACTCTGATGGGCATCTTCACCCAATTTGCGATAGGCAATCGGCTCAGAAAAATAGGCATCACGCAGATAACGATAACTATTGTGTAAAAATGCACTCGGCACCACACGTTTTTCTAGCACTTTGTGGTTACGAATGACCGATGAATAATCTTGATAATAAAAGTAGGCGATCAGTAAAATCCCGACCACTGATAAAATCATCGACAATAGCTTCTTTAAGCTAAACTTCAGTATGCTTTCATGTTTGATGTGAATTAGCGCGATAATCACAGCCGGGATAACGCCTAAGATAATCACCCAAAGCAATACATAAGAGCTAAAGTATGAGGTCGCTTCGCTAGAATTTGTCTCAAATAAATTACGGATCATCGATCTGTCGAAGATAACGCCATAATTGTATTCGGCATAGCTTAAAAAGCTCGAAAGTATAACCAACACTATAAATAATGGCTTGGTTAAATAAGGCCAGCTAATAACATTAAATAGCAGATTAAACGCTAACGTAAAAAATATTGGAATGGTAATTACAAAACCAATACTAAAATCATCTAGTTTAGCTAAAATTTTATATATATCAGAATAAACAGCCATATTAAGTGCGGCTGCAATAAATAGAGAAAAAATTAACGTTAACTTTGAATTTGATACAGCTAATTTAGATAAATACCGCTTCATTAAACTAAAACCCTAATCCATACAAATATTGCTAAGCCAATTGACAAAAATACAGCGGCCGATGCCATATCCTTTGCCATTTTGCTAAATTCATTCCATTGAGATCCAAAACGGTCTACAACTGCTTCAATTGCAGAATTAAGCACTTCCACAATCAGAACAAAAACTAAACTAGCAACTAATAAGATCTGTTCGACTTTTGAGATATCCAAAAAGAAGGTTAAAACAACGAGGAATATTGACAGAATTAACTCCTGTCGAAAAGCAGCTTCTCTATATGCGAAACGAAATCCATCAATGGAATAGCGCGTCGCATAAAAAATCCGCTTTATACCTTGGTGAGTATAAACTTTATGCATATGATCCATCATCTAATACATACAACAAAGGCGGACGATTATCTTTATCTAATGATTCAGTGTCAATTATTATTATTGATGCATAATACATTAGTTAATAGTTATATTTATCAATATATTTCATTTTCAATATAACCATTTACAAATAACGTGCATTACTCAAGTAACCAATCATGAGGGACTTGTTGACGAATATAATCACGAATAAAGTCTAAAACATAACTAATTCGTTCAGGTAAATAGTCACGATGGGGAAATAATGCTTTTACTGTTTGTTTTTCGCCAATCGTATACTGAGGTAGAATTTGGACCAAGCGGTTATCGGCTAATTCCTGCTGCACTGCCCACTGCGATTTGATTGTAACTCCTGCGCCCCGCATGGCTAAGTACGTTAAGTAGTCTCCCGTATTACAAAACATCACACTTTCCAAAGCAATTTTGTAGGTCTTTTTATCTTTGGATAATGTCCATTGACGAAGATGTGGATAAGACAAACACACATGTTGCTTAAGGTCGTGCGGCGTCTTTATCTGTGGATGCTCACGCAGGTATTCAGGACTGGCTAACATAATGCGCTGGTCTTTAAGCAGCGGCACCGCATCAACATGCGTCTCATCGTGGCCACCGACCCGAAAGCTAATATCAATTCCCTCTTCAATCAATTTTGACAAACTATCCTCAAGTACCAAGTCAATCGATAACTGAGGATGCTTTTGCATCAGCATTTTAATGGGTTCTAGCAAAAATAATCGAGCAAATGAGTGAGGCGCCGATAGCCGTACCGTTCCCTTTAACTGCTCGCTAGTAACTTTATCAAATGATGAACCTCGAGCATTCATCTTCTCGGTTAATTTGAGGACTTGTTCCGCCAAGCTAACCAGCCCAGTACCCTCTTCAGTGAGTTTTATATGGCGAGTCGATCGGATAAACAATGTCTTACCGGTAAGCGCTTCTAAGCGCTGAATGCGATGTGTAACAACAGCAGGAGAGTAACCAAGTTGTTCGCCAGCCTGGCGAAAATTCAAGGTCCGACTAATAGCCAACAACAAACGTAAGTCCGAAATATACTCAACCATTGTTAAAAAATCCAAAACAGTTTATTAACTAAAAACCATATTATCAAATATAACCAAACAAAATACACTGACAGTTGACTCACAATAAAAAGGAGACATCTACATGCAATATCGTAAGTTAGGTCAAAGCTCTATCGAAATCGCACCCATCGTTTTTGGTGGCAACGTCTTTGGCTGGACAGCCGACGAGCAACAATCTTTTAAATTGCTGGATGCTCTGGTCGATCTTGGAATCAACATGGTCGATACTGCAAACGTATACTCAGCTTGGGCTCCAGGCCACGTTGGTGGTGAATCAGAATCAATCATGGGCAGATGGTTTGCCAAATCAGGCAAACGAGACAAAGTGGTTGTCGCAACTAAAGTTGGGATGCCAATGGGTGATGGCTCAGAAGGTCTTAAAAAAGACTACATCATCAAATCTGCTGAAGAATCACTCAAACGTCTGCAAACTGATCATATCGACCTTTATTACGCCCATAAAGACGATACCAATACCCCGTTAGAAGAAACACTTGGCGCATTTGAAACGCTGATTAAAGATGGCAAAGTGGGCGCAATTGCCTCATCTAACTACAGCGCCGAACGTCTAAGTGAAGCACTCAAAGTCGCTAAAGCCGAAAATCTGCCACAATACATTGCCCATCAGCCAGAATATAACCTCTTTGATAGAGCCGGTTATGAATC
The DNA here is from genome assembly GCF_046054195.1 of Celerinatantimonas sediminis. Lineage (NCBI taxonomy): Bacteria > Pseudomonadati > Pseudomonadota > Gammaproteobacteria > Celerinatantimonadaceae > Celerinatantimonas > Celerinatantimonas sediminis. The sequence continues at coordinate 28,399 of NZ_JBEQCS010000009.1, forward strand.
TGCTTTGGAAAAAGTATGCCAGCAAAATGAGCTTGGGGTTGTAACCTACTTCTCATTAGCAAGCGGTTTCTTATCCGGCAAATATCACTCAAAAGCAGACTTAGAAAAATCACAGCGTAAAGATTTTCTGGGTAAATACATGACGCCTCGCGGTGAGCAGATCCTAGCAGCACTGGCAAAAGTTGCGGATGCCCATCAAGTACCGATGGCAACTGTGGCTCTTGCTTGGATTATGCATCGTCCAAGCGTTACGGCTCCAATTGCCAGTGCAACTTCTATTTCTCAGCTAGAACAACTGGCGCAGGCTGCAACGTTGAGCCTGTCAGATGAAGATATGAGCGCATTAAACGAGGCGAGCAATGAGTAATCAGCCAGAAAAGTCGCTTTTTGACGCTGTAAATTTTGGCAATCTTGCATTAAAAAATCGTTTTGTCGTACCACCGATGACACGTTGTCGCGCCGCTCAACCAGGAAATGTTCCAACTGAGCAGATGGCCGCTTATTACGCTCAACGCGCCGAAGCGGGCATGATCATCTGTGAAGCGACCCAAGTCAGTGAAGATGCTCAGGGGTATTCATTTACCCCTGGAATTTACACCAGCGAACAAATTGCGGGTTGGCAAAAAGTAACGCAGGCCGTACACGACAAAGGTGGCGTTATCTTTTTACAGCTTTGGCACACCGGACGCATGTCTCATGAAAGTTTTCATCATGGACAGCCTCCGTTAGCGCCTTCGGCAATTGAAACGCCAGAAGGGACAGGAGTGTGGATTGCTGATGCATCAGGCAACGGGCAAAGTGTTCGCTGTAGCGCCCCTCAAGCCATGACTCTTGCGCAGATTAAGCAAGTTCAGGACGACTTTGTCCAAGCGACTATCAATGCCAAAGAAGCAGGGTTTGATGGCGTTGAATTGCATGGTGGTAACGGCTATCTCATCGATCAGTTCCTGCGCAAAAGCTCCAATCAGCGCGATGACCAATACGGTGGCTCACCATACAATCGTATTCGCTTTGTGTGTGAAATTCTTGACCGGTTAGTTGATGTTTATCCACCATCGCAACTGTGTGTGCGGTTTGCTCCGCATAATCAGACTCGCGGAATGGATGACTCAGACACGCCAGAGACGGTCTTATTAGCCATGGTGCATATGGCGAAGTTAGGTATCGGATTTGTCCATTTTGCCGAAGTGGACTGGGACGCTGAACCTGATGTGCCAGAGGAATTTCGGGCCATTGCTCGGGAAATCTTCCCCAATATGATTATTGTGGCAGGTAAATACGACCAGCATAAAGCAGATTGGGTTTTAAGTCGCGGTTACGCCGATTTAGTGGCCTTTGGACGGCCTTTTATTGCAAACCCCGACCTTCCTTATCGGATGAAACATCAAATTGCTCTGAACCCTTTACGCGATGAGTTTCTTTATGGTGGCGATGCACTCGGTTACCTCGATTACCCGCTTGCACACTAGCATTTCTTAGTCAGTTAAAAAGCGCTCACTTTGCCAGTGGGCGCTTTTCAATAGTTGAACAGCAGCCATCAATTGTTATAACATAACATAATTAAAACAGTGATAAATAGCGCCTTCGCGCCGCACATGAGTTATAAATCGGGAAAACTGATATGGATCGATTAGTCGATATCGTGAATTATGCCAAAGCAAGCTGTAAGGATTTAGGTCTGCATTTTACACGTAAGCGGCAACTGGTTCTGACGCATTTAGTGCAATCAACAAAAGCACTCTCTGCCTATGAGTTAGCAGATATTTGTCGGATTAATTCAAATGAAAATCTATCAGTGATGTCGGTATACCGAATCCTCGATTTTTTAGCCCAAATCGGTATCGTCCATAAATTAAAGTCGATCAATGGCTATGTGGCCTGCTGCAACATCAAAGAAGAAGATCCCAATAGTGTGGCTATTTTTTTAATCTGTCGCCAATGCCATCGGATTAAAGAAACGCATGTCGATTATGCCTATTTGCAGCATTTAAAAGATGCCACCAACGATGAGCAATTTACACTCTCTAGCCATCAAATCGAGTTAGAGTGCCAATGCCAAGATTGCCTAAATGCAACACAATCCAGCGCGGACTAACTTAGTCGCTATTAAGCTGATTGCAAAGCTTATGCTTATACCAGAACTCTGATAATTTCTCACATAACAAGATAATGCCAAGCGCGAGAGTCTCTAGCACAATTATCGCAGCGCTCGCGGTGACATCGATAAAGTAAGCTGCAATTAACCCACCGACACAAAAGACAAATGACGACAATGCTGCAATCACCATCATCTTCCACAGACGGTCGGCATAGCGCATGCCAATGAACGAGGGAATCGTCAGCAAGGCAATGGTCAAAATAATCCCTACCACACGAATCAGTACCACTGTCGCGCAGGCGGTCATTAACAATAATAAGGTGTAGATGAGCCAGACGGGCACTCGCTTCGTGCGAGCATACTCCATATCGAAGGAGATCATCAAAAGCTCTTCGTAAAACACTACAGCCAGCACTACAATCAGTGCGACTACCGTTGCCATGACCCATAGGTCAAATGATGATACTGCCAACATGCTACCAAATAAATAGCTCATTAAATCAACGTTATAGCCATTAGAGAAATCAAGTAGCAAAATACCGATTGCCATTCCCACAGCCCACAAAGCGCCGATTAGGACCTCCGTTCGCTCACGGCGTTTGACCGTCAAAGCCCCCATCAGCAAAGCTGTCGAGCTGGTAAAACATAACAGAGTTGGCAACAGCGGTAAGCGCAAAGTAATAGCCGCCCCTACTCCGCCATACGCTGCATGAGCCACACCACCGGCTAAAAAGACCAGCTGGTTAATGACAATTAATGTCCCAACGATGCCACACGCGATACTGGCGAGCACGGCAGCCATTAGCGCATGTTGGATAAAGGTGAAGGAGAAAAATTCGTGCATAACGGTGCAATACTCTTAAGCGTTGGAGAGGTTAATAATCATTGGCGCAGCGCGGTAGCTGCTCGATAGTTGTGCCCAGCGAAAGCGCCAGCATTTTATCAGTTAGCTCTCGCCCTTTATGATGAATAACCTGGCGATTAATAAACGCAATATCACTAACAGGCAACGCTGAAGTATCAGGGTCATGGGTAATCAGAACAATCGTTGCGTGCTCATTTAAATGGGAGAGTAACTGGTAAATTTGCTCTTTAGATTTAGCATCTACGTTAGCAGTTGGTTCATCAAGTAGGATAAGCCGTGGCGATGAAACTAGCGCTCTGGCAATCAATACTCGCTGGCGTTCACCACCAGAAAGGCCATTAAAAGCTCGTTTGGCCAGAGCCAACAAGCCAACGGTTTGTAAGGCGTTCATCACCTTTTGTCGGCGCTTCGCGCGTGACAAGCCCTTACATTTATACAAGCCGAGATTAACGACATCAAAAACTCGAATAGGAAGACGCGAGTGCGTGACAGTAATTTGCGGTACATAACCGATATCGGCCAACGCTGAATGCGGCTGTCGGTCAAATAATTTAACACTGCCAGAAGTTGGCTGAACTAATCCCAACAGAAGCTTAGCAAAGGTTGTTTTGCCGCCACCGTTTGGACCTAAAACCAACAGAAAGCCTTTTTCGGCAAGCTCTAAACTGGCTTCTTTTAAAACCATCGATTGCTCATAGGCAAAACTGACTGTGTTAAATTCAACCGCAACCGGCATTCGCTCGCTCTTCCTTTATTTCTTCGTTATTTCAGCGCTTTAGAAAACGCATCAGCAACAGCTACTAAGTTTTTACCCCAATCAGCTGCCAGTGGGTCGACCGCAACAACCTGACCACCGATTTCAGCTGCAATTGTTTTAGCAGCTCGTTTTGAGAACTGAGGCTCAACAAAGACAACTTTAATCTGTTTTTGTTTCGCAACTTTAATCACTTTTGCTAACTGAGCAGGTGTTGGATCGGTACCGTTAACTTGAACAGGTAACTGATGCAAACCATAAGCTCGTGCAAAATATCCGAACGCAGGATGATACACCAAGAACTCACTTGCATGTGGATTATTCAGCGCTTTTAAAATTTCGCTATCAATTTCATCAATATGCAAAGCAAATTTACGGAAGTTCTGACGATAATCAGCCGCATGTTCTGGGTCTTTTGCAATCAACGTGTCACGAATTGTGCCGGCCATGATACGCACTAATACCGGAGACATCCAGATATGAGGGTCACCTCGGCTCGGACGACAAGGATATGCTTTGGCTTTTGAAGGAGCACCATCGTCATCACCCACCCCAGCAGGCCACTGACGACGACAAATACGGCCATATACAGGAACAACATCCATTTTAGGATTCACACCGGCAATTCGATCCTGCCATGCATTTTCAAATGGCACACCCATTGGGAAATAGATTTGAGTTTTAGCCAGCGCTTTCATCTGCGCCGCTTTTGGAGCATAAGAATCAGGCTCTGCTCCCGGTGGAACAATCACTGATACATCGACATGTGAACCACCGACTTGCTCTACAAAATATTTTTCTGGAACAACACTAACTGCAACTTTCAGTGGCTGTGCGTATACCACGGCTGGACACGCCAGAGTAGCCGCTAAAAGCAACTTGGCAATTTTAGACACCATTGAAATGAAACTCCTTAAGATAGCAACAAAAGCAGAAGCAAAACCTTAGAATCGAAGTGCTTCTGCATCCTCTCTATAAGGTTTGTTATGTTATAACGTTTTCATTTCGCTTTCAACGAGCCTTCTGCACAGACGGCACAATCCTACCTACAATTCGTTGGCGATTTTTTTGTAGCCCTCTACCAGAGCATTGTTTGCCGACACAACAGACTCTGAAAATTCCGAATAATGAGGTGGTACTTTAGCAATGCTCGACAAGTCAAACCCAGCACTCACGTTGGTCATCGGTGGAATATGAAAGTTAGGGCTTAAATCAATGCTATCAACCACACTGTTATGGCGAATCACACAGCCATTACCAATATGGGTATTAAAGACCACGCTGTTAAATCCGATAAAAACGTCGTCGCCAACACTACATGGACCATGAACAATACTGCGATGGGCAATCGAGCTGCGAGCTCCGACATGAATTGCAGCACCCGCTTTAGAGTGAATCACCACCCCATCTTGGATATTGGAGTCTGCTTTGATCACAATAGGTTCAATTTGACCATTTTCATCAACTTCATCGGCACGAATCACCGCATAGGGGCCGACAAAGACATTGTCTTCGATGATCACATGACCACAGATAATAGCCGTTGGGTCAATAAAAGCCGATTGCGCAACTTGCGGGTAATGGCCCGTTGGGTTTTTTCTTAACATGTCTGCACTCCTCTTATGAATGGTTTTTATAATCTATTGCTACAGCATTGTGTGCGTGTAGGCTTTCTTGATGTTCAATCTTAAACCAGTAATCACGAATAAAGTTAAATGACTCAAGCGCTGTTTTGAGTTTGCGCGCGGCATCTTCACAAAACATCAAATTTTCGGCATTAAGCTTAGCAAACGCCTGCTCATCTTCTCGTTTCACTGCCGTTTGAACGGGGGTGGTTATCACCTGTTCAAGATGCTCAAGCAACGCTTGCAAATCAGGGAAGTATCCTTTGGAAAAGTCTAGCTGTAAATAGGCAAAAGAGCGTTGACTATGTGGTGTTGCCACAGTGCCCTGTTCGCTGACTAACCAATCGAGCAAAGCCTGTTTATCAATGGTCTGTGAGTTAAAGCGCTCTTCAACCGCTTCTTTATATAACTGACGAGACAATGAAGCGGAACAAGGACAAGTACTGGAGTAGGTAATTTGCAGCTCAGCGCTTAAGTTAACCCCGCTTGAAACCTGACTAATCGACAGTTTTATTGGATACGTTGCATAACCAATCTGCTCACTGAGTAAGGCCTTTTTAGCAATCATCAAATCAAAAGCTAAATCGACCCGGGCCGCACGGCTAATCCCCTTTTGCGATTCAACCAGCTCACTGAGCAGCGTTTTAAGTAATTCAAGGCTCAAGGGTTGATTGGCCAAATGTTCATACAATTTAAGATACAAACGTGACATATGAATGCCTTTTGCCTTTGGATCATCAAGGCTGACAAACACATTCGCTTGTGAGCTGACACTCATCGGTTCGTGAGACTGACTCGTAATGATTAAAGGTAAGGCTATTTTTTCCATCCCAACCCATTTTATTGGGTGAGGTTGGCTCGCGTGTTGCGTAGACGCCACATCGGGCAGAACGGGGTGATTCATATTTAACATCTCAATCTAAATCTTTAAAATATGTTAAGCCGTTTTGCGATGCGCGAGAAAACGCGCTAGCAAAATCTGCAACATACCGAATTTTTTGAAATGTTATATCATAACAATTACATTTTTTTAATCAGATCTTATCAATCAATGCATGACTCAATAGAAAATAAGCATTCTATGAGCTGACAAGCTCTGGTGGAAATTATCTTGCGACAAGAATAAACCCTCTCGGTACTGCGCGAGCCGCGCTTTCAGGTAGCCTGAACAATTTGATACCCATATCAAACCACAGATCACGAAATTAGGGCCAATATTGGAGCTCAACACACTCGAAGCGATTATGTTGGCAGTTGAAAAAGGGTTAGGACTAACGTTTGTCTCTCGCCTTGCAGTCAAAGAGCGCCTCGAGAGCAAACGTTTAATTCAGTTAAATCTAACCGGTTATTATCCACGCCAGCTGCATCTGGCTTGGCATAAAAAAGTACCATAACGTGTTAATTCGCCACTTTATTAGGCTTTGCCAGAATCAGCGACCGACCAGATAATTTAGCTCTTAACCGACAGTTCCAAACTAGAGCAATGTTTGCTCTGTTTTTTGCGAAAACAGATGGCAACGGTGCATATCAACGGCTAACTGATAGCGCTGGCCCGTTGGATAATCACTGGCAGAGGTGTAACTGTGACACATCACTAGTTGGGAGTGCTCATCAATATCAAAATACAGATAGAGTTCTTTACCTATCGCTTCTCGCACTTTTAACTCAAGCTCAGCAAGATACGCATAGCCATCTTCAGCAGATTGGTTTTTTTCAACCAATGTAATATCTTCCGGACGAATTCCGAACCAGATCGCCTCATCAGGCACGCCTTGGAGCTGATGAGCTTTCTCTTTAGGTAAACGTAATCGCTGACCTGTTGAAAGTTCCACTGCCAATTGTCCCTCGTCGCTTGCCAGTTTAGCTTTAAGCAGATTCATCGCAGGAGAGCCAATAAATCCGGCCACAAATTTATTCGCCGGTTTTAGATACAGGTTCATTGGCGTATCAACCTGCATAATTTTGCCCTGATCGAGTACACAGATGCGATCGCCTAATGTCATGGCTTCAACTTGGTCATGGGTTACATAGATCATCGTTGAGCTTTGCCCTTGAGCTTTCAGATCACTATGCAATTGGGCGATGCTGACGCGAGTTGAAACCCGCAGTTTGGCATCTAAATTAGACAAAGGCTCATCAAATAAAAACACGTCAGGTTTTCGAACAATCGCTCGCCCAAGAGCCACTCGCTGCCGTTGCCCTCCAGATAACTGCCCCGGTTTGCGCTTTAACAGCTGATCAATTTCCAAGGTTTTTGCAGTTTTTGCGATACGCTGCTCAATCTCTTGTTTATCTAATTTGAGCTGCTTTAAGCCAAATGCCATGTTTTCATAAACAGACATATGGGGATAAAGTGCATAGTTTTGAAAAACCATCGAGATCCCGCGATCTTTGGGCGCTAAGTCGTTCACCCGCTGCTCACCGATATAAATATCGCCACCAGAGATCTCCTCTAGACCAGCAATCATCCTCAGGGTGGTTGATTTGGCGCATCCGGATGGTCCCACAAACACCATAAATTCGCCTTCGCGAATCGTTAAGTTAATGCCGTGGACTGCTTTAAAGCCATTTGGATAAACTTTTTCAACTTGTTTTAATTGTACGCTTGCCATGTTCTTAACCCTGCTCTAATTGCTGTAAATGCCCGAGAGTTAGATCAGCAACGGAGCTAATCACCAGATCGGCAAACGGATGAATTTCGCTATGGGTTGATGTCCCTGAAAGCACACCGATGCTTTTCGCGCCACTGTTACGCCCAAAGCTCATATCGCACAGCGTATCACCGAACATGGCGACTTGTTCAGGCTTAAGCTGGCATTGCTGGCAAAAACGCTCCATTAAAGCGCTATCAGGTTTAGGCGCAATGTCACCATCGCTGTATCCGACAAAATCAAATAGCTCCAACAAACCCGCTTTTTCTAAGGTATAAAGAGTCGAGTCTTTACTATCTGCTGTGGCAACTCCCAGCTTAAATCCTTGCCGTTTAAATGACTCTAACGTTTCTTTGACGCCACTTAACGCTTTAACCGATTCCGGGCTTGCGAGCGCTTCAGCCAAAAAGGTTTGTTTCACATCTTCGTTAAATAGCGCTAATGTCGATGTGGGATTGAGCATCTCAAACCACTTCTTTGACATATCTTCAACCGGATTACAGGCTAACAATCCGTGAAAATCAATCTTGTTATTTTCAACACCAATCGCGCTGAGTAACGCTGTTTCATTAACCGTTTTATCTTGAGCGTATTTAGCCGCCACAATGACCACGACTCGTTTAGCAACACCTAACCACATCTGTTCAAACTCGATAAGTGTGCCGTCTTTATCAAACAATAACCCTTTAATTTCACTCACTAGCAACTATCTCTTGTAACTGTCCCCAGGTCTTTGGACCTGATGTATCTTGGCGCATGTTTGCACCGTTATAAATCGGATTAATCAGCGCATCTAACTCTCCCGGCGCTACCGGCGAGCCTTGTCGAATATCAACGCGAAGCCACTTACAATGCGACATATCCCATTGCAACGAGACGCTCTGTTGACCAAGCGCAACACATTGAACGCACTGACCATCAACCACCAACTGCGCGCAATAATTGGCAGTTGTATTGCCAATGCTAAGCTCGATATTCACCATTGCATCGGCGCAATCATCGCCGGGCAGCAGTGCGCCGTCGTTAAGCGAAAACTGAATTTGGCTGCGTCTTGCAAAGTAACAGCGCCCTTGTCGAAGGCCTTTGATAAGCGCCGCACAACTTAAGTTTTGCGCATAAATATAGGTGGCCGGATCGCCGTATATTGCCGGCTCCGTCGCGTTAGGATTTCGCTCATCAGGCGTTAAATGGTTGTCACTGCCCCCCACTGCAACAATGTGATATCCAGCGTTCCACATCGCATTGAGAACTTTAAGCGCCGACTCAGTGGCTTGCGCTGAGGTTGACCAAGTTGGATCGCAGCACACTTCCAAAGAGTTGATAGCATCAAGTGGCATCTCGGCATATTGCCAGTGCCAGGGTTTCATCATCGGATGGTTAATGCTTAAGTTACTATTCGCTGAGCTCGCAATTTCAATGCCCTGAGCAATCATCTCTGTCGAGTGAAAATGCTCTTTATCAATGGTGAGGCTTTTCGCAGGTGCATGGATATTAAAATGGCCCAAATCGGTGGTCACTTCAAAACCCGGTAAAAATAGGCAACGCTCTGAGTCCGGCAGGCGCGAATCCAACAGGTTATGCTCGGTCATAAATAAAAAATCTAACTGCTGCGCATGAGCAATGGCCACCGCATCAGCCATATGATTATGGCCATCAGAAAGCACGGTATGCGCATGCAGATCGCCTTTATACCAACCAGCTTTGGCGTTTAAACAGCGCTTGATATCGAAGGTCACAGCACGTTTAGTATTTAAAGTTCGATGGCCCTGATACTCTCCACCCAGCTCACCCTCTAATGGTTCAATTTGCACCTGATAGCGCATTGCACTGTCACGACGAAATTCGCCATTTGGATTAAATAACACGACTTGCCATTGTCCGGGGACAATCTCATTCCCAGGGGCTGCCCAGCTATCAGTGGGGCGAATCGTAACCGTTTTTTTACTCTTTTGCCCGACAACACCCGCACGATAATGGCCATTGGCATCATAGATAAAACAATAGATAAAACCGGTTTTGACCGTACTCATGGTGATTTGAAAGGATTGAGCGCTGAGCACATCAAAATGGTGAGTCTTTACCCCAAAATTCATCTCACCTTCAAACAGATACATCAATACTCCTTGGCTTAAAACGAGGTCAGATAGATTATCCGACCTCGTTTTATGCTTATTTATGGTTGGCTCTGTCCAGTGCTCGCTGGGCTTTACGCGCAGCCATTTTCAGTGCTTTGGCTGCCGGAACATTTTGGATTTCAACCTGATCGGCGGCCACTTTTAACGCGTCTTTAATCTTGCCGTTGGTCGGGTCAACAAAATAAAGATTTTTCGTTAAGTTCGCCTGCGTTAGCGGTACCAAGGCCTGTGGGTTGGCTTTGACATAATCATCATACGCTTTGACCTGTTTGACGCTCATTCGAACCGGGATATAACCCGTTTGCATCGACCAGCTCGCCGTATTTTCAGCGTTGGTATAATATTTCATGAACGCAAACGCGCCTTGAGCAGCTTTATCACTCGTCCCTTTAGGCATCACAAAAACTTGAGCCCCCGCCATCGGAGATGGCTGATGAGACCCCCATCCAGGCTGGATAGTGGCAGCCAGTTTAGTAAAGTCCAGATCCGCTTGGTCACCCGATGAGCCGGTGTAACCTAATGCTCGGCCTTTCATGACATCATCAATGGTTTTATACCAATATTCCCAGCCCTGACCACCATAATGAATCCGCATGATCTGATCATCATGGATCCATTTACGAAACCCATCCCACACTTCAATCCATTTTGGTGAATCAATTAGGATTTTCTTGCCATCATCACTGATAACCTTGCCGCCATTGGAATAAACTGCAGACAATAAGTTTTCATATCCCCACATCGGTTCCCAACCATAAAAGGTCGTTCTATCACCATCTTTTTTGGTAACCGCGGCGGCAACTTTGGCCAACCCTTGCCAAGTTGAAAGATCTTTGGCACTAAAGCCACTGTCTTTTAATACTTTTTTATTGTAATAAAGAATTTGGGTGGTCCCGTAGGCGGGTAGCGCTATCACCGAACCATCGGCTCGAGTCACCTGTTGGCGAAATGCAGCAACAAAATCATCGAAATGAAAATCCGGTTTAATGTAGCTGCGAAGGTCTCGAAGCAGATGCCGGTTAGCCATTGAATCGGCCTGTGAGGCAGTAAGCAGTGCAAATTCTGGCGCAGTTTTAGAGGCCATACCCGCCTGCAATTTTTGGAATGTTTCGGTATAGCTACCTTGCAGTGCACCGTTAATGTGATACTCACTCTGACTCTGGTTGAAATCTTTAATCATCTTTTCAAAGATTTTTTGCGGTTTACTACCACCGGCATACCAGAAATTCACCTCTGTTTTTGCCAGTACGGATTGCGAAAGCAAAACACTCGCAACGCCAGTACAGGCCACAATCAATGTTTTTAGTTTCATATTCCCTACTCTTTTACGCCATTGTCGGCGAAACCGGACAATATGGCTTTTTGACAGATAACAAATAATCCCAATAGCGGCAGCACAGCAATGGTGCTAGCCGCCATAATGTGTGACCAGTTCAGGCCATAATTACCTTCAGCAATAAAATACTGACGAATTCCCGTCGCAATCAGATTTCTATCCTGCGTCGTAATCACCAAACTCGGCCACATATAGCTGTTGTAATTCATGATGAACGTAATCAGAAACAGCGTTGCCAAAGCAGCTTTACATTGAGGCAACACAATACGGAGCAAAATCTTCCACTCACTCGCCCCATCAATGCGAGCGGCTTCAATGAGTGAAGGATGAATTTTTAAGAACACTTGGCGCAGATAAAACACACCAAAAACGCTCACGATATTTGACAACACCAGCCCGGTACGCGTATCAAGCAAGCCCATTTTGGCCAAGATGATGTAAGACGGAATGTAAGTAACCGCGCCCGGCAGCATATAGCAGGCCATGACCACGAAATAGAGGGTGGTTTTACCGCGAAACTTAAGCTGCGTCAGCGCATACGAAAACAACGCAGAATTGATCAACACAATTGCCGTTGTCGCAAAGGCAACGGCAAAACTGTTAAAGATATACAGCCCAAATGGAGCGCTGTGAAATGTTTCAATAAAGTTCTGCCAATGCAGATGTGCTGGAAATAAATTCAGCGGGCTTGCAAATATTTCATCATTTGTTTTTAACGACCCAGATAACATCCAGATAAATGGGAAAACCATTAATATGCCACTGATAATTAAAAATAGATGCTTTATCCCTATTTTTAATAAGGCTGTTGACAAATTAAGACGTAACGAATTTTTCTCAGGAGTACTCAGCGTAATTTCCTGAGATATTTTCAATGACTTCATCATTTACTCCTAATAATAAACCCAGCGTTTACCCATATAGGTGTTAATTAAAGTTAGCGCACCTGTTAGTACTAATATAATGAGTGAAGATGCCGCTGCAGGCCCCATTTCATAACGCTCAAACGCTTGTTGATAGAATAAATATAAAAGCGTTCTTGTTTCGCCACCTGGACCACCTTGAGTGAGAATTTGGAACTGATCAAAGGCTTGAATTGCATTAATCATATTGACAATAACTAAGAAGAACGTAGTGGGTGAAACAAGTGGTAGGGTAATTTTAAAAAACCGCGTCACAGGTCGACAGCCATCGATTAAAGATGCTTCATAAAGTGAGTGCGGAATTTTATTCAATGCACTGATATAAAACAACATTGTCCAGCCAATCGCCTGCCAAACAGTCACTACAATCACCGCTATTAGCGCAGTAGAGCCATGCTCTAACCAAGCGATGGGTTCAATACCGACCATCTGCAACAGGCCGTTAATCAACCCATCTTTTGTGCTGAAAACCCATGACCAAACAATTGATACGGCAACTGTTGGCGTAATCCACGGTGAAAATATAACAGCCTGATAAAAATGACTGCCTGCAAACTTTTTATGTAAAAGCAGTGCAAATAATAATCCTAAAATAACGGTTGGAATCACTACACCCAAAGAAAATTCAAACGTATTGGTTAATGCCTGAGTAAATTCAGGATCATCAAACATATAATGATAATTATCTAACCCAACATACGAATAATTTGGGGAAATATAATCCCAATCAGTGAAACTAATATAGATACTGTAAGCAAAAGGAAATAACCAGAACACCGTCAATGGAATAATTAACGGAGCCATGAAACCTGAGAGTTGAATTCGTCCTTGCCAGCGCTTAATAAGCCTGTTCATCATTCCTCATATAAAAGCCGAAGTTGCTATTACGATATACTATATAAAACTAATATATAAGGCTTACATGACAGATATATGACTATTCACCCCCTATATTTTCTATACAAAGACTTAAGATAAACTAAACACTAGCATTTATTTAGTTCAGAAAAATTAAAGTCATTACCGTCTTTAACAACCTGTTCGTGCAACCAGTTACAGAAGAAATTGATCTTGGCATTGTCATTTTTTGGGGTTATTAAATAGTGAGCCGATTCGGTGGGCATATAGGCATGATGGGCTAACACAACCTGCTGCTGATTCAGCGACTCTTTGACGGCCAAAGAGCGGATTAAAAGCATCCCCAAACCGCATTTAGCCGCTTGAATAGCCTGCATCGAGTTTGTTATTTCCAATTGAATTTTCGGCAACGCTAATGAGAAGTGGTTGTGATTTAGCCACTGCAACCAGTTTTCCTCATAACCTTTAACCTGTATCGCGGGTAAGCCTGCAAACTCCCCCGCATCAAGCGCACTCGCATACTTGGCTTTATATTCTGGGCTTGCAACTAATACCCATTGCTCTTGAAAGAGTTTCTCGATTTTGACATTTTCTGCCTCGACATAGCCATTGGTCAGTTCAATGTCGGCTTGTTCGCAAGGAATAGTTGATGGCCAATCGACAAGCGAAATGTCCAGATGAATGGATGGGTATTGCGTCATGAAATCAGCCAATCGAGGCATCAACCAACTATAACAAAAAGTATGATTTACCTTGAGTCGTAATACTTCATCACGGGGCGATTGAAATAAAATTTCAGTCTGCAAAGATAGATGATGCAATGAGCCAGCAACTATTGGCAGATACTTTTGCGCTTTAGTGGTTAACACCATACCTCGAGGTGTGCGAGTAAATAATTTTGCCTCAAGAAAAAGCTCTAAGCTTTTTAATTGCTGACTAATTGCGGCTGATGTGACATGTAGCTCCTTGGCTGCCGAACCTATCGAACCTAACCGGGCAACAGCTTCAAAAGCTTTAAGAGCCCTTAAAGGTGGCAACATAATGTTCTCCTTATGGATGAAAACCGCAAATTTAAGTATCGCTTAACTAGAAAGACTTCCCCTTTGCCAATGTGAGCGGATCCGTTCGATAAATAGCAACGCATCACTGACAAGCGCGATAGCCGTGCAGGTAAATGCCACATCAAATAAAAATCCCGGAGGGTTGGACCAAAGCGTAAAAAATGCGTGAATGCTGTGCTCATTCAGATCAGGGCAGATTAAAGCTGCAACAACCAGTGCGATATTAGCAATAGCTGAGCGCTTCGCTCTCTTATCTAGTTTTTGGTATTTAATCCCTTTGTGCGCAAAAATATGAAACACCAAAACAGCTAAAGTGGCAGGCCAAGCGAAAACTAAAACCATCAGTAAAGAACCTGGATTCAATACCTTTAATATCACAAACAGCATCGCGGCAAGGCTTGCAATGAGCATAAGAACTCTCGAATTAAGATTAAGTCCCTTAACCATACGGGCTCATCGGTATAAATCAATGGTCAGAAATAGTTAAATTAAAGGAAGTTGACCTTTTATGCTTGTTTTTGCGCCAATCAGAGGCCAGTTTAGGCAGTAAAATGTAATGATTAGCCTAGCATCAGGCGATACGTTATCAAAAACAATGGCCCTAAAAATAATAAAAAAGTTAATGCCAAAATCGTTGGACGAGGAGAATACAATCACAAATCATCGAGACAATAAAAGAGCTAACAGCAAGTGTGCTCATCACTGCCGGAGGGTTTTTGATGAGAGTGAAAAACACATAGTTGGAATAGTTATCAGCGCCATCAGGAAGCAATAGAGCACTTAGCGCAAAACAGATATTCGCAGCCAGAGCAAGGGCTGTGACTAACGTAACACCCTGATAGTTTACGCCATAATGGGCAAATAGATGAAAGCCAAAGACAGCCAATGTCAAAGGCGCTCCCATCACCATGGCATAACCATACCACCCCATGTTCCCCAATTTGAAGAATAAAAAAGCCAATACTGCCCCAAAAGCAAACCACATAAACGTTATACCGATAATTGTTTGAACTAGCGAAGCGATAGCTTAATCGATTCTTTTATCAAAAACACGCATGGTGTTATGCCACAAAGAAATCACTCTGATAGAAGATGATCGCGTCATTTTAATTTTTGCTAGAATTTTCATTTAAAATGTAAAAAAGAATGTTCAATCAAAAAAATATTATTAAACCTTTAAAAAAGTAAATCTTGTTCCTGTAAAAACTATTTTATCCAGCTAAATAATGCTAATCCCTCTTTTTTAGCCAATTAAAATTTCATAAAAAACAGATAAATAAGCTATATTGTTATCAACAAAATAAAAAATAAGTTCGTTTTTTAAACAATTTTATTGAAAAAACTGATTTTTAACCTAAACTATCGAAAATTTTATTTAACTACTCATTTTTGTTTGTTTACCCGAAAGGGATGATTGGGAGTAAAAGCTGTGAATCATATCTATCGTACCATCTGGAATGCGGCTCGACAGGTTTGGCAAGTCGCAGGGGAGCTAGGTTCTCGTCGGGTAAAAAATACAAAGAAGTCGGTAGTTAAAATTGCCGCAGGGAGCTTAATTCTAGTCTCAGCCAATGTATTGGCAGAATTACCCACAGGCGGACAAGTTGTCTCAGGCCAAGGGACTATCGCCAGCACAGATTCAACCATGACAATTAACCAATCCAGTCAAAATATGGTCGTTAACTGGAATAGCTTCTCAATCGGTCAGAATAATCAAGTTCAGTTCGTGCAACCAAGCTCCTCCTCGGCAGTTTTAAACCGAGTGACAGGTTCAGAAGTATCATCTATTCGGGGTCAGCTAAGTGCCAATGGGCGCGTTTTTCTAATTAACCCCAATGGCGTGTCTTTTTCTAAGGACGCGCAAGTTAACGTTGGCGCCTTAGTAACCTCCACTTTGGGCATTTCTGACAAAGACTTCATGGCGGGTAATTACACATTTTCTGGTGGCAGTGCCAATGCGGTCATAAACCAAGGCAATATTACCACCGCTGAAGGTGGCTACGTGGCAATGATCGCAGCGAAGATTATCAATACCGGCAATATAACAACGCCCAAAGGCGCAACCCTGATGGGCGCAGGTTCCACCGTCACATTAGATATGGGTGGCACAGTTAAAATTGAAGTCAAACAGTCACTGCTAGACACCTACATTGAGCAAGGTGGCGTTGTAAAAGCTAACGGCGGGTTAATCTATTTAACCGCAAAAGCGGCTGATGCACTTTCCACCAGCGTCATTAATCACACTGGTATTTCACAGGCGCAAACCTTAAGCAGCACAGAAACAGGTGAAATTGTCTTACTCGGTGATATGCAAAACGGCCAAGTCAATGTTGCCGGGACACTGGATGCTAGCGCGCCAAATCAAGGCGATGGCGGTTTTATTGAGACCTCTGCTGCCAATGTGCAGATAAGCGCCGACACCACGGTAACCACCCTTGCCAACGAAGGGCAAACAGGTCAATGGCTGATTGACCCGACTGACTTTACCATTAATGAAGGCAGTGGTTCGCTTTCTACTAGCAGTATTGGTGCGGACACTTTATCAAGTAATCTGGCAACGACAGATGTTACATTAGCAACGGTTAGCGATGGTAGTGACGATGGCGACATCAATGTCGATGCAGCGGTTTCATGGGACGCCGATACAACATTAACACTCAACGCCTATAACGATATCAATATTAATGCAGCAATTACCGCCTCGGGTGACAGCGCTGGTTTAGCGCTTAACTATGGTGGCTATATTCAAAATAGCGGCACCGTTACCAGCGATACTGATTATAATATCGGAGCTCCTGTAACGCTCTCTGGTGACAATGCGACATTGAGCATTAATGGCCAATCTTACACTTTAATTCACACGCTAACGCAGGCAAGCCAGTATCTTTCAGCATCCTCTTATGGCTACTATGCGCTGGCTGAAGGTTTAGATCTTAGTGGAAATACCTTCTCCAATTCGGTTATTTCTTCGCTAAATGGCACCGTAACTGGTCTGGGCCATACGGTAAGCAATATGACTATCTCAGCGGGAAATCAATCCAATGTTGGGCTTTTTGGTACGGTTCAATCTGGATCGGTGGTTCGGGATTTAGGCGTCACCGATAGCTCTGTTTCAGGTTATCAAATTACCGGTTTATTAATTGGTGAAAACCACGGCATTGTTCATAACGTTTACGCCACAGGCACAGCAGCGGCTCGTTATAAAGTCGGTGGATTAATAGGTTACAACTATGGCAGTGTGGATCAGGCTTTTGTCGTAGGCACGGTTTACACCACTTTAGACTATGGCAGTGATATTGGTGGTCTAGTGGGCTCTAATAGCGGCACTCTCACTAACGTTTACACCGATACCACCACGACAGTGAATTTTAATAACGCTGGCGGCATTGCCGGTTATAACGCAGGGACGATTGATTACGCTTATGCTGCAGGAAGCACCATTGCAACCCAGAGTCAGGGCACTGCTGCGGGCATTTCCTATAATGGAACAGCCACCAACAGTTACTACGCGACGACCGATGTCGATGGCGAATCGATTAACACGGGAACAAGTACCGGCACAGGCAAAACATATGAAGAACTCGGCCAGCAGAGCACTTACTCGGGTTGGGATTCATCCATCTGGACATTTACCAGCGCGCAAGGCAGCGCAGTGGCAGGCTATGGTCTAGGCGCTCTGCCCTATTTAACCAATTTGACCCCTGACAGTTATATCAACAATGTCACACTGTTTGAGGCAGGCTTTGGCACCGAAGCGAACCCTTATCAAATCACCAGTTGGTCACAGCTACAAAATATTAATGACAGTGACATTATCTCGTCTGGATATTCTTTTGAGTTAGAAAATGACTTAGATAGCTCATCGACTGGATATGATCTTTATGCCAGCAGCAGTGCCAATAGTGGTGAAGGATGGGACGCTCTCGGCACTGTGAGTGACAACTTCATCGGTAGCTTCGACGGACAAAACTACACGATTTCAGACCTTACTATTAATCGCCCAGATAACATTTATTTGGGGTTATTTGGCTACATTAATGACTCCGCCAGTGTTCAGAATATTGCCTTGGATAACGTATCTATTACAGGTGGTTTTGAATATTTGGGAGGACTTACGGGTTACAATGCAGGCACCATCACTAACGCATCGACCAGTGGCTCGATTACAGCAGGAAGCACAGCTGATGTGATAAATGCAGGATTTGGTGGCTTAGCGGGAGGCAACATTGGCACGATTAGCGATAGTCACTCGTCGGTGACCATTGATACCAATGCCTCTTATATCGGAGGACTCGTTGGCTACAATATTACCGGTGGCTCAATTTCAACCAGTTATGCTACAGGGAACATCACCAGCACCGGTTTTGATATTGGTGGGCTTGTCGGCCGCAGTTACGGCTCCATTGATCAATCTTATGCCACTGGCGATGTAATCGGCGCAAGTACCGTGGGTGGATTAGCGGGCCGAGCAAGTGGCACCATTAGTAACTCCTATGCAACGGGTAGTGTTACTGGTGTGAGTGCAGACGCGAACTCTATCGTCAGTGATCCAGGTTACGATATTGGTGGGCTCGTAGGTCGAAACTACCAAGGAGATATCTCTAATTCTTATGCTCTGGGCAGTGTATCAGGGACAAGCGATGTTGGAGGGCTGGTCGGCATTAACGTAGACGGTTCTGAAACCGTGACGAATAGCTATTATGCAACGACCAATGCTCAAGGCGTGGCCATTGATAGCAGTTATGATTCAACTATCGGCCAAGGATACAGCTATAGTGATTTACTCAACGCATCAACCTACGCCAACTGGGACATTTCTGGCACGGGTGGGGATAGTACTATCTGGCGTATCTATGATGGCTACACCACGCCTTTATTGAGAACATTTTTAACAGCAGCCACTTTAAGTACCAGTGATTCATCGTTAACACAGGTATATAACGGCTCAACAGAGCTGACAGCGGCTATTTCAACCAGTTGGTCCACAGCTGATAGCTCAACCTTTGATTCAACATTAGTCGATGGGGAACTAACCCTCGATGAGAAAAATGCCGGATCTCGCTCTTTAGTTAACGACTATTATTCAACTCAGCAAGGCTACGACATTATCACTGGTTCGAGTATTGATAATGTAACTGTTCAGGTCACTCAAAAAGCGCTTAGCTCCGTCTCTGGCATCACCGCTGATGATAAAGTCTATGATGGCACTACAGCTGCAACGTTAGATACCACAGCCGTCAGCTTTAACGGCATAATTTCAGGTGATGATCTAACCGTTGGCTCCGCCACTAGCAACTTTAGTGACAAAAATGTAGCCACCAATAAAACGGTTTCAATCAGCAGCATTAGCTTAAGCGGCACGGATGCAGGCAACTATACGCTTGTCGATGACACCGCATCGACCACTGCATCCATTAGTGCTAAAGCGCTGAGCTCTGTCTCTGGCATCAGCGCTGATGATAAAGTCTATGATGGCACTACAGCTGCAACGTTAGATACCACAGCTGCAAGCTTTAACGGCATGATCACAGGTGATGATTTAACCGTTGCCTCGGCCAGTGGCAGTTTCAGTGATAAAAATGTCGCCACCAATAAAACGGTTTCAATCAGCGGCATTAGCTTAAGCGGCACGGATGCAAGCAACTATACCTTGAGCGATGACACAGCATCGACTACTGCATCTATTAGCGCCAAAGCCCTGAGCTCTGTCTCTGGCATCACCGCTGATGATAAAGTCTATGATGGCACTACAGCTGCAACGTTAGATACCACAGCTGCAAGCTTTAACGGCATGATCACAGGTGATGATTTAACCATTGCCTCAGCCAGTGGCAACTTTAGTGACAAAAATGTCGCCACCAATAAAACGGTTTCAATCAGTGACATTAGCTTAAGCGGCACGGATGCGGGCAACTATACGCTTGTCGATGACACCGCATCGACCACTGCATCCATTAGTGCTAAAGCGCTGAGCTCGGTCTCTGGCATCACCGCCGCTGATAAAGTCTATGATGGCACTACAGCTGCAACGTTAGATACCACAGCAGCTAGCTTTAATGGCATGATCACAGGTGATGATTTAACCGTTGCTTCGGCCAGTGGCAGTTTCAGTGATAAAAATGTAGCCACCAATAAAACGGTTTCAATCAGTGGCATTAGCTTAAGCGGCAGCGATATCGGCAACTATACGTTAAGCTCAAATGTCGCCACCACAACGGCGGATATTACCGCTCGACCAGTCACGGTCAGTGCTGATGATCAAAGTAAAGATGTGGGCGACACAGACCCAATATTCACCTATCAAACCAGTTGCGGCAGTTTTAGCAGCAATTGTGGACTCGTGGCTGGCGAGTCGTTAACAGGTGACTTAACGCGAGATAGTGGCGAAAGCGCCGGAACTTATGCAATTACTCAAGGCACATTGACCAATAGCAATAATCCTAACTATAACCTGAGCTATCAAGCGGGTTCATTGGTCATTAATCCGCTTGAGTCAACAGCGCTAACTGTGCCACGGTCGGTCATTATTACCCGGACAGTTTTGGAACAGCCTCGCACGAATGTGACGACCAATTCTGTGACAGACTCATATACCAATACATTGCTTAACGAAAATGAGTCACAAATGAGTGTTGAGTATATTTCAAGTGTGAATGATATCCCTAAAGCGCACTCAAATCGCTCACCACTTTATGTTGTAGATGGCGGATTACTGTTACCAGCACTACAGTTAAACAATCAATCGGTCGAAAATTAAGGGAAAAATATACATGGACCGTCTTAGCAAATCGTTTCCTTATTTTTTAGTATTAATGGCCTCTGGCGCAGCAATCGCTGCGCCAGCAGTGCCTCCCGATGCGGGGTTAATCTATCAGCAACAACAAGCTCACGAGAATAATGCTCCGCCATCATCACAGTTACCGTTAGATTTAAAAGGACAATCGCTTGGCAAAGCTCAGCAAGGAGGAACCAAAGTTGTATTGAAAAAAGTAAATTTTACTGGCAATACAATTTATTCGGATGAGCAATTACAAAAAGTCATCGGTTCTGTCAAAGGAAAGTCATTTGATTTAGCAGGCCTTCGAAATTTGGCTAATCAGGTCAGTCAGTATTATCGAAAACACGGCTATAGTTTTGCCACAGCACTGCTGCCTGCACAAAAATTAAGCTCAGGCGAACTAACAATTCAAGTTGTTGAAGGTCAGTATGGCCAAGTTACCATCAAGGGTAACGACGCTGCTATAAATAAAGCGATTAGCCCCTACTTGAGCACACTAAAAAGTGGCGAGGTGATTGAATCATCCTCACTTGAACGCCAGTTATTGCTGATTAAAGATCTGCCTGGCATCGATGCAACACCTGTTTTAAAACCCGGAGCACAAACTGGCCGAGGTGATCTCGATGTCGAAGTTGACCCCCAACAACGTGTTCGAGCCCTCATTGGCGGCGATAACTATGGCAGTCGCTATTCGGGTGAATATCGGCTACGAGCCGCTTTAAGTGCCAATCATCTATTTAAAGTTGGCGATGAATTAAGTTTATCTGGCTCTTATTCAAATGAAGACACCTGGCTAGGTGGTATCAACTACGTGCTCCCCGTAGGCTACGATGGACTAAAAGCGAACGTAGGCTATTCACACACCGATTACCAGTTAGGACACGGCTTTGAAGGCTATACCGGGACGGCCGATATCTATGCGGCAGGGGTCAGTTATCCGGCCATCCGCTCGCAAAACTCGAATCTGTCACTGAGCGCAACCTTTCAATACAAACGTCTTGATGATGATGCCTTATCAGTTTACGACAAAACAGCACATAGCCAGAGCGTTCCGCTGACAATCAACTTTGACCGTCGTGACGCACTGTTAGGCGGGGGTATCACTTGGGGTCAATTGACACTGACACCGGGCAAAATCAAGGTTGCACAAACCGACACAGACTCAGAGCGAAGTGGTTTTACAAAATGGGATCTTGAGCTTTCAAGAATACAAAATGTGGGCGCAGGATTTAATCTCTACGCACATATGCGCGGCCAGTGGGTCGATCACGATACAATCGATGGTTCAGAAAGCTTCTATCTAGGAGGGCCAGATGGAGTCCGTGCCTATCCAGTGGGTGAAGGCTCTGATGCCAGAGGCGTATTGGGGCAGGTTGAACTGCGCTATCAAAAGTTACCTTATGGATTAAGCCCTTACCTTTTTGTTGATAGCGGCTATACACCCAATGGTGGCATTGATACCGGTGACAGTCGCCATTTAACCGGCGCAGGTGTTGGACTTCGCGCCAATTACCAAGGATTTAGTGTAACCACCGCAGTGGCTTGGAAAGTTGATGGTGGTAACGCGCTCTCTGATGATGAGCAGCGCAATCCTCGATTTTGGGTTAGCGCAGGTTATCAATTTTAAGCCCAATAGAAACTCGCATTAAGGAGTGTTTTCACACACTCCTTTTTTATTGCTTTGTTTTTATTTAATCGCGATCAGATAAAACGGGTTGCGTATGTTTTATGGCCTGCATTAAGCGTGGGGCAAACATATTGATGACCAACGCGATGGCAATGATGACGCCGCCGATAAGCTGATGAATATTCATCTTTTCACCTAGTAACAAAAAAGCACTCACCAAACCAAATACTGGCACAAGTAACGACAGCGGCGCAACTTGAGAGGTTTCATAACGGCTTAATAAAAAGCTCCAGCCACCGTAACCGACGATTGTGGCTAAAAATGACAGATAAGCGATTGAGAAAATATTATGCCAAGCAATATGCACCAGCGCTTGAACAATGGTCGCAGGGCCATCGAATAACAGCGATGACAGAGCAAACGCGGCGGTTGGCACCAATGCACTCCAGACAATGAGCGACATCGTAGGCGTTGGATGGTTACGCATAATCACTTTATTGGCGATATTTCCCATCGCCCATGATGATGCCCCACCGATACTCAATGCTAACGCAAAGACCGAAACGCTCTGAGCACTAGGACCTTGTGCGACAGCCAGCATAAAAATACCAACGGCGGCTAATATAATTGCCACAATATTATGCAGCTTAATTTTCTCTTTTAAGAGCAGAGCACCTAACACAATCGTCACGAATGCCTGCACCTGAATAATCAGCGATGCTAACCCCGCAGGGAGCCCAATTTTTAAGGCCCAGAACAACAGTGCGAATTGCCCAAAACTAATCGTGATGCCATAGATAAATAACCATTTAAATGGCACCGGGGGACGCTTTACAAAAAAGATCGCTGGGAAAGCGACAAAGAAAAAGCGTAAAAAAGCCAATAAAAGAGATGGCATACCTTCAAGGCCGACTTTGATAACCACAAAATTCACGCCCCAGATCAGCACAATACACAGTGCCAATAGTTTGTCCCGCAGTAACATCAATTATCCTTTAAACATCCTGTAATGCTCTATCATTATGGGCAAATGAGTGAACGTCAATGGATTTCTGATGCACTATTTAATCGCTGATAAAATACAATTCCGTTAGCTCTGTTTCATGCAACTGATTTAACGCTTAATTTGCCTGTTGTGCAGCGTTATTACTCGTATTGTTTTGTTGATACCAACCCATGCCACCAGATTGACCCATCATATTTGACCTCATACGCGAGTATTGCCCATTGGCATTCGAGTTTTGATAGCCCTGCATATGCCAGCCCATATGAGAATTGCCCATCCCATAGCCCATTTGCGCGCCACGAGACCCCATGCTCATCATCGAATTTTGTCTGCCCAAACAAAATTCACGCATCTGACTCATCCACTGTTGCATCTGCTGATAGTAATGATTCATTGGCGCTGCATTTTGATATCCCGGTGCTGCATTGCCAGCAGTAGTATTGGCGTAGTATTGACTCGCGTTGTTATGCCAATGCGCATAAGCACCGACAGATACAACTAAAGTAGTTACAATAAGAGCCGCTTTGGTAAAAGTTTTCATGGTTTGTCCCCTTCATCACATTCGTTTGTCTACAGGACTATTACAGCAACTTTGAGCGTTGAATATGTGTCGCAACTACTTTGTTTTCTGACGAAGATTGACAAACAGAGTTTGTGACAAACTTTGACACACTTTTTAGTGCAAGCTGTATATAGTAACAAGGGTCAGTTTTCCAAGAGGTTGAAATGCAAAAGGCTTATCAGATACTTGTCGTTGACGATCACAAAGACATTCGAGACTTGCTGCAGCGATTTTTAAACCAGCATGGTCTTAGTGTTGCAACAGCAGCAGATGGCAATGAGATGTATGAGAAAATGGCCGCACAGCATTTTGACCTGCTCATCTTGGATTTAATGCTCCCAGGTAAAGATGGCATCACATTGTGTCGCGAGCTGCGTGCCAGCACGAACATGCCAATTATTATGCTGACCGCGCTTGGCGAAGATGTCGATCGTATCGTTGGATTAGAAGTGGGCGCGGATGATTATGTTGCCAAACCTTTTAATCCACGCGAATTGCTAGCTAGAATCAAATCAGTTTTACGGCGCCATTTTGCGATTCCCAATATTGAACAGCAGCTCAGCGCGAATCCAACGCATTATGAATTCTCAGACTGGAAACTCGACACGACCACTCGTGAACTACTCGACCCAGAAGGGACTTTGGTGCCACTGACTTCGAGCGAATTTACTATGTTGGCCGCATTTTTATCACACCCAAATGTGGTACTCAGCCGTGAAGACTTACTCAAATTAGTTCAAGGTCGAGGAGCCGATGTTTATGACCGCGCCATCGATACGCTCATTAGCAGACTTCGTAAAAAAATTGAAATCGATCCCAAACAACCTAAATTGATCAAAACCATTTGGGGCGGTGGCTACCAGTTTAGTTGTGAGGTCATGCATGGTTAAGTGGTATCAACGCCAGAAGCTGATCCATCAAATTGCATTGGTCATATTAGTTGGATTTGCCATCAGCTTTTTCTTAACGCTGTACTTACTTTCATACGATAAATCACAACGGATCCACCAATTATCAATCTCCGGTGCTTTGGCTCGAATTGTCTCGGTGAGTGAGACTCTCGAAAAGACACCGGATAATCTGCACGATTCGATTCTCTCGGCCAGTAGTAGCTCAGATTTACATTTATCACTGAGCGATTCACCGCGAATTAGTGCAAGTGATGGCGCATCTACCACTGCCTTACAGTTACTTAACGAGCTTCGCTCAAGCGGCATTCAGCAAGTGCGCCTTAGCTTTATCAATCAGCCCCAGCGGCCGATGATGAATCTCTCTGACCAACAGATGCAATCGATGCATCAATCGATGATGGGAAGGTACGATTCACCAAGACAGAGAAACTCAATGATGGGCAATAACGCCATGATGAGCGCCCCGCCCAGAACATCATCTAATTATCGTGCCAATCGCTACCATCGTTTTGCAACTTCAGCATATAGCGCGACGATTAACGGCTCAGTTCAGCTCAGTAACGGTCAATGGCTCAACTTTTCCTCGGGGGTTGAAAATAACATTACTCATTGGTCCACCAGCGTATTGATTGCGCTCATCGCAATGATGACTCTAACCATCTTGCTCTCGCTGGTGATCATTCACCGTGCCCTAAAACCAGTTCGCGAGCTTGGTAAAGCAGCGCAATCCTTTGCCACGAATAAGCAGGTCAGCGAGGTCAGTAATAATGCCCCGCTTGATTTAGCACCCACCATCAGTGCTTTTAACAACATGCAGCACCAAGTCACCGATTACATTAAGGAGCGGACTAAATTACTCGCCGCCATATCGCACGACTTGCGAACCCCGCTCACCAGCTTACGCTTGCGATTGGAGTTTATCGAAGAGAGCGAAGATAAACAGCAGATGCTCACCACACTTGCCACCATGGAAAAGATGCTCACTGAAACCATGCGGTTTGCTAAAAATGATGCACAAAAAGAGACGAGTCAAACCACCAATATTGACAGTCTGTTGCAAACGATTGTCGATGAATATGATGAAAAAGGCATCGCGATTCGTTATCCAGAACAAGCTGCTTTCACCGCATCGATTGCCCCATTAAGTGTGCGACGGATGGTTGAAAATCTGATTAACAACGCCATTCAATATGCAGGTAATGACGCCACAATTGAGCTTAATGCCCAAAAGCAAAATAGCCAACTCATCATCAGTGTTAGCGATGATGGGGTTGGGATCCCAAAAGAAAAGCTGGATGAAGTGATTAAGCCTTTTACCAGGCTTAATAAAGAGCGCGACACACAAAGCTCAAATGTCGGACTAGGGCTTTCAATTACGCAATCACTTGCAAGTGCCTATGGTGGGCGCTTGATTCTGGAACCCAATGAGCCACATGGGCTTAAAGCGACTATTACCATCGCTTTAAGCTAGGGGCTAAATTAATTAACTAATAATCAAAGGATTATCAATCTTATTGGCCATATCGAACAGACAATCGACCGTGCTCTGAGCCATTCCACGAATAGTTTGTTCAGTATAAAATGCCGTATGCGGCGTCAAAATAACATTGGGAAATGAGCGCAAAACAGCCATTTGCCTGTTCGCGATGCAATCATTGGAGCGGTCCAGATAATAAAGACCGACTTCATCTTCAAGCACATCAAGCGCTGCTCCAAACAGTTTGCCAGACTCTAATGCAGCAATGAGTGCATCGGTATCAATCAGCGTTCCGCGCGCCGTATTGACCACCACCGCCCCATCTTTCATTTGCGAAAAAGCAGTGGCATCCAGCAAATGATAATTTTCCTCAGTCGCTGGCGCATGCAGCGAGATAACATCACTTTGCTTAAGCAACGCATCAAGCGAGACATATTCACATTTATCTTTAATCGCATCATTTACGTATGGATCAAAGGCGAGAATGCGGCATCCAAAGGCACTTAAATGAGAAATCACCGTTTGCCCTATTTGACCCGTTCCAATAACGCCCACCGTAGAATCGCAAATACTACGCCCCATTTTATTCGGCAAAGAGAAATTTTGCAGGGCCGACTGCGCCATCAAATATGGCATTTTACGCAGGTTCATCATCATCAGCATAATGGCATAATCAGCCACAGCCTCGGGCGGATAACTAACATGCGAGACTTTCATCCCCAGTTCCCGAGTCTTATTAAGATCGATATGATCATAGCCAATTGATCGGGTCAAAATATAACGAATGCCATAGCTGTGAAATGCTTCTAGCAATTGCTCACTAACTTTGGTTGGCGTCAAACTCACAGCATCAAAGCCTTCCAACCAATGGGCGTTTTCTAGTGATGGAAAATCGGCGCTGGCGCTGTAACTAAAATGGCGTTCACGACTTAGGTCATCGAAATATTTCTTCTCATCATAATCTCGAAAGCTATAGAGAAACAGTTTCAGTGGCTGGTTAGTCATCCCTTCACCTCTAGTTTTATTATCTGAAAATTTTAATTTTATTAAATAAATTTAGCGATTAATGCTGATAAATATGTTCGCTCAAGTATCAAAACTCTAGTTTAACGCGTTAAAAGGTATAGGTTGATAGCGTTGTCTTACCAACATACCGGGTTGGCAATACAGATACCAATCCTTTGTTCCTCCAAAATCATCTGCTAAGGCTCCTAGTAAATGTCGGTTATTGGTAACTGATTAGATGAAATGATAAGTACATCACACAAACATAAAAATATTGATACAGCGTTTCAATTTATTTGATCTAAGTTGACTATCAATAACTGAGTAATTGCTAATTTGCTTTAAGGTCTATTTATCAAATTGTTAGAGGAGAATCTCGGTGGGGCATCGAAACTTAACACCTGTTGCATCCGTTTTATCAGCTTTATTACTGCTCCCATTTGTCGCTAAAGCTGCTACAAACGCCTGCGATCCAGCAAGCCATCATGCTGTTGCTGATGGTAAAACAGTCGTTACCAAACAATTACAACAAACCATTGATGCATGCAGCCAGCAAGGCGGCGGCATTGTTTCTTTACACAAAGGAACCTGGCTCAGTGGCCCCTTATCACTGAAAAATGGCGTGACTCTCAATCTTGAAAAAGGCAGCACACTGCTTGCTGATAACAGTGAAAAACTATTTAAACGAGCCTTTATTGGTTCCAAAGCACAAGCTGGTGAAGCCTTTATTTTAGCCAATCATGTCAGCAATGTTGGTGTAACAGGCAGCGGCACGGTGAATGGTTCAGGTAAAGAGCTATGGTGGCCAGAAGCCAAAAAAGTCTACCAAATTGTAAAAGTTCAGGGCAATAAAGAGTATTTTTTTAAACACTATCCAGGCATTCCTCTTGCCAATGGTGTGCCGCGGCCATGGTTGATTGAATTTAATGATGTCAATAACGGGCACTTCGGTGCAATACTGGCGACGAATTCTCCGATGTGGAACATTGTCCTGCGCAATAGCCAACATATTTCGTTTGATGGAACAAGAGTTAGAAATCCAGAAGACAGCTTTAATAGTGATGGTGTCGATGTGGTAGCTTCGCAACATATCACCATGAAACATCTGGATATCTCAACCGGTGATGATGATATTGCGATTAAATCAGGGCTTGCTAATGTGCCACTAATTGCCCACGCTAGCTCTGATATTGAAATCTCTGATTCCGTGATTCATGAAGGGCATGGGGTTTCAGTCGGTAGCGAAACGGCCAATGGGATAGGCAAAGTTTATATTCATGATGTGCGCTTTGATAAAACTTTGAACGGATTTCGCGTGAAATCAGCCCGTGATCGCGGCGCTCAAATCGGCCCAATCGTGGTAAATAACCTCAAAATGATTGATGTACAAACACCGATTTTATTTACCGAAAGTTATACGGGTCAATCTGGAGCAGCTGATGCACCACTACCAGCCATCAAAGCAGCGCCAATTACCAAAACCACCCCGTTTATTCACGATGTAAGCATCACCAACTTAGTCGCAGTCAATGCCAATATCGCCGGGATATTTAACGGGTTACCAGAATCACCCCTTAAAAACATTCAGCTCAAAGATATCGACATTCGCTCTAAACTTGGCATTAAAACAGCCTACGCGCAAATTAGCGCAGATAACCTCCATGTGAGTGCTCAGCAAGGCCAACCAATCAATCAAGGGCCAGGAACTGAACTAACTGCTAATTAAGAATTAAGTAATAACGTAAGTTGAGTTGATATAAAAAGTCTGGCAGCAAAACGCCGGACTTCTTTAATTTTGCTTAGCATAAGCATCGATCACTATGAGTGTCCGTATCACCCACAACATCGGCCATCATTTGCAGCTATTCACAAAGAGAGGGTTAAAGCGCTTAAAACTGTTAATGAAACTTCGCAAGCACATATAAATCAGTCAGTTAAATACATTGATTGCGCCAATATAGGGATGTTGCCTTTGATTAAGGCATTCGAGGTGATGGTATCGCACCAACATCAAGCAACCGTGCACCATATATAAACACAATTAAAACAAACGATAATTATTATCAATTCGACATAATTTCACTCTAATTTCTCATCTTAAAAAATATTATATTTCAGATGGTTATAGCTCCGTGATTATTCTCTTTCATTTCTATTTGCTAGGCCTGTTTTTTGCAGTTCTTGTTTGCGGAGGTGATTGTATATGAGCACTATTTTTTCAACTGATTCTCTTAACGGCAAAGATCGCTTTAACTACTGGAACGACGTAGTTTTTAAGTTATATGCGCCTTGCCTAGGAACCATTGAGGATCGGGATGACTTTCAAGCCACCACAACTGTTCAACAGTTTGGCAATACTGAATTAAGTCAGGTTAACTCTGATGGTATTCGCTATGATCGCCGTAAAGCAGACCTTAGAACTCGTCCTCAAGATGATATTTTTATCTCACAAATTATCGATGGCCAAGGTAGCTTTAGCCAAAACGATCAGCAACTTAAACATGAACAAGGCCAGATCCTCATCTATGATTCAGGCAAACCTTATAGTTTTGAATATAACCAGCGATATAAAGCGAGATTGCTTAGAATCCCGCGCCCTTTGATGCAAGCTAAATTAGATAACCTTGACCATATCGGTGGCACTTTAATTGTTCAAAACTCACTTTATGGTCGATTAATTAGCAATTTAATGGATGACTCCTCATATATTTCGACATCACAAGAGCTATCCCAAAACGATGATTTCATTTTGCCAACCCTTGAGATGATCACCACAGCTATTGAACGAGCGGTCACTCAGATGCGAGGCAATACGCCAACTGATGGGAGTAAACAATTACAAGAGGTTAAACGATATATTCGCGCCAATATTGGGGATGAAAACCTTAATCTTGAGCAGATAGCAATTGCGCATAATATGTCGGTTCGTACCTTAAGCCGATTGTTTGCTCAAATTGGACAAACCCCTCGAGGCTGGTTACAGGAGCAGCGATTATCAATGGCTTATGACGCACTCATTAATCGTCGTGTTAGCAATATTACCCAAGCTGCATTCACCTTCGGTTATAAAGATCTTTCCCACTTTAGTCGCACCTTTAAAAAGCGTTATGGCTATTCGCCTAAGACGATTATCCACTCTTAAACTCTTCTGTTTCGCACAAGTAATCGACTGATAAACACAAAATAAAAAAGGATAGCCAATAAGCTATCCTTTAAAATTTACGCGTTTTACCACTGAGAATTATGCGTTTCCAAGCAACGGTAATTTTTCCAACATTTGTTTTAGTCGCAGTGAATCCCATGGTAAATGTTCGGTGATCCCCATTCCGACCACTTTGGCTTGTGCACTTGCCAATGCCGTGACTTTAACGACATCAGCCATGGTGAGTTTACCTTGAGCAATGCCTGCAAACTCATCCTCAGCCGCATCAGGTTTGGTAAATAGTAAGGAGCCAAAATCAGCAATGCTTAAAACATCTAAGTCCAAATGGATAGCCAGATATTTAATCCCCTGCTCTTTAATCCACTGCTGAATCGAGCTGATTTGTGAGTGAATTTCTTCAGGGCGACAAATGCGCATCTGGCGCTGGGCTAAAAAGTTAGCCTCATAGTCATTTTCTTCATTGACCCCAGCATACATCACCTGGTCACTACTGATTGGTTTTTGCACAAACTGGGTTAAATCGGCATCCCCTTCGCCCATCAGTACCCGTAAAACGGATGCATGAGAGTGTTCAAACTCTTGAGAAGTCATGATATCAGGGTGGGCATCCACCCATAAGATACCTAATTCATGACCATATTTTTCGTGCAAATAAGCAAAAGGGACGAGATCAACAAGACAATCACCACCTAAAATTACCAGACTATCAGGCTGATGCTTGTCAATCAGTTCTCGCGTTTGCTGTAACTGCGGGATAATCTCACTGCGCCCAACGATCCCATTCTCATTTTCCAGATCGCTGGTTTCAACACATCTGACATCCACATTCTCAACTGGGCCGCTCGCTTGCGGTGCTAGCCAAGCCAGTAACTGCGCCCCAAAATGATAGGCAGGCATATCACCACCTTGCCATTGTGGAATGTTCAATCGTAATGTTTTAGACATAAAAAACCTCTCAAATTTGAATCAACGAAGCTCAGGATCCTTTGCTGTGCATAACACTACTGACTGATCCCTCGACACTCGTTGAGATTATTTTTAGTAATAATTGGGTTCGGCATATAGGTGTATTTTTGAACTTTCTCACCTTTGAGCACCTTCTGTGCAGCTTCAACAGCGAATTTCGCATCTGAATATGCATCAGATAAAACGGTTGCATACTGAACCCCTGATTTGATGTTGTCGTAGCCCTGTACTTCGCAGCCCACACCTACTAAAGCGAGTTTTTTCGCATCAATTCCGGTGCGCTGCGCTGCGGTAATCACCCCAGCCATCATTAAATCTTCAACCGAATAAACCCCTTTAATCTTGTCGCCAAAACGGGTGAACAACGATGAAGCGGCGGTCATCGCAACATTCTGATCCCAATTTCCCGGTTGCTGAGCAACAATTTTGATATTGGGCGCTATTTTAGAGAGCTCTTGAGTAAAGCCGCGCATCCGCCCAATGGTGGTTGGCGTACCGGGAGTACCGGTAATGGCAAAAATATCGCCTTTAGTGCCGTAGCCTTTGGCTTTAAAAGCCTCGACCATCGCTTTAGCCGATTCTCGACCAATTGCTTCACTATTGCCGCCCGTGTAATAGTCCCAGAATCGAGCCGCTTGTTTGGCAGGCATCGCATCACTGATAATCAAGGGAATGCCTGCTTTTTGGATCTTGCGCATTGATGGTATTAAAGCATTGGCGTCAACAGGCCACAAAATAATGGCCTTCGGATGTTTTGCAATTGCTTGCTCAACCTGATTAGCCTGGTTTGAGGGGTCAAACGGGCTGGTAGTAACCTGATAACTAAATCCCGCTTTATCAGCCTGCTGTTTGAAAAATCGCAGATAATCTGAGCAATAAGTACACTCTTGTGTTGGTTGCAGCAAAATCACCGATGGTTTTTCATTGGCAAACGCAGTTGAGGCAAAGCTTGTTAGAATTGCACCGAAAAGAGCCCCTGCGAAAGTTCGTTTATTTGTTATTTTCCCCATAAATTTCATCACACTTTCCTTCATATTCTTTTATCCTCGGCGCAACATGCGAGCAGGTCGTACGCCACCATTGATAAGAACAACACATGCCAGAACACAACCATTAACCAGCAACGTCGTTGCAGAACTAACGCCTAAAAGGCTCAAGCCATTATTGAGCATGGCCAAAATAAGCACGCCAATCGCCATCTGATGGATTTTGCCAACTCCACCTTCTAACGATACGCCACCTAAAATTGCCGCCGATGCCGCTTGCACTAACAGAGTATTGCCAAGTGTTGGCGAACCAGTGGCTAAACTTATCGAAATCAAAGCACCCGCTAATGCGGAAAAAACTCCAGAGCAACCAAACGTTACAAAAATTGCCAAAGAGGTTCGTGCGCCACTCATTTGAGCACTTCCTCGATGGCTCCCAGTGGCGTAGATATCACGACCGATGTAAGTAAATTTAAGAAGTAAAAAGACAACCAACATCAGCGCAATAGTAATTAAAATGCGAGGAGACAACAGATAGGCAAACTGATGATCTAATACATCAGAGGCGTCAAAGTTGTAATAAGGCACCACATTGCCATTGGCTATCCAATAGGCAAAACCAGACAATAAAATCATCATGCCCAGTGTACTAACCAGTGATGAGACTTTTAGACGAATGATAAATAGCGCGTTCACGATGCCAATAACTAGCCCGAAAGCGACCGCACATAACACGCCAATCCAAGCGCTATCGCCACCCGTTTTGGCTAAAATTAACCCGCCGACGGCCACCATGGGCGCGACCGACAGATCAAACTCGCCGACGATCATTGTCAGAGCCAACCCAACAGCAACTAATCCAACCAAAGCAAAACTCTGCATCAGAGCAAACAAATTACCAGAGGTCAGAAAGTAGTTATTAAACAGTGCAAAAAATACCGGGATCGCAATCAGCAAGATAATTCTAACTACCTCTGGCGCCTTCCATGAAGATTTCATCTAGCTCTCCTTAATGACTTTGGCGGCGCAGCAAAGCACCAAGTAAAACAGACACTAAAACAACCGCTCCTTTAACCATCAGCTGAATATCTAAAGAGAATCCTTTTAGCAGTAACACATCACTGATGATGGCCAGAAACAGCGCGCCAAATACCGCATCAGAGATGCGTCCTTGCCCACCGGTTATCGCAACGCCACCAATAAGTACCGCTGCAATGGCACTAAAATCTAAGCCCGAACCGAGAGACAAGTTACCCTGGGAAGTTTGCGAGGCAATTAAAATTCCGGTTAGAGCTGCAGTTAACGCAGCAATCATATAGGCAGCAGTGATAGCCCACCCCAACCGCAGGCCAGATAATTGCGCTGTATTTTTGTTAATACCAATGAGTTTAATTTCACGGCCTAAACGCATCCTCGATAAGAAGAAGCTAGCCAGTGCCCAGACCAGTAATAAAATCAAAAATTGATTGGGCACACCGCTTACAATGTGGCCGATACCTAACCATGGAACCTGAACATCGCTGGTAATCGTTCGGCCACCAGAGAACCATGAGCCGATCCCAGTAATGATCGAAGAAGCAGCAATAGTCGTGATAATCGGGTTAGCCTTCATCACGCCAACAGCCAAACCTTGCAAAATGCCGCAAATCAATCCAACTAATAACGTCATCACAATCGCTGCACTAATACCAAATTGCAGCGTGCTGGCAAAAACGATGGTACAAACAGATGTGGTCGCGCTCATGGATAACATAAACAGGTTACCGCTAATCGTAACCATCGAGAGGCCACAAGCTGCGATTCCGACCGATACAGTCATAAATAGAATTGAGCTAATGTTATGAGCACTGGTAAAACCATCAACCAGAACCGCGGCTAGAAGCACCAAAATGACAATCGCAATGCGTACCGCGCTAGCCTGAATGCGTGTTGGGGAAAAGGCACTACTATTTTTGGTCGAAATGCCAAGTTTCGGAGCCGTTAAAGTCAATAAATTCATCATGCGGCGACTCCCTGATTGCCATTAAGAATGTCTTGCAAAATGGTTTGTGAAGAAGCCTCTTTGCGCGCGATGTTATTCACAATTTGCCCTTTATAAATCGTGACAATGCGATCGGCAAAATCAAGGATCTCTTCAAGATCGGTTGAGTAGAAAACAATCGAAAGGCCTTTATCTGCCATTTCACGCAGCCGCTGATAAATATCAGCACGCGCCCCGATATCAACGCCTCGAGTTGGCTCATTTAGCAGTAGCAGCTCTGGATTAGTGGCAACCGCCTTGCCTAAAACCACCTTTTGCTGATTTCCACCACTCAGCGAAGACACATCCTGATGGTTACGCTTAGGATCAAGAGTGAAGAGTTTGGCTAATTCAATGGCTCGAGTGTTATCGCGGCCTTTTTCAATCACACCTTTTTTACTCAAACTATCGAGCGAGCGCGACGTTAAATTCATCCCGATGGGAGCCTGCAAAAAAGCACCTTTCCCGGCTCGGTCTTCCGGAACATAAGAGATATGGTGATGTTCGCAGTCTTTAATTGAATTAAGTGAAACTGGTTGATTTTTGAGCTTGATTTGCCCAGTCGTCGCTGGGTATAACCCCGCAAGTGTTTTCAGAAAAAAATCGGCTCCAGAGCCCAATTGCCCAACTAAAGCAACGATTTCGCCGCGATGACAATTAAAATCAAGAGGCCCATAATGATTTTCGACGCCAACCTTACGACACTCTAATAAAAGCTCGCCGTGATTGCGCAAAATGGGCTCAGCGCCACGCACAACTTCACGCCCAAGCATCGCGCTTACAAGCTCTTGGCTTGAAACCTGTTCGGTTTCACGAGTAAAGATATGTTTACCACCACGAAAAATGGTCACGCGATCCGTAATATGAAAGATCTCATCCAGTCGATGGCTAATAATTACCAGTGTTGTACCGCGCTCTTTTAACGAACGCATAATGGCAAACACTTTCTCAATTTCAGCATCTGATAACGTGGCAGTTGGCTCATCAAGCAGCAGAACCTTCGCGCCACTTGCTAAACCGCGCGCTATCTCAACCAGTTGACGTTCAGCCAATGACAACGAGCTTGCCAATTGATGCACATCCACATGCTCAAGTCCCACCTCTTTTAGAAGCTTTTGAACTTGCAAGACAAAGTGACTGCGTTTATAAATAACGCCACGGTGACGAATGCCAATTACAATATTATCTAAAACACTTAAATGCGGTAATATAGATAATTCCTGATGCACAATTGTAATTAATGATGGGTCAACGCGTTTACCTAACTCTACGGCTGTTTCGCCAATAGTTAATGCCCCGGTATCGGGTTTAATATGCCCACCTAAAATTTTAACTAAGGTACTTTTACCCGCGCCATTCTCACCACATAATCCTAGAATTTCACCTTGATTGAGTGAAAAGCTAACATCATTTAACGCATAAACTCCGCCATATCTTTTCGATATATGTTCAGCAAGTAAGATAATTTTTTGATTCATTCTTACTAAACTCCCTTCGCTACAATCAAACTAAACGAATAACTCAGATTATTTAATATTGAGGCACTTACCTATATAAAGCTTGTCTAGTTAAGACAAGCATTGTCATATTTAAGCCAAATTATTTAAGTGATTTATGATGACCTATAAATCTATTTGATAAAATTAAGCATAAACGCTAGCAAAAACACGCGCCGGGAAGCTCGCTAAAGGAACCCTTGGTGGAACAGCTGTTAGATAGGCCACTTTGCCGGCAACAGCTGCAATATTTGTCATATCTTCACAGATCACTAAGCCATTGCTTAACAGGATATTATGCACAGGAATAGCCTCTGCAGAGGTTTCAATATTATCGACTAAAGGAGAATCAATCCCTACTAACACAGCACCATTATCAACTAAATATTGAGCAGCATCTTCAGCAATATAGGGGACGTTTTCACCATATTCTTTTTTGCCGAAAAACTTGTCGTGAGTGCTGTTTAATAATACCGCTTTGCCTTTAACTGAAATATTTTGAAAATCTTCTATTTCAAAAGAAATACGATTAGTTGGTTTATTTACAACAACAATAGGAAGGTGAACCAACTTTTCTAAAGGATAATCACAAATTTTATTTCCATTAGGATCTTCATGAAATGGTGAGTCAATATAAGTGCCAGATATTCCAATTAAACTAATACCATCAATTAGCGCACGATTATCAAACCGAGGTAGGTGTTCATAGACTTCAACATGGCTTAATCCAGGATATGTTTCCATACCATGTTCAATTTTATGGTTTAATTCAATAAATTCCGTTACTTTAATATTGTATGCTGAATCAGCATCTAAATTTAATGAATCCATGCAAGGTCCTTTATTAAAATCGCTTTATATTCTTATACCTGATTTTGGGCCATAAAAACTGGCTCGTATCGGACACAGATTTGGTAATTTAGGACATTTGCAAAAATAGTTGGACAAAATCGCTCAAAGAGCAGCAATCAGCCTCTTTAAAACTATCAAAGAGGCAAGTCGCAATCATGACTCTTTAGGCATTGGGATCAATTTTAAATTACCGTGACTCACCCCGCGCTGAGAGGTAAGCGAATCGGCAAAACTTTGCAATCGTTTGCGCTGCCCTTTCAAAATGGTCACTTCTAAGCAATCATCATGGTTGATATGCATGTGCAGAGTAGAAACCGATAAGTCATGGTGATCATGTTGCAAATGGGTCAGACGGCGCGATAACTCGCGAGTTTGGTGTTTAAAGACGTAGGTTAATACACCCATACATTGCTGATTATCTTCGTCATTATCAAGTACCAGCGATTCCCGAACTAAATCACGAACCGCCTCAGAACGGCTGCTATAACCGCGAGACTCGATTACTTCATCTAAATGTTGTGCTAAATCATCATCAATGGTTATGGTGATTCGTTGCATTGGGGTTCCTTTTCATCAAACTAATCTCAGTGGCCTAGCTGCTCATCAAATCGTATTTTATAAGGGAATGACCACCAGATGATGAAATACAATAAGTTCATTCATACGAAACATGCCCAACAATTTAGCTTTAGCCATGATGATAACGGCTGACAAAATTGTTTAGCGCTCTTAAATCGTATCGAAAAACAAAGCAGTTTTGCTTTGGCATTGGATTTATAGGCCTAACTATCAACCGGATTTATAACACTAAATCCAGCTGTACTAGCATCTTATTCAAGGATAACGAGTTTCAGATTCAAAGCCAACGCTCGCAAGATAAACCTGTTGTAATTTTCATTATTTATAGTGTTTAAAACATAATAAAAAACCCCAAAGATCATAAACCTTTGGGGTTTTAAAGATGTTATGCGTTTCGCTGAAACGTCATAGACTCATGATCACATCATGCCGCCCATGCCGCCCATTCCACCCATACCGCCCATATCAGGAGCAGCTGGAGCATCTTTTTGAGGTTTGTCAGTTACCATACATTCGGTTGTGATCATCAGACCAGCAACAGAACCGGCAAACTGTAGAGCGCTACGAGTTACTTTAGTTGGGTCAAGAATACCCATTTCCAGCATGTCGCCGAATACTTCAGTACCTGCGTTGTAACCAAAGTTACCTTCGCCTTCTTTAACTTTGTTAGCAACAACTGAATCTTCTTCACCAGCGTTACGAACGATCTGACGCAGTGGAGATTCCATTGCACGCAGAGCCAAACGGATACCAACGTTCTGGTCTTCGTTTTCGCCTGTCAGTTCAGTAATTTTTGAAGCTGCACGGATCAGAGCAACACCACCGCCAGGGACAACACCTTCTTCAACCGCAGCGCGAGTTGCATGCAGAGCGTCTTCTACGCGAGCTTTTTTCTCTTTCATTTCAACTTCTGTTGCTGCGCCAACTTTAATAACGGCAACACCGCCAGCCAGTTTAGCAACACGTTCTTGCAGTTTTTCTTTATCGTAGTCAGATGAAGTTTCTTCGATCTGAGCGCGGATCTGGTTAACACGTGCTTCAATCGCAGCTTGGTCACCAACACCGTCGATAATAGTTGTGCTGTCTTTGTTAATCACAACACGTTTGGCGCTACCTAAGTCTTCTAGAGTTGCTTTTTCAAGATCCAGACCAACTTCTTCGCTGATAACAGTACCATCAGTCAGAATCGCAATATCTTGCAACATTGCTTTACGACGGTCACCAAAGCCAGGAGCTTTAACCGCTGCAACTTTAACGATGCCACGCATGTTGTTCACAACCAGAGTTGCCAGCGCTTCGCCTTCAACATCTTCAGCAACGATCAACAGTGGTTTACCTGCTTTAGTCAGGCTTTCCAGAAGTGGCAACAGTTCACGGATGTTAGAGATTTTTTTATCAACTAACAGTACGTATGGGCTTTCCAGCTCAACACTGCCGCTTTCTTGGTTGTTGATGAAATAAGGAGACAGATAACCGCGGTCGAACTGCATACCTTCAACAACATCCAGTTCGTCTTGCAGGCCTTGACCTTCTTCAACAGTGATAACGCCTTCGTTACCAACTTTTTCCATTGCTTCTGCAATGATGTTACCAACAGTTGAATCAGAGTTAGCAGAAATAGTACCAACCTGAGCAATCGCTTTGTTGTCTGAACATGGCTGAGACAGTTTTTTCAGCTCTTCAACCGCTGCAACAACAGCTTTGTCGATACCACGTTTGAGATCCATTGGGTTCATGCCAGCGGCAACAGCTTTTAAGCCTTCGTTGACAATTGACTGAGCCAGAACAGTTGCGGTAGTTGTACCGTCGCCCGCTGCATCGTTAGCTTGTGATGCAACTTCTTTAACCATCTGTGCGCCCATGTTTTCGAATTTATCTTCTAATTCGATCTCTTTAGCGACAGAAACACCATCTTTAGTAATATTTGGAGCGCCGAATGATTTATCCAGAACTACGTTACGTCCCTTAGGACCCAGAGTTACTTTAACGGCGTCTGCCAGGATGTTCACACCTTTGAGCATTTTGGTGCGAGAATCATTTCCGAATTTGACGTCTTTAGCTGCCATTTTTAAAAATCCTTCGCTAATTGAAAATTAAAACTGTGAATTAAGCTTCTACGATAGCCAGAATGTCTGACTCGCTCATGATGAGGACTTCTTCGCCATCCAGTTTTTCGGTTTTCACACCATAACCGTCATTGAAAATAACTAGGTCCCCGACTTTCACGTCAAGCGGCTTCACATCACCATTGTCCATGATGCGGCCAGTTCCGACAGCAATCACTTCACCACGAGTGGATTTTTCAGCTGCAGAACCAGTCAGAACGATACCGCCAGCTGACTTGCTTTCTTGTTCTTTGCGCTTAACGATGACGCGATCATGCAACGGACGAATGCTCATTGCTTAGTCTCCTTTAAAAAACACAGCGTGTTACGTGTTGTTTATGTTGATTAGTGAGTGAGAAAAACCAGTTTGCCTCTCACTCAAAGATAAAACTCTTAAGTGTCAAATTAGATGGGGTCGCATTTTCCAGTTCCAAGGGGCAGGAGCAAATTTTTTTCAAAAATTTTAGCTCACTAGAAAATGCGCCGATTATCATTTAGTTCAGGCGGTCATGATCGTTGTCATCATGGCGCTGAAACTCCCCTTCAAAGGTATTGCCATCACCACCTCGCCCCGGCGGAACCTGAAAGTTAATATGTTTAGAATTAAGCACTCGTTTGGCAAAATAAGCGCGAACCGGTGGAACGAGTAAAATCATCCCACACATGTCAGTAATAAAGCC
Source organism: Celerinatantimonas sediminis (assembly GCF_046054195.1). Classification (NCBI taxonomy): domain Bacteria; kingdom Pseudomonadati; phylum Pseudomonadota; class Gammaproteobacteria; family Celerinatantimonadaceae; genus Celerinatantimonas; species Celerinatantimonas sediminis. The sequence continues at coordinate 68,918 of NZ_JBEQCS010000009.1, forward strand.
CGGCATGATCAAAAATGCTCCGGCGACCACTAACATTAAACCTTCAATCACTTGCTGAGCAGGGATCTGCCCTTCATTAATTTTTTGCTGTGCTTTAAACGCGGTTTGTAGCCCTTGGCTACGAACTAGCGATGCCCCAACAATGGCCGTTAGAATGGTCAAGCCAATTGTGGGCAAGGCACCAATCACCGCGCCGACGTGAATTAACACATACAACTCGGCCATCGACAGCCCGGCAATTAGTATAAATAGGTACAAAAACATGCGCTCCTCCTTTCATGTGGCGCTGTCATTACTATGGAGACGAATTGAGTACTTTTAAAGCTTAGTAGGGGTAATTCGTTACATTAACCCCACGAAAGGATGTATTTACCGTCCAACAGTGTGTAAAATCGGCAGTCATCTTTTTTGACGGTTAATGACATAAATAGAACAGGTTGAATCATGACAACAACAAACGAATTACTGGCCGATTTAGAGGCCCGCGGGTTAATTAATCAGTGCACGGCCGAAGAGGCTCTTAGCGAACATTTAAGTACTGGCACCCGTCGTTTGTATTGTGGCTTCGATCCAACCGCTGACAGTTTGCATATCGGCTCACTCGTTCCACTGTTAATGCTGCGTCGCTTCCAATTGGCAGGACACAAACCTTATGCATTAGTCGGCGGAGCAACCGGTTTAATTGGCGATCCTAGCTTTAAAGCAACCGAACGCCAACTCAATACCAAAGATGTCGTCAACAACTGGGTTGAGAAACTAAAAGCACAGGTCAGCCGATTCATCGACTTTAACGACGGTGAAACTGGTGCCGAAGTCGTCAATAACTACGACTGGACAGGCGAGCTTAATACCATCGATTTTCTGCGGGATGTGGGTAAACACTTCAGCGTTAATGCGATGATAAAAAAAGAATCAGTTCAGCAACGCATCAACCGCGAAGGTTCTGGTATTTCATTTACCGAATTCAGCTACATTCTGTTGCAGTCATTTGACTTTGCAGAACTTGCTCATCGTAATGATGTAACGCTGCAGCTTGGTGGTTCAGACCAATGGGGCAATATCACCGGTGGGATTGATTTAGCGCGCCGAATGTATGCCAAACAAACATACGGGCTGACCATGCCGCTGGTCACTAAATCAGACGGGACGAAATTTGGTAAAACAGAAACAGGTACTATTTGGCTCGATCCGACCAAAACCTCGCCTTATGCGTTTTACCAGTTCTGGATCAACACCGCCGATGCTGACGTCTACAAATTCTTGCGTTACTTCACTTTCTTATCCGTTGAGCAGATTGCTCAAATTGAAGAAGATGATAAAAATGCCCAAGGCAAACCACAGGCTCAGGGAATTTTAGCGCGTGAAGTAACCCAACTTGTTCATGGCGAAGAAGGCCTTGCTTCTGCGCAGCGTATTACTGATGCGTTATTCTCAGGTGACTTATCTGATTTAAGCCAGAGTGATTTAGAACAGCTTGCTCTAGATGGCCTGCCAGCAACCACTATTAGTGGTGACTCAGAGTCATTAGTTGAACTGCTTAAACAGACAGATTTAGCTAAATCAAACAAAATGGCGCGCGAATTCATCGGCAATGGCGCTGTTTTAATCAACGGTGAAAAACAAACTGATAACACCGCTGAAGTTGCCCGAAAAGATGCGCTATATCAACGCTACACCCTGCTAAAACGTGGTAAAAAATTATTTGCGTTACTTATTTGGGAATAATGTGATGAGATTGTCAGGGCTCTGGCAATGATAATCACCAATGGGCATCCACAAGATGCCCTTTTTACATCAAGGGGGTTGTATGAACGAAAAACAAGAAGTCAGTATGCAAGAGATTGTCAAACTGGCAAATGAAGCGCTACACAGCAATGACGACTATATTCATGGCGTTGTTGTATACGAAGCGGTGCAAACCCCTGACTGTATCGTCTTTAAAGGAGAAAACTTTTTAGATGAAAACGGTTTTCCAACTGGCAAAAGTATGGCCGCTTTTAACCTCTATAAATGGTTAAGTTACCAACTTACCCCATTATATACCGTCAAATAAACCATTCCGGCAGATAGTTCAATCTGCAACTATCTGCCAATTTTCTATGCGTTCATCGCATTGTCTGTAGCGGTTCTTTCCAAACTATCTTAAATCTTTCATAAATTCGTTAGAAAAAAGTAAGGTAAATACCAGTAACTTTGCGGTTATTTTACGAGAAATTTAGCTTATCGTGAAAAATATGGTATAACATGCACCTAGAGAAAAGATAATTGCGCTATAATATGCAATAATATGTCTAACTGACGAACATGAGGATTTCGGCGAAAATGTCAGATAAATACCGGATATTAGCGATCAATGGCCCCAACTTAAATCTGTTGGGAAAACGCGAGCCGGGGATTTACGGTCATCAGACCCTCGCTGATATCGATGCCCAGTTAGATAAACAGGGACAGCAATTAGGGGTTGAGCTGGAACATTTCCAGTCAAACCACGAAGGAGCAATTGTTGACCGCATCCATCAAGCGATGGGCGTTGTCGACTTCATTATTATCAACCCAGGTGCATTTACCCACACAAGTGTGGCACTAAGAGATGCACTGCTTGGCGTTGCTATACCATTTATTGAAGTTCACTTATCGAACGTTCATGCCCGTGAGCCGTTTCGCCATCATTCATATCTTTCAGATAAAGCTGTCGGTGTGATTTGTGGCCTTGGTTCCCAAGGGTATCAATTTGCCTTAGATGCAGCTGTAAATCAGTTGCACAACTCAAAGAACTGCTAAAAAGAGAGCAATATGGACATCCGTAAAATAAAGAAATTAATCGAGCTGGTAGAAGAATCGGGTATTTCCGAGCTTGAAATCACTGAAGGTGAAGAATCAGTTCGCATCAATCGTTATTCTCCAAATCCTGCACAGCCGGTATATAGTGTTGCCCCACAGGCACCAGCACCAGTTGCAGCGCCAGCAGCGGCTCCTGCACCAGCAGCACCTGCTGAAGCACCAGCAGCGGCTCAGCCAGCAGGTCATACTGTTCGTTCACCAATGGTTGGAACGTTCTATCGTTCACCAACACCTGATGCACCTTTCTTTGTTGAAGAAGGCTCTCATGTGAATGTTGGTGATACGCTGTGTATCATCGAAGCGATGAAAATGATGAACCAAATCGAAGCAGATAAATCAGGTACCGTAACTCGTATCGTAGCTGAAGACGGCGAACCTGTTGAGTTTGACGAACCGTTGTTCATCATCGAATAAAAGAGGCTATTATGCTCGATAAAGTTGTCATCGCGAACCGCGGCGAAATCGCTTTGCGGATCTTGAGAGCCTGTAAAGAGCTGGGAATTAAAACCGTTGCCGTTCATTCCACAGCTGACCGGGATTTAAAACACGTATTGCTAGCTGATGAAACCGTTTGTATCGGTGAGCCAGCCGCCACAAAAAGCTATCTGAATATTCCACGCATTATTGCAGCAGCTGAAGTGACTGATGCAGTTGCTATTCATCCTGGATATGGCTTTTTATCAGAAAATGCTGAGTTTTCTGAAATGGTTGAAAAAAGTGGCTTTATCTTTATTGGTCCCAAAGCGGAAACCATTCGCATCATGGGTGATAAAGTAGAAGCAATCGCAGCCATGAAAAAAGCAGGTGTTCCCTGTGTACCAGGCTCGGATGGCCCATTAACAGACGATGCTAAACGCAATGAAACCATTGCTAAACGCATTGGTTATCCGGTGATCATCAAAGCTGCCGGTGGTGGTGGTGGTCGTGGGATGCGCGTTGTTTACGAAGAAAAAGAACTGGTTAAAGCAATTGAGTTAACTCAAGCAGAAGCAGGCTCTGCCTTCGGCAACAGCACCGTTTACATGGAAAAATATCTGGAAAATCCACGCCACGTGGAAATTCAGGTACTTTCTGATGGTCAAGGTAATGCCATTTATTTAGGTGAACGCGACTGTTCAATGCAGCGTCGTCACCAAAAAGTTGTTGAAGAAGCTCCCGCACCAGGCATAACTTCAGATATGCGCCGTTATATCGGTGAGCGCTGTTCAAAAGCCTGTGTTGATATTAATTATCGCGGTGCAGGGACATTTGAATTCTTATATGAAAACGGTAATTTCTATTTCATTGAAATGAATACCCGTATTCAGGTGGAACATCCTGTCACTGAAATGGTTACAGGTGTTGACTTGGTTAAAGAACAGCTGCGTATCGCCGCAGGCCAGCCACTGTCAATTAGCCAAGATGAAGTGAAAATTTCAGGCCATGCCGTTGAATGTCGAATCAACGCCGAAGACCCTGATACATTTATTCCTTCACCGGGTAAAATTGAAACGTTTCATGCGCCAGGTGGCCCAGGTGTGCGTTGGGATTCGCATATTTATTCTGGTTATACCGTACCGCCTTATTACGATTCCATGATCGGCAAATTAATTGCTTATGGTGAGAACCGTGATATTGCCATTGCTCGAATGAAAAATGCTCTGGCAGAACTGGTCATTACCGGAATTAAAACAAACGTTCCGCTTCAGCAGCGGATTATGGAAGATGAAAACTTCCATAACGGTGGCACTAATATCCACTATCTCGAGAAAAAACTCGGGCTATAACGCTGAAGCAGAATAATTGCTAAAATAGGCTCTGCCTGATTTCAGGTAGAGCTTTTTTATTTGCAGGAGAGTATCGGATGCCTTGGATCCAATTAAAAATTAATGCCACACAAAGCACAGCTGAACCAATTGGGGATCTGTTAATGGACCTGGGAGCGCAGGCTGTCACGTTTTTAGATCGCCACGACACGCCTGTTTTTGAACCCAAACCAGGTGAAACACTGCTGTGGGGCGATACCGATGTCCAAGGGCTCTATCCTGCCGATACCGATATGCAACCGATTCTTACCATTTTGCGTGATGCCCAGATGCTCGGCGAACATAACTATCGCCTCGACCAGCTCGAAGATAAAGACTGGGAACGCGAATGGATGAAAAACTTTAAACCCATGCAATTTGGCAAACGGTTGTGGATCTGCCCAAGTTGGCTTCCAGTTCCAGACCCTGATGCGGTAAATGTGCATCTCGACCCTGGGCTTGCCTTTGGCACTGGCACTCATCCAACCACAGCATTGTGCCTTGAATGGCTTGAGCAGCTCGACCTATCAGATAAGACCGTCGTTGATTTTGGTTGTGGCAGCGGTATTTTAGCCATTGCCGCATTAAAGCTTGGCGCTAAGCGCGTTGTCGGTATCGATATCGACCCACAAGCGCTGCAAGCCAGCCATGATAATGCCAGCCGCAATGATGTTGCCGAGCAACTTGAGCTATATTTGCCAGCAAACCAACCCAGCGACTTTAAAGCCGATATTGTGGTCGCTAACATTTTAGCAGGCCCTCTTAAAGAGCTTTGCAGCGTTATCTGTGGCTATTTAAAACCACAAGGTAAACTTGCCTTATCCGGTATATTAAATGAGCAAGCAGAGGCTGTGAGCGACGTTTATAAAGATGTAATTGACTTAGATCCTATAAACTCTCGCGAAGATTGGTGCCGAATCAGTGGAATAGCGAAATCCTGCTAGGGGCCTGCCAAAAAGTACGGCGAAAATCTAGTCCTTTTTATTAAAAATGTTCAAATAATAACCTTTTCACCACGTCCAAAAAGGCGTAAACTACGCCGCCTTTGGACGTGAAGATAAAAGGCTTTTAAACGATGCAAATTGGCCCTTATCGGCTCGATAATCCAGTGATTCTAGCCCCGATGGCTGGCGTAACTGATCGACCCTTTCGGATCTTATGTAAACGTTTAGGCGCAGGGCTTGCCGTCTCGGAGATGCTTTCGAGTAATCCTCGAGTTTGGAATAGCCGCAAATCACGTCAACGAATGGACCACCTTGGGGAACCGGGTATCCGTAGTGTTCAAATCGCAGGAGCAGACCCTGAGTTGATGGCTCAAGCCGCCCGAGTCAATGTTGATAACGGCGCCCAAATCATCGACATCAATATGGGATGTCCCGCGAAAAAAGTGAACAAAAAATTAGCAGGCTCTGCTTTAATGCAAGATCCATCTTTGGTAGCTCGCATTTTAGAAGCTGTTGTTAATGCCGTGGATGTACCCGTGACGCTGAAAATGCGTACCGGTTGGGCACCAGAGCATCGTAATGCTGTCATGATAGCCAAGCTCGCAGAGCAAGCTGGAATACAAGCATTAGCCGTCCACGGACGCACCCGAGCGTGCATGTATAAAGGTGAAGCTGAATACCAAACAATTGCTGCGGTAAAACAGGCGGTAACTATCCCCGTTATTGCCAATGGCGACATTATATCGCCAGAAAAAGCCAAGCAGGTATTAGAGCAGACCCAGGCAGATGCCATAATGATTGGTCGCGCAGCCCAAGGAAATCCATGGCTGTTTGGTCAGATTAATCATTATTTGGAAACAGGTGAGCGATTAAACCCGCCACCTAAACAGGACGTTACTCAGGTGATGAAAGAACACCTGGAAAATCTCTACCGGTTTTACGGTGAGCATTTAGGTGTACGGATTGCCCGCAAACATGTGGGCTGGTATGCCAATAATCACACGGACGCAGCTACATTTCGCCGCGACTTTAACCGACTAGAGTCGGCCTCGGCACAGATGGCTGCGATTGATCATTTTTAATTATTAAACTTATAACAGAAAAGAGCGACGAGTATGTTTGAGACTAATTTAACCACAAATACTCTTTCAACAGTGACCACCACTGCTGGTAGTTCAGAACCAAAACAGCGCCCACTGCGCGACTCCGTAGAACAAGCCCTGCGTAACTACTTTGCTCAATTAGAAGGCGAAGATGTCACTGAGTTGTATGAACTGGTTTTATCCGAAGTTGAAGCACCGATGCTAGATGTCGTCATGCAATATACTCGTGGCAACCAGACCCGTGCATCGATCCTGCTGGGCATCAACCGCGGAACTCTGCGTAAAAAACTTAAAAAATACGGCATGAACTAATCTTAAAAATTTAGTTCTTCCAAAACAAAGGCTTATGACTAAAATCATAAGCCTTTGTACTATCTGCTACACACCGTGCTACACACGGGTAAATCCGTTCCTACTTCATTTTCCTCGATTTTTCATTTTCAGGTTTTTCTCGACAGATCTCGACAGGATAGCAAATCAGAATATTTGCGATCATCTAGGCAAGTTATTGGATTACAGACAGCAATAAGGAAGGGATTTTAAAAGGATAGAAAACCCGCTGTAGTCTGAATTTTAAAAATTGAAGATTCAGTAATACCTTCAAGCCGCTTGATATTTTTTGCCGATTAAAAGATTTAAGATATTCGTTTCAGGCTCAAAGTTACACAGGTAAATCGCAATCATGCAAAACACCACGCCTTATACTGATAATAAAAATCGACTAGCTGATGTTATCGCAGCAATTCAAGTCATGGGAACCTATAAATTTTACAAATTAGATTTTAGTGGTTGGGCAGACAGAATATCAGGGGATATAAATCAAGCGGAATATTGGAAAAATATCTTTGAACAACATCCAGAATTTTTCCGTCTTGATCAAAGTAGGACCAAAGCATCACTTGTTTGGAGGCGGAACTATCAAAAACTATATAATGTTGATACTGAACATAAAATATCTCGGGCAGAGTTTAAATTACTAGATGATTCTGCAAAAGAGCGAATATCGAGATCTCCTTTAACCCACGAAGATATTTCCACTCTAGTAAAAACTGCAATCAATTTACATTCGAGTGAAATTGAGCACAAAAGAGACTCTCGGTGGTGGCAACCTTGGATACCTGTTTTCGGTACACTTTTAGGTATAGTGTTAGGAAGGTTTCTATAAGCTTAACATTCATACACTTATTCACAGAACTTCAAGGTAAGGCATTGCCTCAATGAAAATATTTTATCGTAGGTGTTTTGATGTGCGTTCTATGATGTATTTTTGGACATTTTCCCGGGGAAATTTCCCGAAATTGAGGATGGATAAATCTAGTCGGATAGTTAACTTCAAAAATTAACTATCGCGATTTATCTTTAAAGGCTACCACTCATATGCCTCTTAGTTCCCATCCACCGACCAAAGCGGTGGATTACCAATATAGGCTCGCAATGCATCGAGAAAAACAGTGACTCGAGCAGGTGGATGCCGAAGGGCTCGCAGAGCATAAATGCCAGTTGTTGGGGGTTCTTGAGGTAGCCATTTTGGGGAAACTTGCGTTAAATGCCCCGCTTGAATATCAGGTCCTACAACCCAATCTGGCAAATAGGCGATGCCTAATCCTTCAACTGCCGCCTGACGCATTCCTTCAAAATCATCACAGACAAAAATAGCACTCATCTGGTCATCAACAGTCGCTTGATGGCCCAAAACATGCTGCCATTGCAGCAAATCAGCACCGTGAATTTTATCAATTAAACGATGGCTTTCTAGCTCAGCGCGCGTTTGTGGAATGCCGGCTTGAGCAAGGTAGTCACCGCTGGCACACAATACCCGTTTTTGCAAAGCGATCCGGCTACTAATCAACGTACTATCTTCTAGATCCCCGATACGAATCACCAGATCAAGGCGATCGGCAACGGGTTCAGCTAGCCGCTCGGTTAAGTCTAAATGAAAATCTAACTCAGGATATTGCCGAGCAAGTTGAGCCATCACAGGCAAGATATAGCGTTTGCCGAAGGTGGGATAACAAGCCAATCGCAATATGCCTGACACATCCCCTTTCATCGAGGCAATCTCTTGGCGCACATCGACTAATGAATCGAGTATCTCTCGTGAACGAACCAGTAACGTTTCCCCGGCATCAGTGAGTGTTAAATGCCGAGTCGAGCGCAAAAATAGGGGCGTTTCAAGATACGCTTCTAACGTATCGATTTGCCGACCAATGGATGAAGGCGAACGCCCACGTCGTCGCGCAGCCCCCGAGAAGCTATGTTCGCGAGCAACATCGACAAAGACACCTAAGAACTCTGCAAATTTTTCAGACTGCATCTGTGCATTTCGTGCATAACTGTTGTGGGTAGAAACTATCTTATCAGCAAAGCCCCGCGAACTTAACATACATCCCAACGCAATTAGTGATGTAAGCCAAACAACGCGAGGACAAAATTATGCAAACCAACCACTACGACCCACTTTATTTGTTTATTAACGGCCAATGGTTACCTGCCGAAGAGCGCGATACTGCAGCCGTCATAAACCCTGCCACAGAGAAAGTTATCGGACGTGTGCCTCTAGCCAACAAAGCCGACCTCGAACTTGCTCTTCAATGTGCCAAGGACAGTTTTGAGATTTGGCGAAAAACTCCGCCAGCGCAACGGGCTAAAGTTTTAATCACTGCCGCCCAATTGATGAGCGAGCGAGCAGAACACATCGCCACAATGATGACATTAGAAGAAGGTAAACCACTTCATGAAAGCCGCGATGAAGTGCTTCGAGCCGCCGAATACTTTGAGTGGTTTGCAGGTGAAGCACGCCGCATTGAAGGGCGCGTTGTACCAGCTAATCGTCCTGGTGTACAACAACTAGTCAAACGCCAGCCCATTGGCCCAGTTGCAGCATTTACACCATGGAACTTTCCCGCTATCACTCCGGCACGCAAACTCTCAGCCGCGTTAGCCGCAGGATGTAGCGTCATCCTTAAACCAGGTGAAGAAAGCCCGGCGACCGCCTTGGCCCTTGCTCGCTGCTTGGATGATGCAGGGCTACCCAAAGGGGTTTTACAAATTGTATTTGGTATTCCCGATATGGTTTCAGAAAAACTCATCGCCTCCCCTATTATTCGAAAAGTTGCCTTTACAGGCTCTGTTCCGGTCGGTCGATTGCTATCACAACGAGCAGCAGCTGGTGTAAAACCTATCACTTTAGAACTCGGTGGACATGGCCCGGTCTTGGTATTTGAAGACGCTGATATTACAGCCGCAGCAAAAGGCGGCGCGGCCAACCGCTTTCGCGGGACAGGGCAAGTGTGTATCTCATCCACCCGCTTTTTAATTGAGCAAGGTGCTTATCAGCAATTTACCAAACAATTTGTCGATGCCACAAAGCAGCTCACGGTCGGTGATGGTTTAGATGCGCAAACCCAAGTGGGGCCACTGGCCAATCAACGCCAGTTGGACAAAATGAAAGAGCTGGTTGCCGATGCTTTGGAACACGGCGCAACCTTACTCACTGGCGGACATCCAATGAACGGTCCTGGATATTTCTTCGAACCGACCGTGTTATGTGATGTTCCCATGAGTGCACGCATTATGAGTGAGGAACCATTCGGCCCCATCGCCGTACTGCGACCTTTTAACACCATTGCAGATGGCCTCGCCGAAGCCAATCGCCTCCCGTACGCCCTGTCCGCATACGCATTTACGAGTAATGCTCGTACTGCGCTGGATGTCGGCGATGGCTTAGAAGCCGGCATGATCGGCATCAATCAATATCGCATTGTCGCCACCGAGCTACCTTTCGGTGGCATGAAAGAAAGCGGACATGGTTCAGAAGGTGGTAGTGAAGGTATCGGTCACTACCTAACCAATAAGTTCATTAGCCAAATCTAAATTCATTATCTTTACCCAAAATTTAAGGAATCAAATTATGAAACCGATTGATTTTACGAGTCCTCGAGCAGCAGCCAGAGCATTTACACCGAAGTTAGCTGACTTTGTTGAACAGCCGCTATATAGCGATGTCTGGGCAGATCCAGCACTTGCACCGCGCGATCGCAGTTTGATCACCATCGCCTGTTTAATCGCGCTGAACCATTCCAATGAGTTGCCAGCGCATCTTAGACGAGGCTTAGAAAATGGACTAACTCAAGAGCAGATCAGTGCAGTGATCACCCATTTGGCATTCTATGCCGGTTTTCCTGCTGCCATTACGGCGTCTGCATATGCTAACGCCAGACTTGTTATAACGCGCTGAACCGCAAAAGAGCCACAACAAACAGTTTAAAACTTTGAAGGAAAAGATCATGAAAGCAATTAACTTTGACCAATTTGGAACACCAGACGTTCTTAAAATTACAGAAGTCGCAGCTCCTGAACTGCGCCCGCATGACTTGTTAGTAAAAACCCGAGCCGCAGGCGTAAACAGAGCGGATTTAACCCATCGCCGAGGTGGCTATGGCCGACCAGATTTTGGCGATTCAACCATCATGGGGCTTGAGATTGCCGGTGATGTCATTGCGATGGGCGAAAAAGTAACTGGCTATGCAATTGGCGACCGAGTGATGGGAATTGTGGGCGGTGGCGCTTATGCTGAACAAGCGCGCATCGACTATCGCATGGCAATGCCTATTCCCGAACAGATGGATTACATTCAAGGTGCTGCAATTACAGAAGTTTTTGTCACCGCCCATGAAGCACTTATTCATCTGGGGCAATTAAAGGCTGATGAAACCGTCCTCATTCATGCAGGTGCTGGCGGTGTTGGTGGCGCGGCAGTTCAGTTAGCTCGAGCAACCGGGGCAACCGTTTTTACAACCGCCAAGCAATCTGCGCATGGGCTTGTTCATCAACTTGGAGCCGATTATGCGATTGATTACGAGCAACAAGACTTTGCCCAAGTCATCGCTAAACTCACTGATAAACAAGGCGTGGATCTTATTCTCGATTTTATTGGCGCACCTTATTTTGAGCGCAATATAAATAGCCTTAATTTTGGTGGGCGGCTGATTCAAATTGGCATTATGGGTGGTGTTGAAAACGCTAAAATACCATTAGACCGGGTTCTTTATCATCATCTGCAAATTAAAGGGACCGTGATGAAATCACGCTCTCAGGATGTTAAACAGCAGATGTCAAAACGCTTTAAAGAACACTGGCTTTCTCGCTTTGGCAACGACGGGCTAAACCCAGTCATTGACAGTGTATTTGCTCTTGAAGATGCAAGTCACGCTCATCAACGCATGGAAGATGGGTTAAATGTCGGGAAAATCGTTTTGACGATGGATTAAAACTTACCCCGCAGACACGAAGGTGAGGCGCCTCACTTTCGTTGTTTGTTCAAAGATTATTGAACTTGTTCATTTAATGCTAAATGCCGTTGTTGGCTTCTTAGTGACGGCTCTATATCAAAAAGTAGTTCTAGATTTTGATAGAAAATCGCTCGGCGCGAAAACTTTTCCTTTTTAATGCACCAAGTCACTTCGCACCCTAAAAACGCAAATGCTGCAGCTTCAAATAACTCATGGGCATCAGCACGATTGCGGATCTGCCCCGCTTGTTGTGCTTTTTTTATAATCGCTGTCGTTAACGTGGCCAATGCTGGGTTGAAATCAAACGAACCCTGATCACTTTTTAAATTCATCATCAACAGTTGACTGCAAAGATCTGCGCCAAGTTCCATGCTCGCATCGATCAGCTCGTCGTAAACAACTTGCAGTTGCTGCCAATAATTTTCAGCTAAAACAAACGATAACGCCCTTTGATTAATACGCTCGATAACCTCTTGATAAAAATGGCTTAACAAGCTCTGTTTCGAATCAAAATGATAGTAAAACCCAGTTTTAGTGATTTGGCATTCTTTACATATATCGTTCACTTTAACTTGTTCATAGCCTCGCGCCTTGAATAAGGCATAGGCAGCTTGGGTAATTCGCTCTTTTGTCGAAAGTTTCGTTAACGATTGAGATTTTGGCATGACTTTACAAGTTCCTTTAAGACCAGCCAGTTATACCAGCTTACAAGGAGATCCTCATCCCATCATGAGCACTTTTTAGTTAAAAAAGCTCATCCTTATGCTTGTGATCAAAATTAATTTTTCCTTAGTAAATTTATACTTTACCCAGGTAAAGTATAAATTAGGAGCGTGTGATGAAACTCTTTAGTAAAGGAGCCATCGGCCAGATGAAGCTGAAAAACCGCGTTGTCATGGCCCCAATGGGGACTAAACCGCTGCCAGATGGCAGCTATAGCCCTAATGCGATCAACTACTTTGAAGAGCGAGCGAAAGGCGGAACTGGGTTGATTATTACAGGTGCCAATATTGTCACCACAAAATATGAACAGCGCCCAGAGAACGAACTCTCAGAATTCCACCAAGTTGAAAATCTAGCGGTCATGATTGAACGCTGCCATCACTACGGGGCCAAAGTCTGCGTACAGCTCACGCCAGGACTGGGACGAATGGTCTATTGTGACCCATTTAATCCACCATTTTCAGCAAGTGCAGGCACTCATTCGTTCTGGTTTCCAGAGCTCAAGTGTCGAGAGCTAAGCGTCGATGACATCCATTATTTAGAAGAGCGGATGGCCTATTCAGCAACGCTTGCAAAAGCCGCTGGTGCCGATGCGATAGAAATCCACGGATATGGTGGGTATTTGATGGATCAATTTCATTCATCGTTATGGAATCATCGCGATGACCAATACGGTGGCAGTTTAGAAAATCGACTGCGGTTCTCATTAGAAACGATTGCGGCAATTCGCCAAGCCTGTGGGAGTGAATTTCCAATCATCATGAAATATACCGCTTATCACGGCATCGAAGGCGGACGAGAACTTGAGGAAGGGATCGCCATGGCGAAAATATTTGAGCCAGAGGTCGATGCTTTGCATATCGATGTTGGATGCTATGAAAAATGGTACAAAGCGATCTCGACAGTCTACGAAAAAGACGCCCACCAAATGAAAATCACCCAAGCCGTAAAACAGGCGGTGAACATTGCGGTTATCGGCCAAGGCAAACTCAACACACCGGAACTTGCCGAATCAGCATTGGACAATGGCTGGGTTGATTATGTTGGATTGGGCCACCAGCTTTTAGCCGACCCACACTGGGCTAAAAAAGCCAAAGCAGGTTTAAGCGAAGATATTGTACCTTGTATTGGCTGTAACGAATGTTTGCTCAGTGGTTTTAGCGGCAAACATTATTATTGCGCAGTCAATCCATTATGCTACGCCGAAAAAGATTACCAATTGAGCAAAGCTGACCAAACGCGCAAAGTTTTAGTCGTCGGAGCAGGCCCAGGTGGCATGGAAGCGGCGATAGCAGCGAGTGAGCGAGGATTTAGCGTTGAAATTTGGGAGAAATCTGGCCAGCTTGGAGGGAACTTGCATGCAGCGGGTTATCCAAGCTTCAAACACGATGTATTAAAACTTATCCGTTATATGCAACATCGTATCGAACAATTGCAAATTCCAGTGCATTTTCATAAAGCACCGACAGCTCAAGAGATTATCGCCGGTCACTATGACAAAGTCATCCTCGCTACCGGATCAAAAAGCATTGTTCCACCGATAGCAGGGATTGAGCACGCCTTTGTTGCTGATGATTACCTGACTGGAAAAAAACAGTGTGGTAAAAAAGTTGTGGTGATTGGCGGCGGTTTAGTGGGCTGTGAAACAGCCGCGTTTATGCAAGAGAGAGCCGAAGAAGTCACGATAATTGAACGCCTTGGCGATATTTTAGCAACGGTTCAACACTGCAAAAATAACGATTTATCTCTGCGGGATCTACTCAGCGAACGCCAGATAAAAATCGTTGCTGATGCATCCGTGACCCATATTACGCCCGATTGTGTCATCTACGAAAAAGAGGGGCAACGCTTTGAAATCAGCTGCGATACAGTCATTATCGCGGCAGGTTATCGAGCCAATAATTCACTTGTCGATGAGCTAGAAGATAAGGTTGACTCACTTAGCGTCGTAGGCGATGCCGTATCGTCTCGACGCATTTTAGATGCAGTACACGAGGCTTATCATGCAATTCGGGTTATGGAGTAAAAACGGCTTGTATTGACTCTATTTAAGAAACTGTGACTCGGCTTTTTCAATCAGATGAAGGCAAAATCATCATTGAACTCAGCCGAGCCTATCATCTATTTCTATTGTTGTTTGAGTGTCGATAAAGCCTAAGTATAATGCCCCAAATATTGCGGCCAACTCATCAGCAAAATGGTTTGGCATTTGTCTCGCGCAAGGAGAACACATGAAAATTGCGGTCATTGGTGCAGGTGCTATGGGGTGTCTGTATGGGGCTTATCTAAGCCAGTTTCACGATGTTTATATGATTGATGCCCTAAAAGCTCAGGTTGATGCGATCAACCACAATGGCATCACGCTCACCGAAGAAGATGACAGCCAGCAAAACTACCCCAATGTTTCTGCATTTCTCTCAGGGCAATGTCAAGAAGCGGTAGACTTGGTGATTGTCTTTGTAAAATCAACCTACACCGAACAAGCCTTAGAGCAAAACAATGACTTGTTTAAAGATTCAACCATTGTGATGACACTACAAAATGGCGCTGGGAATGACCGAAAAATATCGAAATATGTCGCTGCTGAAAATGTCATTATTGGCACTAGTAAACACAATGCGGTTAATCTGGGTAACGGCAGCGTTGATCACTCCGGCAGTGGTGTCACCAATATCGGGAGCAATCACGATGCCAACCATATTATTGCGAAAGTATCGAATGTACTGACTCAAGCCGGATTTGAAGTCAGCGTAGCCGATGACATTCAGCGTATTATCTGGAGCAAATTGTTAGTCAATTTATCCGTCAATACATTTACGGCCATCACCATGACGCCCATTGGCTATATGATTAAAAATGATAGCGCTTGGGATTTTGCCAAACGCCTGGTTTATGAAGCGATTGAAGTCGCTGAAGCTGATGGGACCTATTTTGATCGCCGAGAAGCACTCAATATGGTGAAAGAGGTCTGTGTAAAAGCAGGTGATGGTTATTCATCCATGTATCAAGACCGCAAACACCGGGTGAAAATGGAGATTGATGCCATTAATGGCGCCATTGTTGAGCAAGCGAAGCAATATGGCGTTCCAACCCCTTATAACACATTAATTGTTGCCTTAATTCATGCCATTGAAGGCGCCTACGATCTTTACGAGTAAGTTCTTCTTATATAAATGACAAGAAAGAAGCCGAACATGGCTTCTTTTTTATCTTTCATTTAAATACTTAGCATATAAAAGTATTTTTTAAGTAATTAACTTTTAATTATTTATAACAGCTAGTTACGCATTAATTTGTGAGCAATAACTTTAACTATTTAATTGACGATTAAGTTATCAACTTAAATTTATCTATATTATAACAAAACAATATCAATATCTGTTTGAGATATATTCTTTAATCTTTACTATCCCTTCCATATATTTATTAAAAGTTATTAAAATCCCACAGACTTATATTTGAATTAGTTATATGAAAATAAACAGTAAAGAATATATTGCAGGTTTTATCCTGCTCGCTCTCGTATTACTACTGGGAGCAACGGAGCTAACATCAACCATATTTTTCCGTCTGGTGGTAGGCCTTGGTCTAGGTTACGCGTTATCCCGCGCTTCCTTGGGATTTGCCGGGAGTGTCAACCGAGCCTATCGCTATGGTTCGACCCGACTGATGCGCGCTTTGATGGTTCTATTTACGCTAACCGCTATCGCATCAACTGCATTTTTATATGGCCAAAACCCGCTGCAGATGCATCTTTGGGTAAACCCAATTAATATTGGGCTACTCGTTGGCGGATTGTTATTTGGGTTTGGGATGTCAATTGGTAGCTGCTGCGCAACTGGGGTGATGTCTTATTTTTCCAGTAACTTAGCAAGACCACTCATCGTACTATTTTTCTTTGGTATGGGGGTCTTTCTTGGCTTTCCACTTCAGGCAACACAGAGCTGGATTAAACAGACAGTCGTCTCAACGTCCACTTATGCAGGTCGCGGTGTTTATCTACCCGACCTATTTTCTGGCGATCCGCTCCATGGTTACTTAGGCGCAATCTTATTAACTGCGCTATTTGCCGGGATTGTCATCTGGATATCGCATCGCTACGAACAAGCTCGGCGCAATAAAAATACCTATATTGGTGTTGAATCTGAGCATGAACAGCTCGCTCAAAAACCATTTAACAGCGCTGAACATCCATTATTTAGCTTTGCAACTTATGAGGCACTCTTTATCCGGCGGTGGTCAGCATTTACCGGGATTACCGTCATCGTCGTACTATTTAGTTTATTAATGGGAGTGACCGGTTCAGGCTGGGGCGCATCATCGCCATTTGGATTTTGGTTTGGCCGCTTGTTAATCGCATTTGGAATTGATCCAGCTAGTGTTGCAGCTTTCACTCATCGTCCAGAGAAAGTATTTACTATGCCATTTTTCTCACATTCAGTGAGTGTCCAAAACCTTGGCATTTTAATTGGTTCGGTGATTTCTTTACTACTATCGGGCCGCTTTGGTAAAAGCGTTATTCGTCTGCAACTGAGCTGGCGTGAAGTCATTATGCTGGTAATAGCAGGATTGAGCCTAGGACTTGGAACTCGTCTGGCCAATGGCTGTAACGTTGGCGCACTGTACACGCCTATTGCTAACTTCTCTCTGTCAGGCTGGATTTTCTTGGTTGTGATGGTACTTGGCGCAATTGCGGGCAATAAATTTACCAAAAAATTTGGCTAGAAATATCAATCAGAGCATGTATCAAAGCATGCTCTGATTATCATAAATAACGAAGTTTACGCACTGCCCACAACAAATGATTAGCACTCACAACTCTTAATACAAATTACTTATCAACTCTAACTAAAAATTAAGCATGTGTACTTGGTACTAATTTATCAATAACGAAAAATAAGTTCTAATAAGTTAGCCTTAGCTTATTAACAAATAACTTTTCAAACAAGAAAGCTCGATTACTACCTTATTTATCAAATAGATGACTAATTATTAAATATTCTTATTTACTATATTAAATAATTTGATTAGTGGTTAGAATGGAACATATAGCAGCCATATCATTATTATTTGATTAAAGGGATATCGACTAATCAATGATTCTTTCATCTCGCTGGTTAAA
Source organism: Celerinatantimonas sediminis (assembly GCF_046054195.1). Taxonomy (NCBI): domain Bacteria; kingdom Pseudomonadati; phylum Pseudomonadota; class Gammaproteobacteria; family Celerinatantimonadaceae; genus Celerinatantimonas; species Celerinatantimonas sediminis. The sequence goes on from NZ_JBEQCS010000009.1 coordinate 86,726, forward strand.
CATCAAACTTCCCATTTTTCAGGATGATTTTAAAAAATGGTACTTGCAAGCCAAGATGCTGCAGATCCGCTATAGTTCGGTTGTTACCGCTGTTTTATACTGGCTTTATACACTATTAGAAGTTCAGCAACATCTTCCCTATGAACAACTAAGGATAGTGAGCCATGGAATCGTTATTCCACTGACTATGTTAGCGGCGGCACTGATAAGCATGCATGAACGTTTTTATCGTCCAATGCAACTACTCTTATTAATCGCCCCGGCCTGTGCAGTCGCAGTCAATATCTATCTGGATGCTGGACTGCTCTCGTATCCGCGATTTGTTCCTGAGACCTATTTAACTATTATTTGGATATTTGCTATCTCGGGACTCAATTTTATACCTGCGACAGTATCAGCACTTATCTGTATCAGTTTTGAAATTGTGCTGCCATGGTACTTCTATGGAAAAATGATCCCGCTATTTTCCATGCACTGGCTTTGGGTTCTTTCTGCGTTTGCGTTTGGCATCGTGGCCGCATTGATTATGGAACAGGTTTATCATGTCATATTTATGCAGCAGCGTGCTCTTATTCATCTATCGAATGTTGATAGCCTGACTAAATTATGGAATCACAAAAAGATAACGGAGTTACTGTTACATGAAAGTGAGCGAACTAATCGTTATAACTCGCCGTTATCCATCATAATGCTCGATATTGATCACTTTAAACGGGTCAATGACACTTTTGGGCATATAGTTGGCGATCAGGTTTTGAAGCATTTTTCGAAAATTTTAAAGAGTAATTTGCGCCATTCAGACTATATTGGCCGGGTGGGCGGAGAAGAGTTCCTCATCATCTTACCGCAAACTACCTTACATCAAGCTTACCGTATCGCTAAGGAACTGCTTGAGGTGATTCGTCAAAGTGATTTTGCTCCGGCAGGCCAACAAACAGCAAGTTTAGGAGTTAGTCAGTATCAAGCTGATGAGCCAATACGCTCAACACTCGAACGAGCCGACCAAGCTCTTTATCATGTGAAAGAGCACGGTAGAGATGATGCCAATATACAAAATTGTCAAGTCTCATAAGCCCATTCATAAGGCTTTCAATAGATGACTCATAATAAAAAACCAGCCACATCCGTAGCTGGTTTAAACCTGTTCTGTTATTTAGGACAAGTGATTATAATTGAGGTTCAACACACTGATAACTCGTGATTTTATCAGGATTACCTTTGATATAACGAGCATATGCTGGATATGGGCATAAAGGCTGGGATTTTCCTTTTAATTGATCCACACCATGAGCGGGAATAATCGCAGGCGCTTTGCCTTTGTTTAGCCATGTCTGCATGGATGTTAAAGGGTCGATATTATCTAAAGCCGGGCCACCACCACAGTGCGTCATGCCTGGGATCATAAACAATCTTGCCGATTGCTGCGTTTTAGCCAAGTTACCATGACTGCTGTCTTTAACCAGCGAGTTATACCAAGCGGCGATATCATCAGCGGAGAAAACCGGATCTGACACCCCTTGGAAAATAATCATTTTGCCACCTCGAGCAAAGAATGTGCTCAAAAAGGTAGAGGTCATATCATTGATTGCCGCCGTTTGAGCTAATCGCGCAGGATCTTTATCAAAATTAAAATCTAAAGAGCTGTAGTTTTTAACAGGAGGCGTCATAAAGTAATGTGGCAAAGAGTCACCACCTAAGGTAATGTTCAGCGCATTAGGTTTCGCGGTTTGCGAAGTACCTAATTTCCAAAGCCGCCAACCTGAAGCACTCACCCCAGCATCATAAGGCCAGCTGCTATATAAAGCCTTTCCTTGAGAGTTATGTACACCTTTGAATATAGCTTTAATAACGTTTACTTTTGCTGGTGCTAAGCAATGGCTGGTTTGACCATTTTTACAAGTTAAAACAGCCGGATTGTAATGGCACTGTTGAAAATTATTAATAAGTCCATCTTTAATACCATCTAGCGCATCACATTTATTGAGAATTGATTGGCTCAAGAGTTTCAGATCGCTTGGAGTCAGCGCATTCGCTAGAATTTTTTGCCCCGCTTTATTTTTCGGTGCAATGGACATAAGTTGCTGGGAATCCCACGCTTCACCGATAGAAGCAGCACTTAAATGAAACCCTGGATCGCCAATCACAACACCATCAAATTGGGTTGGAAAACGCTGAGCGGCGACCATCGCTTCTCGTCCACCGTTAGAACATCCCATGAAAATTGAGTGCGTTAATGAATGCGAATAGAAGGTTCGGATAATCGTTTTAGCTGCCGTGGTTACTTCGCCGATGGACTGATAGGCATAATTAATCCGCGCCTGTTGGTCAAATCCAAAGCTCGCATCGCGCCCAATATGACCGCCGTCCATGCTTGCAACCGCAAATCCACGAACTAAAGCAGCTTTGGCCGTTGACTGATGAGCCGGAATACTTCCCAGCGCAGGCGCCAAAAAGCCGTCCATACCACCACCACCTTGAAAGAGAAAGCTGTGATTCCAATGCACAGGCAAACGAACCTCAAAGCGCGTGGCATAGCGTTTGTTATCAACACCTTTATATGGAAATAATTCACCTCGAACTAGACAATGTTTTGGCAATACCTGATGCTCGCCCGATGCGCCAGTTAGATAAGAGTTTGGATCTGCGGGTAATGGCCCTGCTTTTTCCCATTGAGCTTGGGTAATCGTTAAACCAGGTAATTTAATATGCTGAAGATTTTGACAACTATCTTGGGCCCCTGAAGCATAAGCAAGTGGAGCCGCTAGGCTCAGAACACTTCCCAGCCCTAGCAGACAGCTCTGCCATCGGTTATTCATCACGATGATTCCTTTGTAAGATACAAATTATATATTCAATTTTTAAAATAATTACAGCTCATACAATATCGCTTAAAGTATAAATTAATAGTTATAAATTTGAATGAATGAACTCAAGATTATTTATTGATTTAACATTTTTAAAACAATTTGGATATATTATCACTCAATAATAGACTTATTTTTAGTCAATAAGAAATTGATAGCTTAGCTATAAATTCAAAAGACTAGATATTAATAAATATACAATGAAGAGAATAAAATAGCTCTTCATTAGAAAAGAGCTATTGAATCAAGATATATAATGTAACCGTATTAGTGTGTTGATGAAGCTAGTACTGGAGTCTCACCTGACAATACTGAGTGGTATTCCTGCATGAAGCTATCCCATTCATGACGCACCTTTACCATGCTAATGCGAGAAAAATGACGTCGGAACCAGTATTTAAATCCATTCTTACGTGCACCAATCCCATCGATAATCACTAATCGATAATGATTTTTAGAAACTTCTTGGACTAGTACATTACTGCAATTAGCATCGTAAAATAAGATGTGTTCTTTAAATACAAACTTTCTTAAATCGGCAACTATTTTGTCTAATACCGATTTAGGTAATAACTTATTATGAATAACTTCGGATAAAGACTTAGAAGTACTTGAATCATAATTATAGATCCGTTGAAACATTAACCCTGCACCTTTTGATGTATCAACCCATCCAAAGCATGGAGCAATATGTATCATATGACGAAAATCATTCGCGAATATTTTTTTTAAATAAATATATTCTAATAAATTAGGATCGTCTCGGTGCTTACGCTTCTTCTTTATTTTAATGACTTTATCAAAATCAGTCGGATGAGCATAACAATAGCGATTATTTCCCTCGCCAATCAGGGAATCAGAGTCTAGATTAACCATAATTCTTACAGCATCCCTACAGCTTGTTACAAGTTAAAAACCATTTTAACTTATTGATTTATTTTATTTTTAATTAGGAAAAGAATCTAGTATATGAATACTAATCGTCTTTATATAATTTTCACAGTCATGCCATATTTTTATAAAAAATGGCAACTAAGTCAACTCATAGCATGATAGCCTCGCATGCGGCTAAAAAACAACCAATAAGCTATCTAAAGTAATATTTTCATACTCAAATATTAATTGATTTTTATATTAATAAAGCAAGCTGTGTTTTTATCAAAACTTACCGAGCAATTTAAAATATCTCTTGCCGTGTTACATATAAGATAGGTTAAGTGAGCCACTTCACCTTTTTACGAAAAGCAAAAGATAAAACTGTCAAATTTAGTGTCGATCACAAAAGTAAAAAAACATAAATCTCGAATCAAAAAAATCAATAGAGAAGAATCTATCAACCGTTTAAAAAGTAAAAAAACACTTATAGGAACATCGGTTATGGACTCCTCCAAACTATCCTTTAATGAAAAAGTAGGCTATGGCCTTGGTGATGCAGCCAGCCATATCGTGTTCGACAATCTCATGATGTACATGATGTTTTTCTACACGGACATCTTTGGAATATCAGCAGGATTTGTTGGCACAATGTTTTTAGTCGCCAGAGTGATAGATGCGGTATCAGACCCAACAATGGGGCTCATTGCCGATCGCACCAAAACGCGCTGGGGTAAATTTCGCCCCTATATGTTGTTTGGTGCAATTCCGTTTGCCATTGTTTGTGTGCTCACTTACACCTCGCCAGCGCTCTCAATGAGCGGGAAGATGATCTATGCGACAGTCACTTACGTTGCGCTGATTTTGTTATATACATTGGTGAATATTCCCTATTGCGCACTTGGTGGCGTAATCACAGCCAATCCGAAACAGCGCATCTCTTTGCAATCTTATCGATTTGTCCTTTCAACAGCAGGTGGCATGCTCTCTACTGTATTAATGATGCCGCTGGTGAATTGGGTCGGAAAAGGAAACCAAAGCGCAGGGTTTCAAGGAGCCATTGCTATTTTAGCAACGGTGGCGGCCATCATGTTTATTATCTCATTTGCAACGACTCGCGAGCGCGTTACAGACGCTGGCGCTAAACCTGGCAAAATGAGAGACGACCTGCGCGATATAATCCGTAATGATCAATGGCGCGTGGTGGGTGTTCTAACCATTTTAAATATTATGGCGGTGGCCGTTCGTGGCGGAGCGATGATGTATTACGTCACCTATATTATGGATCACCCCAGCATTTTCGCTTGGTTCCTTGCAACCTATTCAGTAGGCAACTTAATTGGCAGTGCCCTCGCTAAAAAAGCATCCGATTGGAAAGAAAAAATTTCCATCTTTAACGGCGCTAATTTCATTCTCGCTATTTTAAGTTTCGCCATGTTCTTTTTACCCATGCGAGCAGAATTAATTATGTTCGTCATGATCTTCTTAATCGGCTTTTTCCATCAGATGATCACGCCAATTCAATGGGTGATGATGTCAGATACTGTTGATTATGGTGAATGGAAATACGGCAAACGGCTCACTGGCGTAAGCTTTGCTGGAACCTTATTCGTACTAAAACTTGGGCTGGCATTGGGAGGTGCGATGATTGGCTGGATTTTAGCAGGAGCAGGCTATATTCCTAAAGCACCAACACAGTCATCAACAACGATGACCAGCATTATCGCTCTATTTACGATTTTACCAGGAGTCTGTTATCTGCTTAGTGCCTGGATTGGTCACCGTTTCTATACATTAAGAACGCCCGTGTTAAACAAAATATTAGCCGAACTCGATAAAGCTGCGATTAAAACAGATGTGGATGACCACTTAATTGAGCAATCTCCAACAATCGCCAAATAAACTCATGCCAGTATGTAAGGATGTATTATGAAAATTAGTGATGGTAACTGGTTATTACAGCCAAACTTACAGCTCATTCCATTTTTGTATGTATTTGATGTACAAAAAACGGATAATTCGCTGGTTGCCTATGTAGCGCCCAAAGATACCAGTTTTCGTACCAATCAACTTGATACCTCGCTCTTTACCATTGAAATAGCTTCCCCTCAAGCGGGTATTATTCGTGTTTCAATGGTTCACTTTGATGGCGATACCGAGCAGTTCCCTAATTTTAAGCTCAATACCGATGAACACTTTGTCGCTGATTGCACCATTGATAATGAGTTTGCCTACCTCACCAGTGGTGAGCTCAGCGTTAAACTGCCAACTAAAGGTCTTTGGGATATTCAATTCTTTCACCAGCAGCTCAAACTCACGGGCAGCAGCGCTAAAAATAGCGGCTATCTTATCGACCAAAATACTAACCAGCCTTACATGTTCAGCCGTCTTGATTTAGGTGTCGGGGAAACAGTGTATGGATTAGGCGAGCGTTTTAGTGCTTTGGTTAAAAACGGTCAGGTTGTTGATACGTGGAACCGAGATGGCGGAACCAGTACGGAACAAGCGTATAAAAATATTCCATTTTATCTAACCAATCGTGGCTATGGCGTGTTTGTTAATGAGCCTCAGTCTGTCTCGTTTGAAGTTGCATCTGAAAAAGTTTCGAAAATGCAATTTAGCACCGAAGGAGAACGTCTCGAGTTTTATCTAATTGATGGCCCAATGCCAAAAGAAGTGTTAAATCGTTATACCCGATTAACAGGACGCCCTGCTCTACCACCAGCTTGGACTTTTGGCTTATGGCTAACCACTTCATTTACCACCAATTATGATGAGCAGACGGTCAATCAATTCATCGATGGAATGGCAGAGCGACAGTTACCATTGCATGTTTTTCATTTTGACTGTTTCTGGATGAAACCGTTTCAATGGTGCGATTTTCAATGGGACCCAGATACATTTCCTGATCCCAAAGCGATGCTCGCCAGATTGCATGATAAGGGGCTACATTTATGCGTTTGGATCAATCCTTATATTGGCCAGAAGTCCCCATTATTTGCTCAAGGCAAAGCCAATGGTTATCTACTCAAACGCCCAGATGGCTCTATTTGGCAATGGGACAAATGGCAAGCCGGTCAAGCTATTGTTGATTTTACGAATCCACAGGCGGTGAACTGGTATCAGGATCATCTACGTAGGCTCGTAGATATGGGTGTAGATTGCTTTAAAACAGACTTTGGCGAGCGCATACCAACCGATGTGCAATGGCATAACCAAGCCAATCCCAAACGAATGCATAACTATTATGCTCTACTTTATAACCAACTGGTTTATGAAGTTTTAGAAGAGAAACTAGGCAAAGGACAGGCCGCTGTATTTGCTCGCAGTGCAACGGTAGGATCTCAGCAATATCCCGTTCATTGGGGTGGCGATAGCTATGCAACCTATGAGTCAATGGCAGAAAGTCTACGCGGAGGGCTCTCTTTAGGTTTATCCGGATTTGGTTACTGGAGTCACGATATCGGCGGATTTGAAGAGACAGCGCCAGCTCATGTGTATAAACGCTGGTGTGCATTTGGGTTGTTCTCTAGCCATAGTCGCCTGCACGGAAGTAGTTCCTATCGTGTGCCATGGAATTTTGATGAACAAGCCTGCGATGTTCTGCGCTATTTCACCCAGTGGAAATGTCGCTTGATGCCTTATTTATACGCGATGGCCGTCAATGCACAGCAAACAGGAACGCCGATGATGCGAGCCATGTTATTAGATTTTCCGCTTGATCCTGCATGCGAGTATCTTGATCAACAATATATGTTCGGCGATTCGCTGTTAGTCGCGCCTGTATTTAATGAACGTGGAGATGTGCGTTTTTATTTACCCCATGGGAAGTGGACCCAATTATTCAATAACAAACAGCTCAGTGGTGGCCACTGGCAACAGCAAAATCATGACGTATTAAGTATGCCAGTCTATGTCAAACCCAACACATTATTAGCGCTAGGTAATAATGACCAACGACCTGATTATAATTATGCCGACGGCACCCAGTTTTCGCTATTTGAACTTGAAGAACAACATCAAGCCAGCTCAGTTATTTACGACCTAGAAGGTCATGAGGTGTTTCGATTAACAGCCTATCGCCGCGGCAGTGAAATAACCTTTGAAAGCGCTGGCATCAGCCAGAATTGCTCGATTTGCCTGCGCAATATTTTTACGCTGAGTCATGCATCATACCTGACAGTTGAAGATTCTAGCGAAGGGCTCATTTTAAGCGCCCTTCCAGAGGGAGAATTTACGATTAAATTATAAAACTACACTGTTCTATCATTGAGAATAGGGCCGATAAAAATCTTTTTGTGCATTTATCGGCTCTATTTTATTTTTAGACTGTTCTGATAATTTATAATCTTATAGACTCATCATAGCAATCGGATAAATCACATCACACTATCGGTAAATTTAACAGTCTGTCGGCAACCTTATGATTAGTTACCAATTTGGACAAAATAAATTTAACTTTCGCGCAGTAGCAATCATTATTGAACGCGAGCATGTACTCATTCAACGTAAAGCTGATGATGATTTTTGGTCTCTGCCTGGAGGTCGGGTTGAGTTGTTTGAAGATACCCAATCAACCATTCGTCGCGAAGTTCGAGAAGAGCTAGGTTGGGAAAGTGATGTCGGCCCTCTTTGTTTTTATGTTGAAAGTTTTTTCACATTTAAAGATGTCCACTACCATGAGCTTTCAACCTTTTTCCAAGTCAATCCAATCTGCTCTCCTGAGTTTACCCCCGAACATGACTTTCACGGTATTGAGAGCGATGTTGATGTGATATTTCGCTGGGTCGCCATTGAAGACTTAGTCAGCTACAACTTAAAACCCAGCTTTTTAATTGAGCGTTTGGCGCAGCCGCTGCCTCTATATGGCGCTGAATATCACATTGAAAATGATGGCGAACTAGGGTCGACAGCTTCATAGTGACGGTTTAAATCAACACACTCGGCATAGGGGCTATGCCAAAGCTGCTGATGAATTGCCTCTACTTGTGAGACGATGGTCGAATCAGGCAGGACCAGTTCAACATTTCGCGAATTATCCAAGTAGCCACCTTCCCAATTGCTTGTGCCAATCCACGCCAGTTTTGAATCAACACTCATGGCTTTAGAATGTAATACTCGAGCATAAGCGATAAAACCTTCAACGGCTTGTGGGATTGTAATGACTTTAATCGTGACATTTGCCAATATCGCAAGGCTTTTAACATATTGCATCTGCTCTTCCCCGCGATACCAATTGGATACCAACAGCTCTATATCAACACCTCTTTGTGCCGCTTTTCGAAGTGCATTATCGATAACAGGATAAAATCTTTGGCTCGAAGAAGGCTGGCCCAACGGCAGATATTTCATAACCATGATACGAACAAGCCTTTGGGCATTATCTATAATTTGTACAAGAGCGTGCTGAGAATCTGCAACCATCGCTGGGTTGTATTCATTAGGGCTTGCCAGCAATGTTGCAGCGTTAAAATTACTAGCAAAGATGGGATAATGATTTAGCGCCAATACTGGAACATTTTGTGATTGAAGAAGCTGCGCATGCCAGTCAAAATCAAAAATTGCCTGCAATTGTTCCACAATATCTTTATGACGAATCAATATACTCAATTCGTGAATATGATGCATCGCTCGCCAATCAAAATTATGACTGCCCAATGTTGCACACTGACCATCCACAACCACATATTTAGCATGCATGATTCCGCCACTTATCTGCTGATAGTCGATCAATTGGATCTCAACACCGCGCAGCGCCGCTAATTGCTCAAGCACAGTAGCGGTTGAAAGTGCCAAGCCTTGCTTTGCCAGCAAAATACGAATTTTTACGTGGCGTTCGCTGGCTCGCACGAGCGCATCAATGATGCGCTCAAATGCACTTTGCGCCTGACAACACAGGTAAAACTGGGCAATATCAATGTGCTGCTTAGCGCCATCAAATAACTCACAGAAAAGTGCAACAGGCTCCAAAAGATTTGTTTGGAATAACGATGTTTCAATCGGTTGGGTATAAATAAGCTGAAATTCAGCGCTGCGTTTCATCACAATCTCATATCAGTATTTAAGCCGTTAGAGTAAATATAGAAAATGATTATGACAACTTCGCGTGATGGCTTCGGCTGAGCGTCTGCTGCGGCTTTTTGGATAATGGACAATTGCGACAATATTGTCGCCCCTGACATTTATAGGCCAGACAACATGTATCTCGAACCATTGCCAGTTGATGGTCTTGAAAACTTAACTGATTAAGGGCCTGCTGCTTAAACCCAAAAGCATCTAACCACAAACTCGCTTGCTCAAGGCGATAGTTAATACTGTAGTTTAACCACAACGGTTCCAGATGAACGAAACAGCCAAGCAACTGATCACATAATAATCGCCGCATCATTCGCTCTCGAGGAAGATATTGAGGACCAATCTGCTCAATATAGTGCTCAGATAATCGCTGAATGTCACGGACCGCGAAATGAATGAGGGACTCTTTGTCAGCGCTAATAAATTCAGGTTTTACAATACCGACCCCTTTGACAAACAGAGGTTGAGTGTATTGCTTAAGATCTTTGAGTCGAACCAGTTTATCCGTTGCATAAATGCTGATAAACGCCAGAAAAAATGGCTGCCAGAATAATAACCCATACAATCTGGTTTTAGCAAATGCCGCGCCCGCTTCAGGATATTGCCTGACAACGCGTTCATACAAAGCAATAAACGCAGAGGCATCCGCGCTCGGCGCGAGAATATCATCGACAGTCTCTAGATAGGGGCAAATTTGTGCCACGGTTTGCTGTAATTTCAGCCAATCACTATCCATAACCAACACAACTTCACAACTCAAAATCAGAGCATAAGCAATTCGCTCCGCAAAAGCAATTAAGAATCATTATCATCCGTAATTTAATCAATGATGATGACCGATTGCTCTGCTTATCAAATACAAAATTTATAAAAACTGAAAAAATAGCAACTTAATAGATGATTTCATCTAGCCCTCTTTTTTTTACAACTAATTTTGTAAATCTGAGATTTTTTCTGAGGATTAAATTTAAATTCTAATCAATTGGCATAGGCCATTATCTGACTTAGATTTAAGCAGATTGATAGATGATATGTAGAAACTAGCTATGTAAATTGCGTCCTATTTCAATCCCCTGTTTTGTAACAAATTGTAACAATAATATTTCATCTTGAATAAAAATCGTACGAAACCCGCGCGCCAACAGGTTTGGTTGAAAATTCTCGGTATTTTTACGCCAACCTATTGTTCTTTCAATAAATGCCTACAATCACATTTTTTATTGTCAACTATCGCTATCGTGAAACTGCAACGAGCAAAGGTAGTAAGAAAACAAGAATGAACCGAAAAGACTGGTTCACAATATTTTTTGTCAAACTTGCTATTTATAAGACCATCAAATAAATGAGGGAATAAGCGTGAGTATAGCGATCATTATCGGCACTCATGGCGCAGCCGCCGAACCTCTTCTGCGAAATGCAGAAATGTTAATCGGTGATCAGCAAAACGTGGCCTTCATCGAGTTTAAACCCGGTGAGAATGCCGAAACACTGGTAGAAAAATATAAAGTTTGTCTGTCCGAGTTAGACACTGAAAAAGGCGTTTTATTTTTAGTGGATACTTGGGGAGGCAGTCCGTTTAATGCTGCGACGCGTCTTGCCAACGAACATGACGATTATGATGTCATCACTGGCGTTAACATTCCGATGTTAACAGAAACATTTATGACCCGTGATGATGACCCTTCACTAAAAGAGCTGATTGAAGTCGCTCTGGAAGCAGGCAGCGGTGGTGTCAAAGCCTTTAAAACAAAATTAGAAGAAAAAACTCCAGCTCCTAAACCAGCGCCTAAAGCTGCACCAGCGGCAGCAGGTCCAGGTGGACATATGAAAATTGGGTTAGCACGTATTGATGACCGACTGATCCATGGTCAGGTTGCCACTCGTTGGACCAAAGAAACGGGTGTAAACCGGATTATTGTGGTGAGCGATGAGGTCGCTAAAGATACAGTGCGATCAACATTGTTAAAACAAGTTGCACCTCCAGGGGTAACAGCACATGTGGTTGATGTTGCCAAAGCAATTCGTGTTTACGACAACCCTAAATATGCTCACGACAAAGTCATGCTGCTATTTACTAATCCAACAGATGTCCTCTCACTAGTTGAAGGTGGCGTTGAAATTCCATCAGTAAACATCGGCGGGATGGCATTTAAAACGGGTAAAACGCAGGTAAACAATGCCGTTTCTGTTGATGAAAAAGATATCGAATCCTTTAAAGAACTAGATAAAAAAGGAATTGAATTAGAGGTTCGTAAAGTCGCAACAGACAGCAGACTGAACATGATGGACCTTATCAAAAAAATTGCCTGATAACGGGCAATTGTGAAGGGTTTATGTTCCTTAATGTCTAAGGAGAGATTTCATGGAAATCACCACATTACAAATTATTTTAGTATTTATTATCGCCTGTCTGGCCGGGTTTAGCTCGATTCTAGACGAATTTCAATTTCACCAACCATTGGTTGCTTGTACCTTAATCGGGTTAGTTCTGGGGGATATGAAAACCGGGATTATCATCGGTGGTACATTGCAGATGATCGCACTAGGCTGGATGAATATTGGGGCTGCGGTTGCACCTGATGCAGCGCTTGCTTCGGTTATTTCAACCATTCTGGTCGTCGCTGGCGGACAAAGTGTTGGTGCCGGTATTGCTCTGGCAATTCCACTAGCAGCAGCAGGCCAAGTTCTGACAATTATTGTTCGTACCATCACAGTGGGCTTCCAGCACGCAGCCGATAAAGCCGCTGATAACGGCAACTTGAGCGCCATTAGCTGGTTGCACTGCGGCGCTTTGATTTTGCAAGCAATGCGTATCGCAATCCCTGCAACGATTGTTGCGGTGACTGTTGGAACTGAAAGTGTTCACGCCATGTTGGATGCTATTCCTGAAGTGGTTACCAATGGTTTAACCATCGCAGGTGGCATGATCGTTGTTGTTGGTTATGGCATGGTCATCAACATGATGCGCGCCGGTTACCTGATGCCATTTTTCTATTTAGGCTTTGTGGTTGCAGCCTTTACAAACTTCAACTTGGTTGCTCTGGGTGTGTTAGGCGTAGTGATGGCTATCGTATACATTCAGTTACACCCTAAATATAACCGTGTCCCTGGACAAGTTGTTCAGAGTCAAGGTGATGAAGATTTAGATAACGAATTGGATTAACAGGAGCATTGGATCATGGTTGATAATAAACAGAAAAAAATTACCAAATCGGATATTTTCGGGGTATTTCTGCGTTCAAACCTCTTCCAGGGTTCCTGGAACTTTGAACGGATGCAGGCACTAGGATTTTGTTTCTCCGTTGTGCCAATGATTCGCCGCCTTTATCCGGAAAATAATGAAGAACGCAAACAGGCTATTCGCCGCCACCTTGAGTTCTTTAACACTCACCCTTATGTAGCAGCACCTGTTTTAGGTGTAACCATGGCGATGGAAGAACAACGCGCCAATGGTGCCAAAGAAATTGACGATGCTGCAATCAACGGGATTAAAGTTGGGTTGATGGGGCCATTCGCTGGTGTGGGCGACCCTGTGTTCTGGGGAACCATGCGACCAGTATTTGGTGCCTTAGGTGCTGGGATTGCAATGAGTGGCAGTCTGTTAGGTCCTATTTTGTTCTTCTTCTTGTTTAACCTATGCCGTCTGTTAGTTCGCTATTACGGGGTGGCTTATGGTTATCAAAAAGGGGTGGCAATTGTTCAGGACGTAAGCGGTGGCTTCTTACAAAAACTGACTGAGGGGGCATCGATTCTTGGGCTCTTTGTCATGGGGGCATTGGTCAACAAATGGACTCACGTAAATATTCCGCTCGTGGTCTCCACAGTTAAAGACCAAACCGGTGGTACCCATGTCACAACAGTTCAATCGATTCTTGATCAGTTGATGCCAGGACTTGTTCCATTGCTACTGACCTTAGGTTGTATGTGGCTGATGCGTAAAAACGTCAACCCATTGGTAATCATCTTAGGATTCTTTGTCATTGGGATCATTGGTTACTGGATTGGCCTGTTGGGTCTGTAATAAACTCTTAAATTAGCCGGGGCATTTGTCCCGGTTAATCATAGATAAAACGACGAAGTGAGGATGTTATGTCATTAACGGATTGGGTCTTATTAGGTTGTATCGTGTTAATGCTCGCTTATGCCATTTATGATGAATTCATCATGCCTAGACGCCGAGGGAAAACAATACTACGCGTTCAGCTATTGAGAAAAACCCGCCTCGATTGCCTTATTTTTGTCGCTCTAATTGGTATTTTGCTCTATCAGAACATCACCACAGGTGGCACCACTTTCACCACCTATTTGCTTGCAACCGTTGCACTTGTGGCAATTTATCTGGCGTATATTCGCCCACCAAAAATGTTATTTAAGCCCGAAGGTTTTTTCTTTGCGAATGCATTTATTGCCTACAATCGTATTAAAAGCATGAAACTGACTGAAGATGGCGTACTAGTTTTTGGCTTAAACAGTGGCAACCTTCCTGTCGAACTACACCGAATCGATGATTTAGACCAAATCACCGCGCTGTTTTCCCCAACCGAGAGCCAAACACCAACACTCACGGAAAAACTTGCTAAATAGTGTTTCGGTTACATGGCTTATCGATAAACTACTTTATTTTATAAATATGTCCGTTAAACTGAATAAAATTGCCAGTTAACATGATGGTTTAACGACAGATATATTTATACAGGGACGATATGCGCATTGTAAGTTTAATTAGCTTATCTTTTGCCGCTGCCACGCTTTTAGCCGGCTGCAACGGATATCCGCCACCGCTTGACCCAAATACATTGGATCAAACCAACTGGAAAGCAACGTCACCTTATGATGCCAGAGAGTTTGTCGAATTTAAGCTCGTCAAAACAAATAATTCATTAGGGCTTTATGGCCATGGTGGATGTCATCGACTGGCTGGCGTTATGCAGATAACAGGCAACCGAATTAGTCTGGCAACACCATTGGTTGACCGGCCCATTAAAAACTGCGAGCGCGGCCGTGAATTTATGGTCAAACGCTATATCAACGCAATCAAACAAGGGCTTATTTTTGATAGCGGAGCCTTTTATACCAGCGATGGCAGTGTGATGTTTATTGAACAGAAAAAATCAGTTAGTGCGAACTAACATCTCATTCATGATGGTGATGTTCGACATGGCGTTCACCTAAAATATCATCCAGCGTCTCTAGAATCGCACAATGGGTGGCACTTTCATCGCCGCCACAGCAGGTCTCGCTTAAATCAGATAACGAGGCTTCAAAGCTTTTAAGCTCCTCTATCTGATCCCGCACAATCGCTAATTTATTATCAACCACCTGACGGACATCTCGACAGGATAACTGTTCGCGATTTTCTCGTATCGCGACCATTTCCAGCATATCCGAATTAGAAAGGCCTGCGTTTTTACCACGCAAAATAAAGCGTAGCCGCCCCAAATCCTGATCACTATAAAGCCGATAGCCGTTAGCTGCGCGAGAAGGTTCTTTAAGCAGTCCTTCTTTTTCATAAAAGCGAATCGTTTCTGTGCTTACCCCACAGAGTTTGGCTAATTCACCGATCTGATACATATTTGCTCCTTGGCCAATTTACCTCTAGGTGATAAATCATCAACATAACTTAAGTATAAACCTTAAACAGTGCTCCAAAGTCAACCCATACAGTTCGTCTAATTGACAATAAACAAGGATTTTTTTTGCTGATAATCGCCTTTAGCCCCCGTTTTCGGTTACCATTAGAGGGTTCTATAGGCAGTCCCCCCTGCCCTCAATTTTGAAAACATCAGAGGAATACACTCGCAATGGAAAACGCTCGACCAATTCGACGTGCGCTAATTAGCGTTTCCGACAAAACAGGTATTGTAGATTTTGCTCGTGCTTTAAGTGAGCGCGATATCGAAATCTTGTCAACCGGAGGCACCTGTAAGTTACTCAGTGACAATGGCATTGCCGTCGTTGAAGTATCTGATTATACAGGTCACCCAGAAATGATGGATGGACGAGTCAAAACGCTCCATCCGAAAATTCATGGAGGGATCCTCGGACGCAGAGGAATCGATGATGACGTGATGACAGAGCATCAAATCGAACCTATCGACATGGTCGTCGTTAACCTGTATCCATTTGCGCAAACGGTAGCAAATCCAGATTGCTCACTCGAAGATGCGATTGAAAACATCGATATTGGCGGTCCAACCATGGTTCGCAGCGCAGCGAAAAACCACAAAGATGTCGCAATTGTGGTCAACAGCTGTGATTATCAACGCGTTCTCGAAGAGATGATTGCCAATAATAACTCGCTTAACGCTCAAACCCGTTTTGATCTAGCGGTCGCTGCATTTGAACACACAGCGGCATACGATGGAATGATCGCAAACTATTTCGGCACCATGGTACCAAGCTATGGCAAAGCACAAGAGAACGATCCGTCATCGAAATTCCCTCGCACCATCAACTTCCAATTTAAGAAAAAACAAGACATGCGCTATGGTGAAAACAGCCATCAGCAAGCCGCTTTTTATGTGGAAGATGAAACACCAGCGGGCTCTGTCGCCAGTGCCAAACAGTTGCAAGGTAAGGCTCTGTCTTATAACAATATCGCCGATACTGACTCAGCGCTTGAATGTGTGAAAGAATTCGAAGAACCTGCGTGCGTTATCGTTAAACATGCCAACCCTTGTGGCGTTGCCATTGCCGATGATATTTTAACTGCATATCAGCGTGCATTTTCAACTGACCCAACTTCATCATTCGGTGGCATTATCGCCTTCAACCGCGAATTAGACGCAGACACTGCCGAAGCGATTATCAGCCGTCAATTTGTCGAAGTTATTATCGCACCAAGTGTGAGCAGCGATGCCAGACAGATTGTTGCAGCTAAAAAGAACGTTCGTCTGTTAGAAGCAGGTGCTTGGCAAGGCAAGGCGCAAGGTTATCAGTTAAAACGCGTCAATGGCGGTTTGTTAGTTCAAGACCGTGACACAGGCATGGTGCCAAAAGATGCGCTTAAAGTTGTCACCAAACGTACCCCAACAGAACAAGAGCTTAATGATGCTTTATTCTGCTGGAAAGTTGCCAAATTTGTAAAATCAAATGCCATCGTTTACGCCAAAGATCATATGACGATTGGTGTCGGTGCCGGCCAGATGAGCCGCGTTTATAGCGCTAAAATCGCTGGGATCAAAGCCCACGATGAAGGCTTAGAAGTTGCTGGAAGCGTGATGGCATCAGATGCCTTCTTCCCATTTCGCGACGGTATTGATGCAGCAGCAGAAGCTGGCGTGACTTGTGTCATCCAGCCTGGCGGCTCAATTCGTGATGAAGAAGTCATCGCCGCAGCAGATGAACATAACATCGCAATGGTCTTTACCGGAATGCGCCACTTTTTCCATTAATTGACGCATGGCTGAGTGCCAATATGCTCAGCCATTAGGAGCACTATGAACGTTTTAATCATTGGCGGCGGTGGCCGCGAACACGCATTGGCCTGGAAAGCAGCCCAATCGCCCAATGTTACCCAAGTTTTTGTCGCCCCTGGCAATGCCGGTACCGCTCAAGAACCTAAAATTACGAACGTCGCCATTGCCGCTGACGCGGTTGATGAGTTACTTGAGTTTGCGAAAAACAATGCCATTGACTTAACAATTGTGGGTCCAGAAGCACCACTGGTCATCGGCGTGGTGGATAAATTCCAAGCCGCTGGGCAAGCGATTTTTGGTCCAACTCAAGCAGCAGCACAATTAGAAGGCTCAAAAGCATTTACCAAGGATTTTCTGGCTCGCCATAACATTCCAAGTGCAGCCTATCAAACCTTTAGTGAAGTTGAACCAGCACTGGCTTACTTGCATCTGCAAGGTGCACCTATCGTCATTAAGGCAGATGGATTAGCAGCAGGTAAAGGTGTTGTGGTCGCCATGAGCGAAGATGAAGCCGAAGAAGCAATTCGCGATATGCTCTCTGGTAATCGCTTTGGTGATGCCGGCTCTCGAGTCGTTATTGAAGAATTTCTCGAAGGTGAAGAAGCCAGCTTTATTGTGATGGTCGATGGCGAACATGTGCTGCCGATGGCAACCAGTCAAGATCACAAACGTGTTGGTGATGGCGACACTGGCCCCAATACGGGTGGAATGGGTGCTTATTCACCTGCACCAGTTGTGACCGATGCCGTTTATCAACGGATTATGGATGAGGTCATTTGGCCGACGGTAAAAGCGATGGCGAGCGAAGGCAATCCATATACTGGCTTTTTATATGCCGGATTGATGATAAGCGAAGCTGGTGAACCTAAAGTCATTGAATATAACTGCCGATTTGGTGACCCTGAAACGCAGCCAATCATGATGCGGTTACAATCTGACTTAGTCGGGCTGTGTCAGGCCGCACTAGATAAAAACTTAGACAAAGTCGAAGCTAAATTTGCGCCTCAGCCAGCAGTTGGCGTTGTCATTGCAGCCGGTGGTTATCCGGGCAGCTACAATAAAGGGGATGTTATTAGCGGTCTACCTGAGCTTGCAGCTCCTGGAGAAGCGGTTGAAAGTAAAGTCTTTCAAGCAGGAACTAAGTTTAACGACCAGCAACAAACGGTAACCAATGGCGGACGCGTTTTATGTGTAACTGCATTAGGTAACTCAGTGCAAGATGCGCAGCAAAAAGCATACGCTCAAGTAAAAACGATCCAATGGGATCAATGTTACTATCGCAATGATATTGCATATCGAGCAATTGCTCGAGAAAACAGCTAAATACCTTTCAAACTGGCCTATTTTAGGCCAGTTTTCCCCTATCCCTAGCAACTTTCTGTGTTCTTAATAAAGTACTTTTTAATTAAAACTTTTTGGTGAAAAAGCCTCTATGCTTAGAAGAAAATAACCTAAAAAATCCACTTTTTCTTCTTTACTACCCCCGCGACTATTGCGACTATGAGCTTGTCACGTGAGCATATCTCACGTTGTAACTGGGTGGTTTGTCCTCATCCCACAGACTGCCCATGATCTATTTTGATTGTTTTGGAGTGATAGGGAATGAAACGATCTAATCGCCCTCAATTTGATGATGAAGACTGGATGGACGAGGATGATGACCGCAAACATGCTCGTAAAAGTCATCAAGACCATCGCGGTCGCTCAAAAGGGCAAGCGCGCCGTGGTATTGAAGATTACCTGGAGCAGAAACAGCTGCGGGAATATTTGCGTGAGGGATATGACGATTAATAACTAGACTCTACAACTTAGAAGCCATTAAGATCAATGAGGCCCGCTTTATAAGCGGGCCTTTCTTTTATCTCGATAACAACGCTCTACCAGAAGCATGCATATAAAACGACTAAGATAATCAAAATGATATATGCACAAATGTTAAACGCGCCATCTGTTTTAAACGTTTTATTGGTAACTTGGATCCCTTTAGGATCATCATCTACCGGGTTGGTTGTCAGGCTGGTTAATGCCATGACCACAACACTAAAGAAGAAGGTATAAAGCATTTGATCCATAAATGGCATATCAAATGGCATCAACTTCAAGAATAATGCAAATGGAATCGACAAAATAACACCAACAATTGCGCCTTTACTCGTGGTTTTTTTCCAGAACAAGCCCATTAGGAATACAGCTAAAATACCAGGGCTAACGAGGCCTGTGTATTCCTGAATATATTGGAATGCCTGACCGATACCAGCCAGTTGAGGAGCAATTAAGCAAGCAACCACCAAAGCAACCAATGCGGTGATTCGCCCAACATTGACCAATTTACCTTCACTTGCTTTTGGATTGATATAAGGTTTATACAAATCCATAGTAAAGATGGTTGCTGTTGAGTTCAGCATGGATGCAAGAGATGACACAATGGCAGCAGCTAAAGCCGCAAATACAACACCTTTAATACCAATTGGCAAAAATTGAGTTAACCATGGAAACGCTTTATCAGCATGAGCCATGGTCGGCAAGTTCACACTCGCTGCCGCACCCAGTTTAGCCATCAACTGGGGATCTTGGCTAATAACCCAAGCGGCAATCCCAGGAACAACCACCAAAACTGGAATTAACAGTTTTAAGAATGCAGCAAATACAATCCCTTTTTGCGCTTCAGGCACTGATTTTGCCGCCAATGTACGCTGAATGATGTACTGGTTAAAGCCCCAGTAATACAAGTTGGCAACCCATAAGCCACCAATGAGCACCGCAATCCCAGGAACATTGACAAACTGAGGATTATCTTTAGATAAGATCATCTGCATGTGTTCTGGCGCTTCGTGCATAATGCGAGAAAAGCCAGCGAAAATACCGCTTCCATCGCCTAAGATGGTTAATGCGGCAAACGCGGTAAACAATCCACCAATGACCAAAACAATCACCTGCACCACATCGGTCCAAGCAACCGCAGCTAAGCCACCATAAAGTGAATAAACAACAGCAAATACAGCCAAGCCAATAATGGTATAACTCAGTGGCACACCTAAGATGGTCTGCAGAGCAAGCCCGCCAAGATAAAGTACTGATGTGAGGTTTACGAAGATATACAACGCCAGCCAAAAAATAGCCAAAATAGACTTGAGCTGTCGGTTATAACGTTTTTCCACAAACTCTGGAATGGTATAAATCTGTTTTTCAATGAAGATTGGCAAGAAATATTTACCAACCAGAATCAGCGTTAATGCTGACATCCACTCATATGAAGCGATTGCCAAACCTATCGCAAATCCAGAGCCAGACATGCCGATAAACTGTTCGGCCGAAATATTTGCCGCAATTAATGAAGCACCAATAGCCCACCATGGCAATGATTTACCCGCTAAGAAGTAGTCTTTCGTCCCTTTAGTCTGATCTCCTTTGGTTCTGGAGACCCACAGCCCTAATCCGACAATAACCACTACATAGATGGCAAATATGACATAGTCCAAGGTGTGCAGCCCCAAACTACTAGTATGCATAAAACCCTCTGCTCAATTGGTTACGAGGAAATAGAACAGCCAATAATATTTAATTGACTATTCACCTATTAACGCAAGCAATGTAAGCGATTACATATTAGTTTTCTGAGTGGTAAATCACGTTTAAATTTTTAGTTAAAAGAAACGAGAAAAGCCTCACATAATTCGATCAAAATCTTAAGACTTTATTAAATAACGAGAAACCTAATGGCGACGAATAAGAGTGGGTTTATATATTCCAGAGCCTTGATCGGTTTGTTCACCTTGCGACAAGCGAATCGCTAAACTGGCCGCTTTATGCACCATCTGCACCATGGGATAGCGAATTGTTGTCAAACGAGGATGAACATAGCGGGCAATCAATACATCATCAAAGCCAACAATCGAAAGCTGCTCAGGCACTCGAATATCATTGTCATAAGCAATAGCTAAAGCCCCGGCGGCCATGGGGTCGTTATAACAGGTGACCGCTGAAAAAGGTGTGTTCGTGTTTAAAAGCTCGGTCATTGCATGCTCCCCGCCAACATGATCAGGAGAGCCATAGCCAACTAACTTTTCATCAAACTCAATGCCAAAATCTGCCAGCGCATCTCGATAGCCACTTAAGCGATCATCAGCATCAGAAATAGCGTGGTTAGAGCACAAAAAAGCAATACGGCGATGCCCTTGACTTAACAAATGATTCGTCGCAAGCCAAGCACCATAATGATCATCCAGCGCCAGGCAGCGGTGTGCATATTTTTCAACCATACGGTTGATGACTACCATACCAGGAATTTGCTCAAAATATTCGCCGAGTTGCTCATCGGTTAGCATTTTGGCATGCACAACCAGTGCGTGACAGCGGTGCCGCTGCATCTGTTCAATCACTTGCTGTTCACGTTCGCCGAGGTGATAACCATTTGCCGTTAAAAGAAATTTATGGTTATCAATGGCAACTTGTTCCGCCGCTTTAACCATATTGCCAAAAAAAGGATCGGAAACATCAGCAACAATTAATCCCAACATTTCAGAATCTTGATGAGCGAGTGCCCGAGCACTGGCATTTGGCTGATAACGCAACTGAGCCATCGCCTCTTTGACCTTTAACTGTGACTCTTTTCCCGCTTTGGGCGAACCATTAATAACTCGTGAAACTGTTGCTACAGAAACCCCAGCAATTCGAGCGACATCTTTGATTGTTGCCATACCTTCCTTCTATAACACCTTGAATTCAATTGTCATATCTCACCTCTTTGTCACCAAGATTCATGAAAAACTCTGATTTGGCAAGTAGATACCCGTCATTTAATAATATCCGATATGTGGTAACGTTTACAAAAATCACTGATAATATTTTTAATAAGCGCAAATGATGTAACGTAAGTACCCTCAACACTGGCTAAAAGCCTATTGCAACAACAGGCTTTTAGCTAAATAAAATGCCAATAGATTGTTTATGCGTTATTGCGGTAACTTATCTAACGCCTCAGCAAAGATCTCACTGGCATCAGCCACACCTTGGCGTTTAGCCTGCTGATAGAGCTCAATGGCGTGCTGATAATCATGTCCTTTCAGAGCATCTTCGATATTAGTCAATAAACGCTGTTCTATCATCTGCAACTCATATGGTTTTGATGAGTAAAAATGTGTATTAGGCATGTTCAGATACACTGGATGTTGTTGAATTTTACCATCCGGTTTTATCACAGCTTGCCGCTCAGCTTTAGATAAATTAATTGAACGACTATCAACGCTCTCTTGCTTGCTCGCGACTTTAGTTACCGAAGCCTGACTAGTTTGCTTGGGTTCTATCTCGGCTTTAGGTTGTTGGATCTCAGGTTTTACTTGATTTACAACTTGGGAAGATGATGGATTTGTTGTATAGGCAGAACTACTCTCAACCAAAGAAACAGATTCAGCATCCAACACAAAGTTTCCGACTGGACGATAGCGCATAACTTGGTAGCGCAACGGATCTGGAGGTGGCGCATAGGCATGTACTCGATTAAAAATTGCTTTTTGACTTTCAACCTGAAATGTTTGAGACAGCTGATCGTTTGGTTGATAAAGAACAAGATAACGGTGCTGAGCATTTCCCATGACAATTTGTCTTTCTATCTCACTTTTCAGGTGATAGTAGTTTGGGCTTTTTGCAAAAAACTGATTATCTAAGACACCTGTAACATGGAAATTATCATCTAATATCACCGCTTTTGGTAAAAACAATTGCTGGCGGATATCAAATGTTAAGGTCACTTTAAAATCACTATATGTCTGCGGCGCAATAAATTTATAGGCAGCAAACCGTGATTTGCCTTCTGCAAAGTTAAAAACAGGGGATTGGGGTGTGACAGCTAACTTATATTCCCCCGCAGAGTGAATTACTTTATATGGCATCGACTGATAAGTGCTGCAGCAAACAGTTTGACCTTGAATTGTTGATTCAAATTGCGCTGAGCTAGTTGCTAAAGAGTTATCAGCTGAAGGCTGGCTATTATTAACACTGACACATCCAGATAAACCTAGTAATAGCCCCACTAAAACGGTTTGTTTCATAACAACTCCAATTGAGGGCCAGCATTGCTGGCCCAACTGCGAGACAACAAATTATTGGCTTACCACCAAACTTCACCCTGCACACCATAACGGAAATCATGGTTCGAGTTACCATTAGCGATAGAATCCACTAGACCGGAATCTGATTTAATATAAGTTGCATACAATCGAATTTCTGGACGAGCATACAATCCCATACCAGCAGACCAAGCTTGAGCAATCGTAATTTTATGGCCTTTAGTGTCACTATTACTGGTATCAGATTTATTGACTTGGAAATAACCAATTTCGGCCATCGTTTTATTGTATTCATCCCATTGATAAATAGGACGAGTGACAAACGATAACAGAGACTGATCCTGCCCCCCACTGTCAATGTTACTTGAGTGACCATAGATTAAGACATAGTTCACACTAACACGTTTACCGAACTGAAAATCAGAGGTGTTAATTAAGCGATAACCGGTCGCATCCGAGGTATCGTTCCAAGCATCATACCAACCACCACCTTGAGAGGTCATATTTTGAGCCAGGCCTTTATTGGCATATTGCGCGACAAAGGTTGTGTACTGACCAAACATACTCTGACCTAGAACAGCGGTTAACATCACGCCATTTTTAGAATCCTCGTAATCTAGTCCCCCTGCACTAGAGGTGACACCATCCTGACCACTGGTTTTATTAGGCATCGCATAATCTATCCCTAATTCAACCCAAGATCCTTTCCAAGGAGAAAGTCCAGCGTAACGGATATCAGCATAGTTAATATTTAAATTATCGTTATATGCTTTGCCGTTTGGACCATAGTATGTTGTGTTATCGCCCGAGGCATCACCACGCATCCATGCTAAAGACAACTTACCAGGACCTGCTTTAAAATCTTCTAACCCGGCACCATAACCGGAGATATCCCAGTATTTAGTATCGATAATGTGTAAGTCATGACGTTGATAAAAACGTTTACCAGCCCAAATAATCGCATTAGGATTCGATGCAATTAGCCCCTTAGCCCTGATATTTAATTGTTTTAAGCCAAAGTTAGCCGAATCATCGCTAGTTTGCTCGGTACCGTTATAACCATCACTATCCATTGAAAACATTGAATCAACATAAAAAGCCTTGCCATCTTTATTATAAACTTCTTCACCAAGACCGATTTCAGCGTAGCTATCAAATTCATTCCCTAGGCGGCCGACCATCTGCTTAGAATAATTATCTTCACTTTTGGTACCACCCGATTTACTTGATGTACCGATACCACTTCGAAAGTAGATATTTAATTTAGGTTGGAATAAATTGGCGCTATCAAAAAAAGGGGTTGTATCTGCGGATGCCATAAGAGGAACAAATCCTGAAGCTCCTATTGATGCATAAAATAATATTTTTTTAAACATATAATTGTTCTCCAAACAATGTAGGGTGCTTATACATCAAAAAATAAGCTGTCAATCACAATCCTTGATTAATATATTGAGAACATCGACCTTTTCATCACCTATTATTTAATAGAGCACCTCCTTGTTCATTAAAAAGCAAACAATCTTTAGAATTGAAATACACATCCATATTTTTATATCTTTCGAAATCCTGATCACCCGGCATTAATATTTTTATTTTATCTATGCCACAAACTTGCCCAAACACATAGGTACTATTACCAAGTCTCTCCACAACTTCACAATGAAAAGGAATTTTAACTTCAGCTTCTAATTTATAGAGGTTTTCAGGACGAATTCCCAGTGTCACATTATCATTAGGAGAAACAGTTAGATTTTCTTTTTGAATAGTAATATCTAATTGGTTATTAATATTTAATCCTAAATAAGTACCATCATAAGAAGTGACTCGAGCTGGAATAAAATTAATTTTTGGAGAACCAATAAATCCTGCAACAAATAGATTGACAGGATGATAATACAACTCCATTGGCGCACCAATCTGCTCAACATGACCTTCTCTGACAACCACTATTTTATCGGCTAAAGTCATCGCCTCGATTTGATCATGAGTCACATAGATCATCGTATTACCAAGTTCTTGGTGAAGCTTAGCAATGTATAATCGCATCTCAACACGTAATTCAGCATCAAGATTAGAAAGAGGCTCATCAAATAGGAAAACTTTAGGGTTACGAATAATCGCCCGACCAATTGCTACACGTTGACGCTGTCCACCTGATAACTGTTTAGGTTTTCTATCAAGCAACTCCGTTAATTGTAGAGTCTTAGCGACTACTTCAGCCCGATGACGACGTTCATTTTTACCAACACCAGAAACTTTCAATCCGTAACTAATATTATCAGCAACACTCATATGTGGATAAAGAGCATAGGATTGGAATACCATAGCAATTCCACGTTTAGAGGGTGCAATATCATTAATTACAACATCATCAATAATAATGTCACCATCAGAGATATCTTCAAGCCCCGCAATCATACGCAGTAATGTCGATTTACCACACCCAGAAGGCCCAACAAAAACAGTAAATTCACCATCATCAATTTCAAGACTAACATTATGAATAGTCTCTTCATTTGTATAACGTTTTACTACGTTATGTAATTGGATACTCGCCATTATTAAATCCTTTTGCAGGAGCAAAAACTAACCGTAAGACAATGACTAAGAGCAGACTAGTCATAACGAATGAACTGATGGATAACTAATAAGAAACACTAAGAAAGGGAACGGATCCATAAAATCCAACCAAAAATGTAATCGCTTTCACAAATTAAATCTTAATTTGAATCTTAGATCACATTTATATAAAGATTTAGTAGTTTTTCTATCTAGAACCATTTTAATTAAGTGTGCTGACGATAGCGATTTGTTGAGCTTTCATTTAAATGGACAAAACAATTATTATGCTGTTTTTTGTGACTCCAATAACAAATAGTTAAATAAAATCTGAAATAAAAATCAGAAATAAAGGGTCCTAAACATGAAAAAAAATAGAATAATAGCAACCTTAGCAGTGGTTTTATCTGTGACGCCTCTCACACTAAAAATAGCAAACGCAGCAACAAACACTAATAAATTATTAGTTTGGGAAGATATTAAAAAATCTTCGGGCATAACAGATGCTATTCATGATTTTGAAAAAAAATATTCCATCAAAGTAAATATTATAGAATTACCATTTAGCCAACAAATTGAAAAACTTAGATTAGATGGGCCAGCTGGAATTGGACCCGATGTCTTAGTTATTCCAAATGACCAACTAGGTGGAGCAGTTGTTCAGGGATTAATCACGCCTTTAAAAGTTAATCATAACTACATTGATAAATATACAAAATCAGCAGTAACTGCACTCAATTATAAAGATAAACAATATGGAATACCTAAAGCAGTAGAAAGCATTGTAATGATCTACAATAAAAAACTAGTTAAAACTCCACCCAAAGACTTTGATACTATTTTTAGTATCTCCGAAAAATTCCACAAAGAAGGAAAATACGGACTTCTTGCTAAATTCGATGAAGTCTATTACACCTATGGCGTTATGTCTGCCATGGGAGGTTATATTTTTGGCCATAATAAAGATGGGTCATTCAATTTTGATGATATTGGTTTCAATAACAAAGGAAGTATTGAGGCCGCTGCGTACATTAAGAAATTTTACTCTACAGGACTATTTCCTACAGGAATACTTGGTAGCACAGGACTAAATGCCATTGATTCTATGTTTACCGAAGGCAAAGCAGCTATCGTATTTAACGGCCCATGGGCTTTCAAACCGTATGAAAATGCGGGAGTTGATTATGGTGTGGCACCACTTCCCATTCTACCGAATGGCAAGCATATGCGCTCATTACTGGGAGTTAAAGGATACGTTGTCTCTAGTTACTCAAAACAGCAAGATCTTGCTCTAAAATTCATTAAATTCATCAATCAACCGAAATATGAAAAAATAAGATTTGCTAAAACTGGAGAAATCCCTGCCCTAAAATCCTTAGTTAATGACCCAGAGTTTAATAAAAATGCAGGTGCTGTCGCTGTCGCAGAACAGGCAAAATATGCTACAGCCATGCCTAACAATCCTGAGTTTAACACGATTTGGACCCCCGTTAATAATGCACTGCAGTTAATTGCAACGAATAAATCTCAAATCAAACCCGCTCTCGATAATGCTGTTAATAACATTAAGATGCAGATTCAAATGACTCAGGCTGAACAATAGCTATATAACCTGGCTTATAGCCAGGTTATGATCATTTACAAAGGATGTTCTAAATGATGACTTATCCATTAACACATGGCTATTCAAGTAAAAATCGCTACTGGTCAACTCTATTATCATTAATTCCAGGGTTAGGTCAGCTATACCATAAAGAATATTTAAAGGGCATTATCTTTATGGTTTTAATCTGGAGTCTAACAGGTTGTTTTTATGATTTTATCACTCATGGTTATTGGGGAGTAATCACATTAGGGACTGAATTACCAAGAGATAACTCAATTTTTCTATTAGCTAAGGGAATTATTGCTATCATCGTATCTTTTATGCTATTTGGGTTATATTACTGGAGTATTTATGATGCTTACAAAACTGGTAAAAAAATTGATAATGGACTCCCAATCAATAATTTAAAAGAGCAGTACCAGCTATTATTGAAAGATGGCTTTCCATACTTTATGACCTCCCCTAGTTTTATCTTATTGATATTTGTAGTTGTCTTTCCAATTATATTTGGTTTTGCTATCGCCTTTACTAATTACAATCTTTATCACACCCCTCCAGCAAAGTTAGTCAGTTGGGTTGGCTTTAAAAATTTTGTAACTATGTTTAAATATAGTTTCTGGCGAAATACATTCTTAGATGTTTTGCAATGGACTGTCGTTTGGACATTACTCGCAACAACACTTCAATGTGCTGCAGGTGTATTAATTGCAATTTTAGTGAATCAAAAAGATCTAAAATTTAGAGCAATTATCAGAACAATTTTAATTTTACCATGGGCGGTTCCTGGGTTCGTTACTATTTTGGTATTTGCTGGAATGTTCAATGAAACTTTTGGTGTTATCAATAATACAATCTTACCCATGATAGGAATAAGTCCAAAAGCTTGGATGACCGATCCATTCTGGACAAAATGTGCCTTAATTATGATGCAAACCTGGCTCGGATTTCCATTTGTCTTTGCTATGACAACGGGTGTATTACAAGCCATTCCAGACGACTTATATGAGGCAGCGACAATCGATGGGGCAAATGGCTGGCAAAAACTTACAACCATCACCTTGCCATTAGTTCTATATTCAATTGCCCCTATTCTTATTACGCAATATACATTTAACTTTAACAATTTCAATATCATTTATTTATTCAACAATGGTGGTCCTGCCGTAGCGAGCTCCAATGCGGGAGGAACAGATATTTTAGTTTCGTGGATTTATAAGTTAACCATGTCGTCATCTCAATATGGGATTGCAGCTGCAATTACAATTTTACTATCTATTTTTGTAGTTGGATTAGCTTTGTGGCAGTTCAAAAAAACCAACTCATTTAATGATGATATGATGTAGGAGAGTATCATGATTGACAGTATAAAAAGCCGAAACCATATCCGGCTATTTTTCACCTATCTAACAATAACTATTATTGCGATACTCATTATTTATCCATTAATCTGGACAGTTGGGGCATCATTTAACCCTGGAAGCAGTCTATTAAGTACTGATTTAATTCCTAAGAACCTATCATTCATACATTATCAGGACTTATTTAATGGAAAAATACCTTATCTTCAGTGGTATTATAACTCACTGAAGATAAGTATCTTAACCATGATATTAACACTTATCTGTGTCAGTTTTACTGCCTACTCTTTTTCTAGATTTCGGTTTAAAGGTAGAAAAAATGGGCTCATGTTATTTTTATTGCTACAAATGGTTCCACAGTTTTCGGCTTTGATTGCTATATTTGTACTAGCCCAAATGCTGGGTTTAGTTAATAGTCATTTGGCATTAGTTTTAGTTTATGTCGGTGGCATGATCCCCATGAATACCTATCTAATGAAAGGATACCTTGATGCGATCCCTCGAGATTTAGATGAGTCAGCACGAATGGATGGCGCGAGCAACATTCGTATATTCATTGAAATTATCTTGCCATTATCTAAACCCATTATTGCTGTTATTGCCTTGTTTTCATTTACCGGACCACTGGGTGACTTTATTTTATCCAGTACCATCTTAAGAACACCTGAAAAATATACCTTACCCATTGGGTTATATAATTTAGTTGCTCAAAAAATGGGAGCAAGTTATACCACTTATGCTGCAGGGGCTGTATTAATTTCTATTCCTGTCGCATTGATATTTTTATCTCTTCAAAAATATTTCGTCTCTGGACTTACTGCCGGCGGGAGTAAAGGATAATGAAATCGAAATCACTTGGGATATTATTAAGTTCAGCTATTCTGTTTACAGCGAGCATATGTACAACTGCCGCAGAGCTGCCAACATCTTCTTTTATTAAGGGAGCAGATATCTCCATACTGCATGATGTTGAAAGCCATGGCGGTAAATTCTATAACGCCCAAAAGGAACAACAAGATCCGTTAGTCATTTTAAAAAACAATGGCTTCAACTGGGTTCGTCTACGCCTGTGGAATGAGCCTAAAGACAGCCAAGGACAGCCCTATGGCGGAGGCAATAATAGTTTAGCTGTTGATTTAAAACTGGCTAAGCGAGCAAAAGCTTTGGGATTTCATCTACTTCTTGATTTTCACTATAGCGATTTTTGGACTGACCCCGGCAAACAGTTTAAGCCTAAAGCTTGGCAACAGCTTAACAATGCTCAATTAATTAAAACCATTGAGAGTTATACCCAGCAAACAGTTGCTCAATTTGTGGCGCAAGGGACCACACCAGATATGATCCAAATTGGCAACGAAATTAACAGCGGCATCTTATGGCCGACCGGCAAAAGTTGGGGACAGGATGGTCATGAATTTGACCGACTAGCCGCACTATTAAAAGCAGCCGTTAAAGGTGCAAAAGCCAGCGCAGGCAATGCTCTAATTATGTTTCATCTTGCCAAAGGTGGAGATCAAAACATGTATAAATGGTGGTTTGGCGAAATCACCAAACGTAATGTTCCCTTCGATGTCATCGGCTTATCTTATTACCCGTATTGGGATGGTTCTATGGCTGCTTTAAAAGCCAACTTAGACTATGTATCAGAGCAATTTCATAAAGATGTCATTGTAGTTGAAACCCAATACGGCTATTCAACCCAAAATTGCGACAGCGCCCCTAATAGTTTTACATATAAAGAAGCTAAGCAGGTTGGTTATCCAGCCACTGTCGCGGGGCAAAAACACTATATTGAAGACTTAATCCATACCGTTGCTTCGGTAAATAATCACCGTGGAGCGGGGATCTTTTATTGGGCTCCACTGTGGATAGCAGCCAAAGGTGCGACTTGGGCGACCCCTGCAGGAATGGCCTATATCAATGACAAATGGCAAGAAGGAAACTCCCGCGAGAATCAGGCGTTATTTGATTGTCAGGGACATGTTCTTAACTCAATTAAAGCTTTTAATTAAAGTGGAGCTGTTATGGTAGCCAAACAGATCACCGCACTAAATTTTCCAGCACTGTTGCATGGCGCAGATTACAATCCAGAGCAATGGCTGAATCAGCCTGAAATACTCAAGCAAGATATTCAAATGATGAAACAGGCCCACTGTAACGTCATGTCAGTTGGGATATTTAGTTGGAGTATGCTTGAACCTGCTGAAGGGCAATATAATTTTGGCTGGTTAGACGATGTTTTAAATACTTTAGCCCAAAATGAAATCAGTGTCTTTCTAGCAACACCAAGCGGTGCCCGCCCAGCTTGGCTCTCGGCAAAATATCCACAAGTCTTGCGAGTCGATGAACAGCGCCGCCATGCCCTGCACGGCGGTCGGCACAACCACTGTTTAAGCTCACCTATTTATCGGGAAAAAGTTCGAGCCATAAACCAACAATTGGCGAAACGTTACGCACATCATCCAGCAGTGATAGGCTGGCATATTTCTAATGAATATGGAGGCCAGTGCCATTGCCCATTATGTCAGGAACAATTTCGCTTATGGTTAAAAAACAAATACCAAACGTTGGATGCACTCAATCAAGCTTGGTGGTCAAATTTTTGGAGTCATACTTTTACAGATTGGAGTCAAATTGAATCACCATCATCTATTGGAGAAAACAGTATTCATGGCTTAAATCTTGATTGGAAACGATTTACCACAGCCCAAGTTATCAATTTCTGCCAACATGAAATTGATAGCGTAAGACCATTCAATCCAGAGCTTCCAGTAACAACTAATTTCATGGAATATTTCTATGATTACGATTACTGGGAACTGGCAAAAATTCTCGATTTTGTCTGTTGGGATAATTACCCGCTATGGCATGGTGAACGCTCGGATCGCGATACAGGAGCTTACGTCGGAATGTATCATGATCTCATTCGTTCACTAAAACCGGGACAGCCATTTTTGTTGATGGAATCAACGCCAAGTGCAACCAACTGGCAGCCTACCAGTAAACTCAAAAAACCTGGAATGCATATTCTCTCATCCATGCAGGCCATCGCGCATGGCTCAAACTCGGTACAATATTTTCAGTGGCGCAAAAGCCGTGGTTCAGTGGAAAAATTTCATGGTGCTGTCGTTGACCACGTTGGACATATCAACACGCGTGTTGGCAAAGAGGTTACTCAGCTCGGAGAGATATTAAGCAAACTTAGTGAAATAACTACAACAACCGTCAAGGCCGAAGTCGCCATTTTGTTTGACTGGGACAACCGTTGGGCGATGGATAATGCCCAAGGGCCGCGTAATAAAGGATTGTTTTACGAACAAACCGTAAATTCTCACTATCTTCCATTCTGGGAAATGGGAATTAACGTCGATATCGTTAATCAGCAAAGCGATCTGAGCGCGTATAAACTGGTAATCGCTCCGATGTCTTATATGGTCAAGCCCGCATTTGCAAAAGAGCTTGATAGGTTTGTCAGCCAAGGTGGTTGTTTGGTTAGCACTTATTGGAGTGGCATAGTTCAAGAGCATGACCTGTGCTTTTTAGGCGGATTTCCTGGCCCTCTCAAACCTATTTTGGGGATCTGGTCTGAGGAGATTGATAGCCTTGATGACCACGAAAGTAACTGGGTTCAGCCTATCGAAAATAATAGCCTTTCACTCACAGGCCCTTATAAAGCCACACAGTTATGTGACCTCATCCACTTACAAAGTGCCAGTGCTCTGGCCTATTATCAACAGGACTTTTATCAAGGCTATCCAGCATTGACGGTAAATCACTACGGCAAAGGGCTAGCCTATTATATTGCCTCGAAAAATGATGAACAATTCCAGTATGATTTTACCAAAGCACTGGTTCAGCACTTACAAATAACCCCAGCTATTGCCACCACACTCCCTGAAGCTGTGACAGCACAGGTTCGAGAAAATGACCAATACCGCTATATTTTTATTCAAAATTTTAATAACGCAACAGTCAAATTCGATTTACCAAATAGTTATAAAGATGCATTAGATGACAGTGATTGCCAAGGCCAGCTGGCACTGCCACCTTTTGCAGTAAAAGTTCTCAAAGAGTCAAAACAGGTGACAAAATGAAGCCGAATGACATTTTTAGTAAATTGAAGATGTTTTTATCCGCCCAGAAATTGCCACAGCAGCCTGCCCAAGAAAATGCGCAGACCATTGAATCTTTACTTCATGCATTTGGTGGGGCCCAAAATATCGTTGCCATCGATGCCTGTTTGACTAGGCTTCGAATTACTGTAGAAAATTTATCTCAGGTTCAAACCGAAGAAATTCAGTCGCTTGGCGCGAAGGGAGTGATTATTATTGACCATCAAGTACAGGCGATTTTTGGCCGCTCATCTGACAAATTAAAACAAAAATTAACCCTTTGGCTCAAAAATAAATAATGTTCGATCAGGCAAGCTATAAGAAGAGAGAATTCTATGTGATTTCAATCACGCTTTAATAAGTTACTATTCCCCCTTCCGTTAAAAAAGCTATACATTATAATGTAGCAATGTAAACGTTTACACTCCACAGCTGATAGGTGTTTTAAACATGAAAAATATTTTGGTAACTGGCGGAGCAGGTTATATTGGCAGCCATACCTGTATCCAGATGATGGCCGCAGGCTATACCCCAATTATCTTCGATAATT
Source organism: Celerinatantimonas sediminis (assembly GCF_046054195.1). Classification (NCBI taxonomy): domain Bacteria; kingdom Pseudomonadati; phylum Pseudomonadota; class Gammaproteobacteria; family Celerinatantimonadaceae; genus Celerinatantimonas; species Celerinatantimonas sediminis. The sequence continues at coordinate 120,209 of NZ_JBEQCS010000009.1, forward strand.
TCTGCAATAGTAAACACAGTGTTATCGAGAGAATCGCTAGCCTCGCAGGACGCTCCCCTCAAGTTTATCAAGGAGATATTCGCAATAAAGCTCAGCTAGAGGATGTTTTTGCCAAGCATGACATTGAAGGCGTAATTCACTTTGCGGGCCTAAAAGCTGTTGGTGAATCTGTTGAAAAACCAGTCGAGTATTATCAGAACAATGTCGCAGGTACGCTGACATTGCTAGAAGTGATGCAGCAAGCGAACGTGAAAAAAATCATTTTTAGCTCGTCTGCCACCGTCTACGGTGAACCTGAATCAATGCCGATTCGAGAAGATTTTCCAACGCTCAACGCAACCAACCCGTATGGCCAATCAAAATTGGTTATCGAGCGGATTTTAAAAGACCTGACCCATGCTGACCCGCAGTGGTCCACCACATTATTACGTTATTTTAATCCAATTGGCGCCCATCCAAGTGGCACTATGGGTGAAGATCCTCAAGGCATCCCCAATAACCTCGCACCATATATTGCACAAGTAGCAATTGGTCGACGCGAATGTTTATCGGTCTTTGGCGATGACTATTCAACACCAGATGGCACCGGGGTGCGCGATTATATCCATGTGATGGATTTGGCCGACGGCCATGTCGCAGCTTTGCAAAACAGACTGAATGACCAAGGTGTACATATTTATAACCTAGGAACCGGCCAAGGTTATAGCGTTCTACAGGTGCTAAAAGCATTTGAAAAAGCCTGTGGACACGACATTGCTTATAAAATCTGCCCTCGTCGTGCGGGTGATATTGCCGAATGCTGGGCCGACCCAAGCAAAGCGAAAAACGAGTTGAACTGGCAAGCCAGTCGCGGAATTGAACAGATGGCTGAAGATAGCTGGCGCTGGCAATCGAATAATCCAAACGGCTACCCAGAATCTTAAGCAAGAGGTAATGATGCAACAATTTGATCCAACCGAACATCCACATCGTCGTTATAACCCGCTTACCGGGCAGTGGATTTTAGTCTCGCCACACCGGGCAAAACGCCCTTGGCAGGGACAACAGGATGAACCAGATCGCAGCACTCGCCCAAGCCACGATCCCAATTGCTATCTGTGCCCAGGAAATAAACGTATTACGGGTGAACAAAACCCGAACTACGAAGGCACTTATGTGTTTGGTAATGACTTTGCTGCACTGCAAGCGGATACCCCGGATGTACCTGAAAATGATGACCCACTGTTTCAGTCATCCAGCGCCCGTGGATTGAGCCGAGTGATTTGCTTCTCACCCGATCATAGTAAAACACTGCCACAACTTTCTCTTAGCGCGATTCGTGGCGTGATTGATACTTGGGCTGAGCAAACCGCTGAGCTCGGACAAACTTATCCTTGGATCCAGGTGTTTGAAAATAAAGGCTCCATGATGGGCTGCTCGAATCCGCATCCACATGGACAGGTTTGGGCCAATAGTTTTCTGCCCAACGAAGCTGCGACAGAAGATAACCATCAGCGCGAGTATTTTGCAAAATACTCTCGGCCACTGCTGCTTGATTATGTGCAAAAAGAAGCAAAATCGGGTGAACGCACGGTTTGTGAAAACGACCACTGGCTGGTTGTTGTCCCCTACTGGGCTGCGTGGCCTTTTGAGACGCTACTGCTGCCTAAATTTAAAGTCCAGCAGCTACCCGAACTTAATGACGCACAACGAGATAGCTTAGCTCAAATTCTTAAACAGCTGACTTGTCGTTATGACAATCTATTTCAGTGCTCATTTCCTTATTCAATGGGCTGGCATGGCGCACCGTTCGATGGCTCAGACACCACGCCTTGGCAGCTTCATGCTCATTTTTATCCACCACTGCTGCGCTCTGCTAGTGTTCGTAAATTTATGGTTGGCTATGAAATGCTCGCCGAAAGTCAACGCGATTTAACCGCCGAGCAAGCAGCAGGAAGACTACGTGAACTAAGCGATATCCACTATAGCGAAAAATTATAAGAGGAATTTCCAAATGGCTATTCAGGACCTAATTGATGTCACCGAGCGAACTTTCGCTGAACAATTTGGGCATCCATGCGAGATAAACGTGCAAGCCCCTGCTCGCGTCAATCTCATTGGGGAACACACCGACTACAACGATGGCTTTGTATTGCCTTGCGCCATTGATTATCAGACGGTCATTAGTGCAGCAAAACGCTCAGACAATCTAATTAAAGTCGTTGCGGCTGATTATGACAATCAAATGGATAGTTTTGAGCCTAGCGCCAAAGTGCATCGTCATCCCGATCACTTATGGGCTAATTATGTCCGCGGTGTCGTGAAATACCTGTGTGAGCGCGGCTATCAATTAGGTGGAGCAGAACTGGTTATCAGTGGCAATGTGCCACAAGGAGCGGGTTTAAGCTCTTCAGCTTCATTGGAGGTCGCTGTTGGTGAAACATTCAAGCAGTTATTTAACCTAGACCTTGATGGTAAAACCAACGCGCTCAATGGTCAGCAGGCCGAAAACCATTTTGTAGGGTGTAACTGCGGCATCATGGATCAGTTTATCTCCGCTTTGGGCGAGGAAGGTAAAGCACTGTTAATTGATTGTCGCTCGCTGCAAACCCAAGCAGTGACCATGCCTGATGGCGTTGATGTGGTCATTGTTAACTCCAACGTTAAACGTGGCCTGGTTGATAGTGAATACAACACTCGCCGGACGCAATGCGAAGACGCCGCGCACTTTTTCAAAGTGAAGGCTCTGCGCGATTTAACGATGGAACAGTTTGAAGAACGCGCGAGTGAACTAGATCCAATCGTTGCCAAACGCGCTCGTCATGTCATCAGCGAAAATGAACGCACACTCAAAGCGTGTGAAGCGCTAAGGGCTGGCGATCTCAAAACGATGGGCGAATTAATGGGGGCATCCCATGAATCAATGCGTGATGACTTTGAAATCACCGTTCCACCGATTGATCAACTCGTTGATATCATCAAACAAGAGATTGGTGACAAAGGTGGCGTGCGTATGACAGGTGGTGGCTTTGGGGGTTGCGTAGTGGCACTGGTTCCCCATGAACTAACTGAAAAAGTCTGTCATGCTGTTGAAAGCCAGTATCATAAAGTTAGTGGCTTAAACCCAACTATCTATGTCTGTGTGCCTTCAGATGGTGCTGGGAAAATTAACTAAAACAGCAAACAAAACAGAAAATGTAACAAGCAATCATTTTAGGGAAGCTTAACGCTTCCCTTTTTTATTTATGGCTGCCAAAAACTGCGAGAAAAGACGATCAAAATAGGGAAGATTTCTAATCGACCAAACAGCATAGCTGCCGACATCACCCATTTTGCAGAATCAGAAAGCGTGCCGAATGTTGAACCGGTCACACCATAGCCGATCCCCATGTTATTCATACACGCGGCGACCGTCCCAAATGCACTTTTTAAGTCATACCCTAATGCCAACATGACCCAAATGAAAATGCCTGCAAACATCAAATAGACAAAGAACAAACCATAGACGGAGTTCGTCACTCGCTCAGACACTCGGTTGTTGCCTAACTTAATCAGATAAATTGCTCGTGGATTGATGAGCTGGCGTAATTCAAGGTCGCTACGTTTATACAAAATCAAAAAGCGAATTGCTTTAATACCACCGCAAGTTGAACCCACACAGCCACCAAAGAAACTGCTGGCAAGCAATAGTATCATCACATAAGTCGGCCATTTATCGATGTCGTTGGTCATCAACCCGTTATCGGTCATCATTGACGCACTTTGGAAAAAGCCATGCACAAACGCTTCTTGAAAACTGTAAGTGTGGGTTAAATACAAAGATAAAATCGTAAATGCAGCAACAGCAAGCGCCACCGAGAGATAAAAGCGAAACTCCGCATCTTGCCAGATAGCTTTGAGGCTGCGCCGATTCACCGCCAGAAAATACAGCGCAAAGTTAACTCCCGCCAGCAGCGAGAACACGCCACCGACCATCTCAATAGAAGAGCTGTGATAATAACCTAAACTAGCGCTATGTGTGGAGAATCCACCTAAGGCAACAGTTGCAAGGCTATGACAAATCGCATCAAAGGCATTCATACCGGCAGCGTAAAAGGATAATGCACAGACAACCGCCAGAGCGACATAAATAAACCACAGATGCTTTGCCGTATCCGCAAGTTTAGGCGTGAGCTTATCTTCTTTAAGTGGTCCGGGAGTTTCTGATAAATAAACTTTCGAGCCACCAATTCCCAACGAGTTAAAGACCGCCGTAGCTAACACGATAATCCCTAAACCACCGAGAAAATTAAGCTGAGCACGATAATACAAAATCGCTTTGGCTGTGCCATCGACTTGGCTAATGACCGATGCACCTGTGGTGGTGATCCCCGATACCCCTTCAAAAATAGCATCCGCCACCGAGAAATTAAGGTGCCTATCCAGCAAAAAGGGCATCGCGCTCATCAGCGAAAAAAGCACCCAGAAGATCACAACGACCAAAAAGCCATCTCGACCCCGCAAACGGATATCGGTACTTCGCTTGGTAAATCGGCCAAAAAAGCCAATCGAAAAGGTAATAGCAAACGTGATAAGAAAGGCTGTGATATCACGTTCTTTATAGATAACACATAAAATGATCGGGATAATTAGCGATAAGCTAAACAAAAATATCAAATAACTACAGATATAGAAGATCGCTGAAAAACGACCTTCGTAGTACTTCGCATTTTTAATCATGGTGTGGTTTTCACTAGTCTAATACTTAGGCTCGATAAGCCAGGGACCCAGCTTGAGTGTTCTTAGTTTTAAAACGCCTAACAAATTAAAAATTGATGATAGTCGAAATCACCCACCTACAACGCGCCGATCATGCCACTGTTAATGTGATTTGCGAAGCTTTTTATGCGAGCTGGCTCACTAACCAGTGGGCAACATCTTTACATTGCGAGTCATCAAGCTCTGGCTCATCAGCACTTAAAATGCGTTGGCACAAGGCATCGCCTTGATATAGCTGCCCAACTAAACACGCTTGCAAAGCCAGCAACGGCTGAGGATTTAAGCTATCGGTAAAAATTTTTACGCGCGCTAAATGTCCTTTTTCCACATCAAAATGCAGCTCAATACTGCCCCAGTCGAAGCGTTCATTTAAATAATGGCTGAACGCAGGAGCTTTACCATAATTCCAATCCCAACTACTTTGCAGTGCAAAACGCTCAGCAAATCCGGGCAAGTCAGGAAAACAGTCCTTATCGATAACCTCAGGCTCAATTGGCCCGCACTGATAATACTGCTCAAAAGAGCGGCGAATGGCTAATGAAACCTGCTCATGATCCAGCTGTGGATTGATTTCACATAAATTCATCACCCGCGAACGAACGGACTTAATTCCTTTGCTTTTTAATTTTTTAGGATCAGGATTAAGGTAATCACCAAGCCGTGAGAGCTGCGCATTGAGCAGTAACGTGCCATGGTGAAAGCCACGGTCTTTGGTTTCGCGATAAGCAGACCCAGAGATTTTTCGGACCTCACCGCCTGCTAATTCAACTTGTAAGTCGTTTCGCCCAGATGCACTGGCTTTTAGGCCGAGTGAGCTTAGTGCGTTGAGGATAATTTGGGTGGAAACCTGTTTATCATAACCGGGTTTGGCAGCCATAAAGGTAAAGCAACTATTGCCCAAATCGTGGAATACCGCACCACCGCCACTGCTTCGTCGAGCAAGCTTCACACCATCTTCATCCATTTTGCGGGTATTGCATTCTTTCCATGGGTTTTGTGCTTGACCAATCACGACGGTATTGTCATTTTGCCAAAGGAATAAAATTTTCTGATGATGCATCGCTCTGAAGATGCATTCTTCAACCGCCAAGTTAAACCACGGATCATGAGAGAGGGAAACTAAAACTCGATATTCTTGCATAATCGATCCAAAAAAATAAAAAACACCTATAGTTGCAGCAGTATACACAAACAACCATAGACTAATATCCTATTTTAGCCGATACACGAACATGCTTTTTAGCTATTTCTCAATGCTCATAATTCTGATATTTTTGATACTTATTTGTTCAACAATCAGCATAAAATCGATAACCAGTAACATATCGAAGGCTTTCACATTGGCCAAGATAATAAGCTATCTTTCAGTTGTACGGATGTAGGAGAATGTCAACGAGCGCTTAAGCTAAAAATTTACAACCAGCCTTGAGTGCTCTACGACCGATATGGAAGACGAATACTATCGCCAGCAGTTGTTCAAACTGAACGAACAACTCAATAAATTAGCACACACCAGCCCCGGCAACGCTGACAAGGAGCTTATTGCCTTAAGTTCACAGATCAGCCAAACGGCGATGCAGGCGGTAAGTCGTTTATCCAAGCAAAAAAACTTTCTTCGTAAACAGCAGCAGCTTCGCTCGCAGCGTTTAGATCTCATTTTGCAGGGAGCTGCTGTCACCATCTGGGAATTAGATCTTAAATCCAAACAGGTTTCGTTATCCGGTGAGCTAAAACTTCCGAACTCACTGCAGGTTGAGACACAAAATCAACAGCAGTTGTCAATGTGGCTCAAACGGATCCATAAGCAAGACCGGCAGCGGCTAAAATCTGAGTTCATCCGTTATCTAAGGGCAGAAAAAGCTTATCTAGATATTGAGTTTCGAATGTATGACCCGCTCGGTGGATATCGCTTTGTCCAATGTCGAGGTATTGGTAATCGTTCAGCACTTAGCAAATGCCCAACAAGCATGGCTGGGACTCTCAACGACTTAACTGATGTGCACTATCTTGATGCTGATTGTGGGCTGATGAATCTCAATTACTTCTCAGATGTATTCGACGATGAAGTGCATAAAAATGATCAGCTCAGTTGTATTGTCATTAACATTGCCAATATGCATGACTTAAGCACCATGTTAAGTACGCAAAGCCGAGCAAAACTAATGCAGCGAATTATTAATCGTATCTGCAAAGCTCGCCGGCCACATGACTTATTGTGCAGCATCGACAAAAGCCAATATGTATTGCTCATGCGCGGGCTTGATAGCAGCCATTTGGCAACCATCGCCGAGAAGCTTGCCCAACTGCTTAACCGCTCACTCTACTTAGATAATCAACGCTTATGGATAACGCCGCAAGTTGGTGCGATTGATGTAAAGGCGCACCAACTGGCCAGTGCCGAACAAGTGCTGGGGGCTGCCCGTTCAATATTCCTTGAGCTTCAAGGCAAACATCAAGCAAGTGCACTTTATCAGCAACGTTATCGAGAAAATAAACGACTACAGCTAGAAACTGAACAATGGATCCGCCAAGCCATCGCCCATGATTGGTTAGTCCCTTATCTGCAACCACTGGTTGATTTTACAAGTTGTACTGTCAGAGGCTATGAAGTCTTAACTCGTATTGAGCATCCGCAATTGGGGTTAATTCCACCAGGACAATATATTCCGGTTGCAGAACAGACTGGACTAATTGTCCCGCTCACCGAAGTCTTGATCGAAAAAGCAGTTAAGATTGCCCAGTCACCAGAGTTGCATCAGATGCATCAACATCCATTTCGTCTGAGTATCAATATCTCCGCCAAACAGTTCCATCAGCGCTCTTTACCTCGACAACTAGCGATGCAGCTGAAAAACGCCAAAATTGATCCGCAACGAATCAAAGTAGAGCTTACCGAATCAGATGTGATGGAAAATATCGATGCGGCGGTGGGAATTATCGAAAGCTTTCAATCCCATGGGATCAAAGTTGCATTGGATGACTTTGGTACGGGCTACTCATCACTGGCTTATTTGCGCCAGTTACCGCTCGATATTATCAAACTAGATCGCAGCATCGTCAGCGGTGTCACCGACAATGAACGCCAATCGGCGATTGTTGAAATGATCTTATTACTCGCTCAGCGTATTGACATGCAGGTGATTGTGGAAGGCATAGAAACCCAACAAGAATACCAGTATCTGCGCAAACTAGGAGCAAACTGGGGACAAGGTTATCTCTTTTCTAAGCCGCTACCGCAAGATGAAATAGTTCACAAGATCCCGGCCATTGAGCAGCAGCTAAAAGAGCTCAACGATATGTCAAAATAACGACAGGACAATATAGATTAGATTGGGAGAAACCTTCGCATATCTGCTGTCGGGTTCTTTTAGCTTTACCCAAAGCACTAAGGCCAAGACACCGACAGTTATTTAGTTAACAAACTCAAATAAATTTGATCTTCCCCAATTGGAAGTAAATTTAAACAGGTAAGCGCAAAGAACCACTGCATTGAACTGACGAAATCATGTATCATCGCGGCGATGCTTTCGCTCTCATGCGATTGCACTTTTTGGGTTGCCCTGCTTGAAAGACAATCCCCAAAGCCTGCCATAAAAGGCACTGCTTAATTTTTAAGTTATGAAGTGATTAGAAACTATGTTTGCACAAAATCAGACCGCCAGTCTGTCGCTGCGCGATTATAAAACCATTGTCCTTTCCATTTTGGGAGGCGCACTGGAAATCTATGACTTTGTCATTTTCTTATTTTTATCGGTTACCATTGCCAATGTTTTCTTTCCACCGGGCATTCCGCAGTGGCTAAGACAACTAGAAACCATGGCTATTTTTTCGGTCGGGTATCTTGCCAGACCTCTCGGTGGCATTTTGATTGCTCATTTTTCCGATAAAATCGGTCGCAAACATATGTTTAACCTGACCGTCTTGTTTGTCGCCCTGCCATGTCTAATGATTGGGTTACTGCCAAGCTATGCCCAGATTGGTATTTGGTCACCAGTATTACTGCTGCTAGCCCGACTAATTCAAGGTGCAGCGCTAGGCGGTGAAGTTCCCAATGCTTGGGTATTTGTCGCCGAACATGCACCTAAAGAACACCGAGGCTATTCGCTCGGACTGCTACAAGCCGGACTAACCTTGGGCTATATGTTCGCCGCATTAACCACGACACTCATTACGACTCGCTATTCTGATCAAGAGATCCAACAATGGGCGTGGCGAATTCCATTTATTGTTGGCGGGTTCTTTGGCTTTATTTCTGTGTGGTTGCGTCGCTGGTTAAGTGAAACACCGGTCTTTTTAGAGCTTAAACAAAACAAAAAACTCGCCAAACGTCTGCCTCTTGGTGAAATTCTAAAACACCATCGCCAAGCGGCTATCCCCAGTGCCATCTTAACGGCCGTACTAGCCTCGGCAGTGATTATGGCAATTGTGGTCACCCCTATCACCTTACAAAATGAGTATGGCTTAAGTCCAGGGACAACGTTTGAAGTCAGCTGTATCGCCATTTTATGTTTGAATTTAGGATGCGTAATAGCAGGCAAAGTGGCCGACTGGATTGGGCCTTGGCGAGCCATTGCACTCTATAGTGTACTGCTGGCATTTGGAACAACACTATTAACGTGGTCACTGAACAGTTCCATGAATGTGCTAGTGACTTGCTACATTATTGCCGGTTTGTGCAGTGGAGTGATCAGTGCCGTTCCGGCGATTATAGTGAAATTATTCCCACCAGCGGTAAAAGTGACAGGTATTTCGCTTATCTACAACATTGCTTATTCGGTCTGCTCGGCGGTGATTCCGATGGCATTATTGGCACTCTTGCACTTTGATCATTGGGGTATGGCCTTCTATTCATGGCTTATAATGCTCCTAGGGTTAGTGACCGTTTACTTTTATCGCAACATAAAAACTTACGGTGATTAAACCTTTAGAAAAGCACATCCCAACAGGCGAAGCTCGCCCTTCGCCTGTTTATCAGTAAACACCTACTAACATCTACCTAAAACTCTGACCTTTTATATCCTTTTATAGGTACTCACATCTGAGTGAAAATTCGTTAGACTCTGTAAAACCCGAAACAATGGGTGTTTTATAAAATAGTTGTTCTAAGCTCAACTATGATCAAACTACATCTTCGGTCACTACACAAAGAGGTCAATAATCGTTTATGAGCCAAGAATTTTCCCTTAAACGCGCCAGTGGATGGATGTCGCTGGTCTTATTGGCAGGATTTACTCAATACAGTTTTGCTTTTGATTTATCAGATGTGACAGCTCAGGCTCAAAAATTAGCGAATGAACCTTACCAGAGCCCGCAAAGCAATCTCTCCCCCACATTTAAAAAATTGCAATTTGCCGATTATCAGCAAATTCAATTTAAACCAGGCCATGAGCGCTGGAAAGCACAAAACCTACCATTTAAATTAGCTTATTATCATCAGGGGATGCAGTTTGACACACCGGTAGATATCTATCAGATTGATAATCAAGATGTAACAAAAATTCCTTATAAGGCCGATGATTTTACCTTTGGCTCGGTACGCCACGATGCCAAAGCGGTCAAAAACTTAGGATTTGCTGGATTTAAAGTGCTCTATCATCTCTACCCGAATCGCCAGTGGGATGATGAAATTGCCAGCTTTTTAGGTGCAAGCTATTTTCGAGTCATTGGCCCCGATCAGACCTATGGTCTATCGGCTCGAGGGCTAGCCATTAACACCGGGCTTGCTCAGCCTGAAGAGTTTCCTCGTTTTAAAAGTTACTGGATTGAGAAACCCAAAGCCGGAGATGACCACCTAACATTGTATGCACTATTAAACTCTAAAAGTGCAACTGGTGCTTACCAGTTTAAAATCTATCCGAACTATCAAAATAAAGGCGATGCTAGAGTTTACATCAAAAGCCGTATTTACCTGCGCCACAGCGTAAAACGGCTCGGAATTGCGCCGCTAACCAGTATGTTCTTATATGGTCCAAACCAGCCATGGCACACTCAGAGCTTTCGCCCGCAACTGCATGACTCAAACGGTTTAGCGATGCACACCGGCAAAGGCGAATGGATTTGGCGACCACTGGAAAATCCGCTGAACGACCCACAACACGTCTCATATAGCTCATTTGCTATGACCAATCCCAAAGGTTTTGGACTATTGCAACGCGGTCGTGATTTTAATATGTATGAAGATTTAAAAGACCGTTACGACCGTCGGCCAAGTGGCTGGATTGTACCTGATAACGATTGGGGCAAAGGTCATGTGGCACTCGTTGAGATCTCATCGCCAAATGAGACCAACGACAACATGGTTGCCTTTTGGGAACCGGCCAAAATGCCAAAACCAGGGCAGTTACTCAAGTATGATTATCACATCGACTTTAGTACCCATGAACAGCGTCTGCGTAGTCAAAAACTAGGATATGTTCAAAATACCATGCGTACCCCGGGTAATATTTATCAGAATAATCTGATCCGCAAACCGGATGGTTCACTGGCATTTTTAGTTGATTTTGCAGGCGGTGATTTGGCCAAATTAGCCGCAAATCGAGCGGCCTTAAATACTCAGATCAGTGTGAGCGATAATGCAGAGTTAATCAGTCATCATCTGCAATATAACCCTGTTAGCAAAGGCCAGCGCTTAGATCTTCGAATTAAAGTCAAAGACCCAAGTAAACCAGTTGAAATGCGAGCCACCTTAACCAAAGATGGTCACCCAGTGACAGAGACTTGGAGCTACTTGTTAAACCGTACTCAGTAGTTATCTCGTTTCAAAACAAAAGCCCCGCAGCAGCGGGGCTTTGCGTTAAAACTACTGCCGCGTTTTACAGCGCGACATGTTCAACTTTTTTAGCGCTATTAAATTGAATTTCGTTAATGGCGCTCCAGTGATTTACATCTGTGCCATAAACATTAAATTTCACGTATTTTGCTTTAACGGGTGAAAATGTAAAAATTTCGCCATTTTTGGCTTTGAGATTGGTTTGTTTCGCAGCACTTGTCAGCGGTTTCCAAGTCTGATTATCTAGCGAATATTCAACATCAAATTTTAAACGGCGCTGGTCGCCTTTAAAGGGAATAATCAAGAAGTTTTTAAGTTCAGTATTACTTGCCAGTTCAAACTCCACCCAACCTTTATTTGGAATTGCCCAGCGTGTGCCCGGTTTACCATCTGCAATATGTTCAATCAGATGGCCTTTTTCTGGATTCGCGCCAGAAGCGGTAATATTGCTAATACTTGCAGCCGAAACAGAAAATGCCAAACTCGCTAAAAGTGATACTAACAAGATATTCTTTTTCATCTTTGAATCCTTTTTAATCGTTATCCGCATGAGGGCACCACTGTCTGCAGATGCCCGATTTAGCTCTTAGTTAAGGTATTGGGCCAACTCACTTAAATGGCTATTTTGTTTAATTGCTCCGGCAACCACTGATGCCACCATTTGCGCACCGCGCTGCTGAAAATGAGTCGTATCTGGTTTATCAACACGCCCGGTGCGGTTGCTGTAATACGGATATTTTTGTGGATCGACCGCTAACCAATATTTTTTCCAATTGGCGTTTCCAATTTTATTGGCTTGAGCAATGGTGCCCGCTTCCACATCTAACAGCGGTACGCTATTTTTTTGCGCTGTATCTTTAATGGTTTGTGAATAATCCCCGACAAACGCATAGTCATGTTTACTTGAGCTTTTGGTGTAATGGCTATGCACAACCGGCGTTTCTTTACGTCCATGCGCATTTTTAAAACGCGTAGTTGGCGTTAACAACACTGGAGTCATCTGATGAGCTCGTGCGTAGTTGACATAAAATTCCAACGAGTTTGCAAAAGACATCTCAGGGTGACCTTTAGGATATTGCTCTTTACCCTCGGCAGTATTGGGATAGGTACACAAATTAGCCACATCGACTGCACCACGGCCAGCTTTGGCTGCATCGCATTTCTCATCGTTATGCCCCATTTCGATAAACAGATAATCGCCAGGGCGCATCATGCTGGCAAGATAACGGAACCATCCCTGATTGCGATAAAGCCTTGAACTTCGTCCCGACTGAGCACCATCCACCACCTGCACATTTTTTGGGTCAAAATGTTGCTGGAATACCTGCCCCCACCCCATACGAGGAAACTGCTGATGGGTATAGATAGACGCGGTTGAATCGCCGACGATAAAGACTCGAGTCTTCGCATTTTGAATCTGAGTCAATTTTTGTTCAATTTTAACCGCATCGACTGCAATGGTATTGCCGCTTAAATCTTTATCCCCAATAGGTTCAAACGCTTTATTGAGCATCATCACCTGCGATGGCAAACCTTTAGAGCTCTGATAACCACGATTTTCCCAAATCAATGCATTGAGACGGTCAACTTTTCCCTGCCAACCAGAAGCATAATCAATGGGGTTAAAATCTTTCGGTAATCCCAATTGCCCAACCGCTTTGCCAAAAGCTGTATCAAAGTTTTGCAAGGCAAGCTGATACCGATTTTGAGTTACTTTTTGCGTATCAACCGCTTGTGATAACTGCTCAGGACCGGCAAACCCCGAGTGAGCCGCAATCTGCGATGTAATGTAATCAGTTAGCGGATTTAAATTAACGGTTTGTGAGTTTCCTGCCTTTGGCGCACTTAATGTAACCGATGCCAGACAGATACCCATTTGTTGGCTTTCATCGCTACACTGGGCACCTTTCTCTTTGGCCGCAAGGACCAACGGCGCCGACAGGCCTGACACATCTGCACTAAAATGGCCATACACATCAGTGGTTGTTGTAACCTGCTTGCCATTTTTCCCTTTAATTTGAACATCGGCGGGAAATAACATCGCATCCGCAGATACAATTCCCTCAACAATGGCTGCGTTCGGATTATGCACAACAGGCGGCACAGGCGATGCAGATGACTCAGCTTTTGAGCTGTCTGCGCATCCGCTCAGTGCTGTAAACACACACAACGCCAAAGAGGATATTAAAATTTTATTTTTCATTACAGATCCCTTCATAAAAGCAAGCTTAGTTCATCAAAAGATGACCACTGCCCGCCTGAGATTTTAAGGAGTCTAAGGTTGCAGTTGATTTCAGCTGATACTGATAAGGGATCTGCCAGGTGGCATCACTGCCTTTATCACACGCTTTAAAATCAAATGGCTTGTCATTAATAACTGAGCCATGATCGGTCAGCGTACCCGAGTCATCTTTGTTAAAAACAGCTACGACCTGACATGGACTATTCAAATTCTTTATTTCAAACAGGTTATTTTCTGAAATAACACTGCCCTCTTTACCCAGCCCAAATGAATACAGATAACGGTAACTTGCACCTTCACTACGATCGCCAATGAATAGGTTGTTATAAACATGAATTTTGCCAAACCGAACCCGAGGAGTGCGCTGCACAATACTTTTAAAAATATTGTCCATAAGCGTTACCCGTAATTTGCCGCGATCTTGTTTCCCATTATGATCGCTGTGACCAATTAGCATGGTTTTATCATGTTCATCAAAGAGTGAATAAGAGACAGTCACATAATCACTGGCTCTTTTGATATCTAATGCGCCATCGTGTTGAACATATCGCCAACCATCTTTTTCGGTATACATTTCATCGGTAAAATGGCCGTCGGTGATAGTGACATGATCCACCCATACATGTTCAGAGGTGATAACGTTCATGCCATCCCACTCAGCATTCCAGCCATCCCCTTTTTCAAAATGAGGCGCCACATCTTTAGGCGTTTCAATGTGAATGTTACGCACGATAACGTTTTGAACTTTCTTAATCACTAACGAGCCATTGATAAAGCCAGCATCGGCTGTCACACCAAACACCGTTGTATTGCTCGGCAATTTAATTTGCGAACGAGATTTTTGATCGCTAAAACTGGTAAACGGTTTACCATCACTTAAGTCAATGACGCCCTTAATTTGAATAATCTTCGGGGCATCACCGCTTTGGCGAATTGCCTCAAGCAATTCGCTGCGATTCGTTACTGTATAAATATGCTCTGCGCTGGCTTTAGCACCGCCGGTGGTGCCTCCTGCAACTCCGGCCCAACTTGCCGCTGGTGCGCTTTGCAATGCAATTTTTGAAACTAGCGGAGCCGCATTACAGGCACCGACCATACCTGTAAATGCAACACCAACCAGCGTACTCACGATAGATTTACGACTCCATCTGACCATCATTGTCCCCACTATGCTTTAAACCAATCTCCACCCAATATCTTCTCGATAGTTATGCCTTTAGCCTGACTATCACTGAGTTTATGAGCGCCTTTAATACTGGAAGCCCCTGGGCCATAGTTGTGGTAGCCCAAAAAGCGTGCATCTTTATCTGGATAGAACCACTGCCGCTCGTGATCTTTTGTCCAGCCTGACATTTTGTCCCAACCAAACAGATGGTCACCCAAATAGCTATCGATATACAAAGTAGCTCCAATCGCATTTGGATCGGCATAACGACCATCTTTAAAAGTCCGAGTTGGATGCCAAGGACGTCCTAAACCAAAGCTGTCTTTAGGCACACCTTGCTCTTTGACGATTTCACTATGGAAAAAGACCAATCCGTATGGCTGACTAATATCCGTGCTTGGTGCAGTGATATAGCCCATTGGGCTCGTTGGGATAGTCCGTTTTCGAGCAATGACTTTACAGTGATCAAATACCGCTGTACCACCGCCAAAAATGAAATCGACATTGCCTGCAACCACACAGTCTTTGAAATACGAAGTACTGCCGGCTTTGACAAACAAGGTGTCTTGATAACCATCCATCACTACATTTTCAACTTTTACATGCTGCGCTTTTTGATTGATCTCAAATGCAACAGCCTGTGAAGATCGGATCTTCGTTGGGTCTGATTTTGGCTTCTCATCGTTGGTTGGATAATCAAAGCTGTTTTTAACAGTCAGATTTTTGAGCACCACATCATTGGCATTGACTCGGACCACAAAGCTTCCGGTAGTTCCCCAATGTTTGCCATCAGGGCGGCTCATCCCAGAAGCCGCATTATATTCGATGACCGTTTTATCCCGGTCTTGACCAATCAGTTCAACACCGGGGGCGTTAATTTCAAACTTCTCATTATAAACGCCATCTTTGATATAGATTTTATAGTGCTCTTTACCACTAGTTTTAGCTGCAGCAACAGCCTGTGCAATTTTAGTATAATGCTGGCTCTGGCCATCTTGTTGAGGCACAACAACCGCATCATATTGAGCTGCATAAGCCGAAAAGCACAATAATCCTGCTAACGGCAATAATGCATAGCGAATATTCATTTAACTATCCTCTGATTTCTTAAAAATAGTAATTAAAACCAGCTGTCAATCGAGCTTCACGCGTATCACTAGTCGTTGATGCGGCTAAATCTTCAACACCTACATAAGGCTGCCATTCATGATTAAACCGATACGATACCGTTAATTGCTGAGCATAATCTGTCGATTTATTATCAGCTAACGTATAAGTTGCGTTGTAATAGGTATATTCATACGCAATACCTAATCCACTTTCAAAGCTGTATTTGGCGCCTAATCGATAAACCTGGCGATGGTCAGATGGAGTTTTTGGATGATCTGACTTACTGTTCGCATATTTACGAATTTCATATTGATACTGCCCATAAGCATAAAATGCTTTATCAAAATGATATTTAACTTCTAGTCCCGGAATATAACGAGCACCTCGATCACCGTTATCGCTAATTTCATCACTATCAAAGTCATAATCATTATCTGTATCCGTATAAAATTTTAAACGAATGGATGGTGTAAATGTCCATTTATCGTTATACCGATAGCGATAGCGAATATCAAAATAGTTACTAACGTTGTTAATATCGTCAAAGGTGTCATTCTTTTTATTAAATAAGTTTAGCCCAATTCCCAAATATAACCCTTTATCGAATTGATAATGCATAGCTAAACGATCTTCGTGCATTCTTAAATGCGTGCGATACATATGTTGATATGAGATCGCAGCTGTATTAGCCAGTGAAGGAAGTGCAATAACGCTTGCCAATATACCTGTGGCTAAAGCTAAATAATGTTTTTTCATGATATCACCTATTTCATATTAGAAGTATATATTGGCACCGAGTTCTAACACTGCATCTTGTTTAGGTGCAGATGATGAACCTGATTTCTGATCGACTTCGAAATACGGAATAAAATGATGTGTTTTATACCATCCATAGTACTGTACTTTCACTTCACTATAATAATAGCCATGTTTGTTGTTATACATATAGGATTTCACATCAGTACAACCTGAGCTTGAACAGCTCTGAGCACCATGCACACTATAAATATAGTCATACAGGCCAATATACTGGAATCGCCAATTTTCATTTAAGCGATAGTCAATCCCATATTCAAAACGATGTGTCCCAGTATCTGCTTTTTTACGATAGGTAATCTCTGAACCACCTACAGTTTTTGTACCCATGCGGTCGGCCCGACCATAACGGCGATACTGATAACGGTAACGGATATAAGCACCCCAATTATTATTGAGTTTGCGGTATAAGGTTGCCCCAGCAATATACTGCATACCAACGTCCATAAAGTCTGTTTCAAACGATGGTGTTAAATAAGTTTTCTTATTTAGATAGGAGGTATATTGCAACACTAACCCGCCACTGCCGCTATATTCGTTTTTAAACAGATAATCGCTGTCATCTGGATACATGCCGAATTTGAGTTCATAATGGAAGTTTTTAGGCGTGGTATGAACGATTTTAATTGAATCTGAATGTCTCCTTCTGGTCCATTGATAATCATGTTCATATTGCACATACGTTTTACCCGTTACCGTATCGTATAAATCAGATACGTCAGAAGTAGCATGAGCATACCATGAGGCGAAAAGCAGGCCTCCGACTACAGTTAAATATCCTTTTTTCATAATTTTTACTCAATTATTTAAAATAAAAATCTAATGGATATATCCAATAATTATTGGATATATCTATGGGTCCACTAATACAATAAATTTCGAATCGCTTTTACTTCTTTTCTAGCTTCTGATTCAGTTGTTACTGGTTTACTTATAATGGAATAGAGTTGTTTGAGTTGTTTCTGGCTATAGTGTGTTTTATTTTGACCATTTTTATAAAATTCATTTGAGCTTACAACATCGCCGTGAACAGCATCATCATTGTGTTTACCTTTATTCAAATGTATTGATACATTTTCAGATAAATATGCAGGCCTTAACATAGTTCCATATGGATTTTTGCGGATAATATAATTAAAGCGCTGATTATCAATCGACAGATCGTTAAGAATTGTTAATGAACCAGGGTTAAAGTTATCAGTAATCCCATCCATATGATTATTAAATGACAAACTATTAATCAAAGAGTGTCCAACAGGTAATCCTTCGCCACCTAGTTTAAAACCATTACCACGATGTCCACCTTTCATATTTTTCATATGAAAAGTTTGACCATTATTAAAGGCAATTGAATTAATAATTTTAACGGCGCCATTAGGACCATCTTCAACTTTATTGAATAAGTCGAAACCATCATCGACATTATGGTGAGAAATACAATTCACCAAAGTATTGCCATCACCGACGCGCATTTTAACGGCAAAGCCATCCGCGTTAATCTGTGATTTATCCATATTGTTATAACTTTCACTATTGGTAATGAGGTTATAACTGGCCCATAAGGCACGACCAATACCGCGTGATGAAGTGACCTGTATTCCTGTATCAGGGGCTTCGTGAACCGTGACATGGTCAATCCAGTTATGGCTGCCATTAATGATGAGACGTTCACCGACCACTTCGAAATTAAATAGCTGCCAGTTATTGGCTTTAACTCGCACCTGATCGGTAAAGCTTACATTACCTTCACCAATTAAGACTTTGGGTTGCGTAGCGCCGCCGGATAATGATGGGTCAAGATATAAGCCTTTATATTTGCCGCTGGCTAAATGAATCTCACCACCTGGAGCCACCAGTGAAACTGCAGTCTGTAAATCCACAGGATGGCTTTGGCTACCATCATTTTTGGGTGAACCATTAACAGCTACATAAACATCACGAGGGTTGGCTAACTGAGAACTGTATTTCACTTGCCAAGTTTTCGTACTGCTTACTTCTTTTTCACCTTGTTTGGTGAAGGTCAGTTTAAACTTGCTTGAATCTTTGACCTGCGCGGGAACACTGAGCAATTCGCCAGCTTGCAGCTCAACAGGCTCACCGAGGGCTTTACCATCTTGATAAACTTGATAAACGCCTGCGTAATTAGCCAACGCCTGCACAGCATAGTCATGTAATCCGGTGAGTTTTGCTGAAGCTACCTCAACAAGCGTTGGTGTTTGTGGTGACTGATATTGCGGCGCATTCACGGTATGAGCAGTGCTGGTTTTTAAATCCACATTGGCAAATTTCACTTTGGCATTACGCGCTGCAAAAAAACCAACATATTGATGTTTAGGATCCTGCACACTGACCAAATTCGCTGGTGCTTTTATCTGATACGACTGTGTTTTACCGTCTTGCGTAATACTAACTTCAAAGTTTTTATCGTTGCGGACCAGCATCATATGATAGGTATGACTAGCATCATGGGGTAAGCCTTTGACGTAGTCATGACGTTTCAACAAATTATGAGGGCTTCCCCAAGGCGCTTTAATCCCTTCGCGATAAGAGCCGTTCGCGTTTGCCATGCCATCATTTGTTCGTGAGTGAGAACGCAATAAGTTCATTACCATATTTGAGGCAGATGGGAACTCTTCATGCCCCAAAGGTTGAGGATTGGCTCGAGCGGGGCCAATGATATCGCGAACGATCAGGCCTGCACCTTCCTGACGATTCGGCGTTGCTCCTGTTTCTGGCCCCAGCTCTTCTAACGTGACATCAGCCGATAGCGAAAAATTCTCATCGGTTGGCAAAACTGTGTAATAGAAAGTGCCGCCCTCGTGGGAGTTGGCAAGTTTCCCACCGCGACTTTCAATGGTGAAATGGTCCAATAAGGGACCCGCTTTTACGACTTGTTTACCATTATGGGTAACTTCATTCGTTCCTATTTTATTAGGCAGAATGGTCGAACCAAAATTCAGATCAGTCGATTGCCCAAATGTAATTGGCGTCCACACATGAGAGGCTGCGTAGGCACTAGATGCTGACATCATCAACAGTGCAGAGGCACACGATGTCAACACGAATCCGCATTTATTATTCATTTCTATGACCCAATTTTTTGAAAAGTTAACAGTATTGAAATATTTAAATAAACCGATATTTTTAAATTAAAGAAACGCCGTACCTTTTTTATTTATTTTGTTTTACTATTAACGCAACAATGTTTCAAACAATACTTATGCGGATTGTGACATTAGGATTAAATTCAATTGCCATACATACGATTTATGTGATTTTGTTCACTATTATGAGTACGTTAAGGTGGGATTGTAGTTGGATCTCCCATAGACTAAAACTGCATGACGCCTAAGGAGAAGGTTTTGGATACAACCTTATTACCCAATATTTGTGACTTTTTAGCCAGTATCGATCCATTCGATAAATTGCCTAAAAAACTGTTAGAGGCTATCGCTCAGCAGATCCAGATCCAATATCTGCAGCATGGTGATAGCCTTAACTTTCGCAGCGATGACAGTGAACATTACCTCTATATTTTGCGCACGGGCGTGATTGAACAGCGCCTGGAGAATGGCGATCTTCGAGCACGGTTAGGTGCTGAGGATCAGTTCGGATTCACCTTCTTTGAACGTCAGCAAGACAGCGAGCTTTATCACGCGAAGGTTTTAGAAGATGCGCTGTTGTATCTGATTCCGCGAAGTTCTCTGCAGACTTTGCTGGCCGATTATCCCCAGTATCAAG
Organism: Celerinatantimonas sediminis; assembly: GCF_046054195.1. Classification (NCBI taxonomy): domain Bacteria; kingdom Pseudomonadati; phylum Pseudomonadota; class Gammaproteobacteria; family Celerinatantimonadaceae; genus Celerinatantimonas; species Celerinatantimonas sediminis. The sequence goes on from NZ_JBEQCS010000009.1 coordinate 140,789, forward strand.
CTTATTTTGATGCCCATGCAATTGTTCGTTTGAACTCAGCACTAAAGGTCAATTGGTCCAATGATAAGGCGCTGTTTATCCGTAAAGTTTCGGAACTTGCCCGGCATAAAATAACTGTCGTCTCACCACAAATGAGCATTGCCGAAGTGGCTTATCAAATGAGCCAAGTAACCATTAGCCCACTAGCCGTAATACAAGATAAAGACCAACTCTTGGGCGTGATTACCGACCGCGATATTACGCGGCGAGTCGTTGCTGAGCGGATGGATTACAACACACCCATTCAAGATGTGATGACTCCTAACCCAGTCACAATCGATGAAGATGAGCTGATCATGCACGCAGCGGCACTGATGATGCAGCACAATCTGCGAAGCCTACCGGTAACGCGTAATGGCCAAGTCAGCGGTTTTCTCTCAACATCGCATCTGGTGCAACACCACCGGATGCAAGCGTTATTCTTGATTGAGAAAATTAAATATGCCGAAACTGTCGATGAACTGGCGAAGCTATCCACTGAAAAACAGGCCGTTTTTGAAGCATTGATCGATGGCAAAGTCAGTGCCAAAGCTACCGGCCATGTCATGACGCTGATTATGGACGCCTACACTCGACGCTTGATAGATATGGCAATTGACCGGCTTGGTCAATCGCCGTGTGAATTTAGTTGGGTGGTGGCAGGCTCACATGCCAGAAGCGAAGTTCACCTGCTCTCTGATCAAGACAGCGCCATTATTGTTCCCAAAGATAGTCTCAATGAGCCTGACAAAACCTATCTTCATCATCTCGCCCAATATGTCTGTGAAGGGCTGGCGCGATGCGGCTACCCTTTATGCTCTGGCCACTATATGGCGGCCAATCCAACTTGGTGTCAGCCGTTATCAACTTGGAAAGAGTATTATCAGCGTTGGGTCGGTAACCCTGAATATGAAAAATTGCTCCATGCGACGGTTTTTTTAGAAGTTCGCACTCTTTATGGTGACCCGGCACTTTCTACAACACTACAAAATTATCTTTATGAACTGATTCAAAAAAACCACCAATTTCTAAGCTCTCTGACCGAGTCTGCTATTTTAAACAGCCCGCCGTTGGGGATCTTTAAAAACTTCGTCTTAGAAAAAACTGGCGAAAATACCAAAGAGCTGAACGTCAAAAAATATGCGCTCAACCTCATTGTCGATCTGGCTCGCATTTACGGATTATCAGTTGGGTGCCGCGCCACAGGAACCGAAGAGCGCTTTGAAGCGGCCTTTAAGGCTGGAGCGATTAAAAATGATGCTTATCAGAATATTATTGGTGCTTATCATTTTTTATTGCAGGTTCGCTTAGACCATCAGCTTCAAGCACTGAAATCGGCGCGTCAGCCAGATAATCATATTGCACCTGAAAACTTTAGTAGCTTTGAACGCAAACATTTAAAAGAAGCTTTTAAAATTATTGCCGACACACAAAGCTTCGCGAAATTCCACTTTGGACGTCACTAATGGGACATTATTTTTCGCAGTTATTAGAACCTTTAAAAGGCTCATCAAAAACCAAATTACTCAAAGCAAATCAAGCTCTTCAACGTGAGCCAGGGATTGGCGCTTGGTTAAGTGCTCCAGAACCAGATGAAGATATAACCCTTGATCAGCAAAGTTATCTGGTCATTGATATTGAGACCAGCGGCTTTAATCCCCGAAAAGATGCTATTTTGAGCGTTGGTTTTGTACCGATTGAAAAAGGCCGCATCAATCTGGCTAAAGCTGAGCATTACTATATTAACGATGCGCTAAACATTAATCCTGACAGCGCGGTAGTCAATCACATCACCCCACAAATGCTAAGCCAAGGTGAGCCGCTCAAACAGGTTCTGAATTATCTCTTTCAATCATTAATTGACCATGTGCCAATCGCTCATGGCTGCTGGATAGAACAACAATTTTTAGCCGCTCAACTTGAGAGCATTTGGAACTTAAAAAAATTGCCATTGCAGTGGCTCGATACGTTACAGATTGAGAAAGCACGTATAGCTAATGGCTGTGTGCCACATCACCAAGATGTTCGACTCACCAATTTGCGCCAGCGCTACCATCTACCGGAGTATCAAGCTCACAATGCGTTATATGATGCCATTGCCACCGCTGAGCTATTTCAAGTCATGACTCGGGCCATTTATGCCACTAAACAGCCGCCTTCACTTAAAGAATTTTTCCATTATCAGCAAAAAGCTCGCCCTAGTTTATAACTAAAAAAGCCATCTCAAATGAGATGGCAACCACAACGAGCATATCTAAGGACTATTTGTTCTTGCTACTTCATTGCTTCAGGAACATCTGCCAGATAGATAGCCGGTAAACCCTCAGCATCAGTGGTATAAAGCACTTTTGAACTATCTGGACTAAATGACGGATGGGGATGCGTAATCTGGCGATCACCATCTAAAACTTTCCACGAACTACTATGTTTGACCAATCGGTGCGCTGATTTGTTTTTGCAATTCAGCACATATAAAAATGGGTCATTTTCTATTTCATAGTTTTTACTATCAGACACATCAACCGGCGCATCGCAGCCATCGCCCACCATCAATGAACCATCGTAATTACTCATCAAATGGGATAGTTGCGGCATTTGCATCACCAATTCATTTTCTAAGGTAACGGGGTCTGCTTTGTAAATATGACGCGCAGTTTGTCCTTTAAAATATGAAACATAAGCAAGAGCGCTGCCATCAGGGATCCAAAACTCATGAGTACATGATTCGCCCTTGGCCTGCTCATGCACTCGCCGAGCTGGCTTGCCATCGGTTCGATTAATCAGCCACATTCTCTCAACCAAATCGTGTGGGCCTTCATGACAAAATGCAATGGTGTCGTTATCAAATGGCCGATAAATCGGATGCCCTAACCAGCGCTGCTCATTTAATAGCTCTTCACATTCACCGGTGCGAATATCGACATTAATGAGCCGACAAGTTGGATTGGTAAAGTAAAAATCCCGAAAGATTTTCCAATCCGTCAACGGCGTCCAGCAGCTTCGAGCAATTTCAATCCCGACTAACTGCGTGCAATCACTATTGGCGACCCAAGTGCCGTAACCAACCCAATCACTTGGAACCCGATAAACTAAGCGCTCTTCAAGCGTTGCTAAGTTCACTTCGAGTAGATCTGATTCATTTTTCACATAATAAAGTGATTTTTCATCATGGCTTAAAAAGCCGCCAAAGGTATTATCACCTTTACCTTCGGTCAGTTGAACTGCACTTTGGGAACTTAAATCCATCAGGTAATAATTACGATTGCCCCCATCGAAATCACCTGCAAACAAAAGCTTTGAGCCATCCTTGCTAAAGCATTTCTGGTAGAAATAATTGCGATGACAAATAACATCTTTAGGAGTTAACCGAGTGTAATGAATCCCGGTTTCATCATCACTAACTTCTTCAAATTTAAGAGTAACTTTGTTTCCTTTTGGCATAACCGTACAACTCCAAAAATCGTTAAGACAGCCAGAAACATCTCTGGCTGTCAGTTTTAACTTAAATCGCAAGCCTTACTGATGATGTAAGTTTGGCGCAACATCTAACAGGCTTTCTTCAGACTTGGTGGCACTTCGCATCAACAGATACCCAACCAGCAATACAGCTAAGGCACAGAATAAGAACAACACGCGCCCCCACATTGGGTTTGGAATCAAGACCATCAGCACCAGGCCACAGCCCATAATGGCAACCAACATTCCCAATTTTTTGCGTTGTTGACGGTCGAACTCGCTCTGACCTGGGCCTTCTACGACTTCAGTATCAACATCATGGAAAAACTCGTCGGTTTTTTCTTTGTATGGGTCTTTGTCTGGATTGTAGAAAAAGCTGGTCAACCAGAAGAAGCCCAAGGTAAAGATTAAGTGTGCGGCAATGGTATCCACTAGGCGCAGTGCTGAGAATTCACGACCCGTTAAGTGAGTCACTCCAAACCAGCTCGCAACGACATTTGGTGTAACCACTTCAAAGACCATATAGCTGATAAACAGTCCGAAAATAACAGTTACCCAAGGAGCCCATTTCGGCGTTTTACGAATAAAGATACCAGCGAACAACGGAACCAAAATAGGTGATTGCAACAAGGTAGCGATTGTCATCATCAGATCGAACAAGCTCATATGTTTCAGTGAGTTGAAGAACTGAGCCATGACGATTACTAAAATCCCATTGATGATACAAACTATCTGTCCGGCGATAAGGTTTTCTTTATCGCTAGATTGATGTTTACGCAGCACGTTGGAGTAGAAACTGCGAACAAAAATCCCTGAGTTACGGTTTAGAGCTGAATCCATCGAAGACATGGTTGCTGCAAACAAACCCGCCATCAATAAACCAACCGTCCCAACTGGCATCGCATTACGAGCGAAAACCAGATAAACCGCGTCAGTTGCTTTAGCGCCCAATTCAGGATAAGCCTGAGCCGCATTTGGATACAAAATTGCGCTAGCCCATGGTGGAATGAACCAAATAATTGCACCGCAAATCATCAAAATCATCGCTAAGATCGCCGCTTTACTGGCGTTTTTAGAATCTTTAGCATTCAGGAAACGATAAGATTCCTGCATGTTATTGATACTTTGCAACTGTTTGACAATAAAGAAGAAGAAACTACCGATGAGCAATAACGGGAAGTGCATGTCTGGACCCATGATAAATCCAGATGGGAACTTCGTGATAATCTGACCCGGTCCACCAACCACAACTAATGCAACAATGGCACAAGCTATCGAAATAACGGCAACCACCAGTGTCTGAATAAAGTCAGAAGCGACAACCCCCCATGCGCCACCAATCAACGAGATCAGTAACACAACAATCCCTGTAACCCAGATAGTGGTCGTGATATCGGCTTTAAATACTGCCGACGCAAACACGCCTAATCCGTTTAACCAAACCCCTGCGTTAATCACACTCAGAGGAATGATCACCCAAGTGAAGAATTGTTCGTTAACGCTACCAAAACGGCGCCGAACACCTTCAGTTGGAGTATCGACACGCATCTGACGGAACCGCCGAGCAAAATAAAAATAGGCAGCCACATAAGCTAGAATGTTCCCAATGAAAACACCCAAGATAGTGAAACCGTCGCTAAATGCCTTCCCTGCAGCGCCGGTAAACGTCCAGGCGGAGAACTGCGTCATGAAGGCGGTAGCCCCCACCATCCACCAGAGCATTCTCCCGCCTCCACGGAAGTAATCACTACTACTGTTTGAGGCCATTTTTTTAAATATCACGCCGATAACAATCATCAGCAGAAAATAGCCTCCTATCACCAGATAATCGTAATTCATCTTTCTATTCCCTTGAAACATTGTTTTGATTTAATCAAATAATAGTTTTAAAAAGGAATCAGCTTCGTGATTCAAATCGAAACTCTGGTTCATTTTTGTGAAAAATGACAAATTTGTGAAATAGATCTCGTTAATCGATTAGGGCAACTGACTAGTGATTTTTTTATTGATGGCTCGCTTAGAGTACGATAACTACATTAATAAGCGCAGTGATGTATCCATCAAAAGTATCAACCATTGTCATTGATCACACACAAATGTCATCTTATCGCGCTGCAAATGATGCTTTATTAATGAACTGCATGAATAGCGCCAAGATTTATCAATAATCTCTCGGCTTTTTTTGAAAAATCTTCACAACATTTCACTTACCTCTTGATCACACATACACAAAGCTAATAATACAAAGGTGGGTCATACAATGATGTTCCACCAACAACCCATCAACTAAGAGAGGTCAATGTGCAAAAAAATTGGATTAAGTTACAAAGCGATGAAGACTTTAATGGCTATCTCTCTGTGCCGCCCACAGGCAAAGGACCTGCTTTGGTCTTGATTCAGGAGATCTGGGGCGTCAACCAACATATTCGCTCTGTAGCTGATGGCTATGCTCAAGCAGGTTTTGTCGTACTTTGCCCAGATGTTTTCTTTCGCCTAACGCCAATGCTCGAACTCAATTATGACCAAGCAGGTACGCAAAAAGCGTTTGAATGCAATTCAAAACTCGATGTTGACAAGGCAGTTGAAGACTTATGTGTGGCGGTTGATGTTCTAAAAAATCGCCCTGAAGTCACTGGGAAAATAGGCGTAATCGGTTATTGCCTTGGCGGTAAGCTAGCCTATCGCACAGCCGCTGCGTCATCTGATATCGATGCGGCAGTTTGTTATTATGGTGGCGGGATTAGCAATTATTTAGATGAAGCAAAAAACTTAACACAACCGGTCATCTTTCATCATGGCGAACATGATGATCACATTCCACAAAGTGACGTTGCCAAAATAAAAAGCGCCTTTACGGCGCATGACAACGCGACTTTTTATGATTATCCCGATGCCGGACATGGGTTTAACTGCTGGGGCCGTCCAAGCATGTACCATCAGCCATCAGCCGCTCTCGCGCAAGGCCGCTCGCTAGAATTTCTAGCCGAGCAGCTTTGTTTCTGACACTGAAACGTTAATGCGCCACAATAAATGCCGATTGCAGTGTAAAACTGCCGTCGGCATCAATCCCATAGTATCTGCGCACTTGCTCTGCGGCCAACGCCGTTAAAGAGCGAATTGTCGCCACATGTTCACTTGGCGGCTGCATTCTGGCAATCCATGCTTGATACTCTAAAAATAATCCAAATTGTTGGCATGACTCAATCTGTAAACCATGTTTTGATAACCCAGCAGCCCACTGCGAAAGAGAAAAATCCCGAACATGCGATGGGTCGCGAATCATCTCAATGGTTTGTAAAAAACTGTCTAACAGAGGATTATCACACGAAATCACATCAATGATTATGGCCTTACCTGTTGGCTTAAGAACCCGACGAATCTCGCTCAATGCTCTCTCCCAATGGGGCCAGTGATGAGCACTGTAACGGGTGACCACAAAATCAAAACTATCTTGAGCAAACGGCAAACTGGCAACATCGCCCTGACACACCTCAATATTGGTTAAACCGCGATGAGCCGCTTCTTTAGCCACAACGTCTAACATCGACTGAGAAATATCATAGGCACACACTTGTTTCACTTGGCTTGCCAAGGTAAAACTCACATGCCCACCGCCACAGCCCATATCCAGCACATGAGCCTGCAGATTGTTATCAATTTGTTGTTTTAATAGTAATAAATCGTTACCTTTGGCATGAACTGCACTATTTAAGTAGGCAGTTGCCTGTGGGTTAAACTGCGCCTGCACTAACTTCTGATGTGAATTTTCGCTCAAGATCCGCTCCTTTATGACCAATTGGCTTTCGATATGCGGCCATTGTCTGTACAACGGTATCTGGCAACAAGCATAGAAAATATAGGGGGATAAAAGCTACCATGTTGAAGGCTCAGAACTTATTGGGACAATTTATCCGCGCCCACCGAGAACAGCTCTCGCCACCAGAAACGCGTACCACTCGGCGGCGCACGCCTGGTTATCGCCGCGAAGAGCTTGCCGAAGAAGCTGGATTAAGCACCAACTGGTTGACGCGATTAGAACAAGGACGTAGCCAAACGGCTTCCGTTTCGGTCTTAGCCAGACTGGCTCAAGTGCTAAAACTCAATGCAGCTGAACGGGCCACCTTATTTGAACTGGCTGGCAAATATGACCCCTATCCAGATATGCAAAGCGCACAATCTAAAAATATCAGTGAGCCGATTTTAAAATTGCCAGAGCAGTTCAATGGCCCCTGTTATCTACTTGACTCATACTGGAATGCGCTAAGCTGGAATACTCAAGCTACCGAGCTATTTATCGGCTGGCTAGATGAATCACAAAGCGAGCGAAATCTGCTGCGCTACACCTTTTTAAACCCAGCGGCACAGACATTAATCCCGAATTGGTCAGAGCGCGCCCAACGGCTCGTCGCTGAATTTCGCCCTGAATATGCCCATCACAGTGAAACAGAAAAAATGGCCGAGTTTGTTCAGCAATTGCAGGAGCAAAGCGAACTGTTTAAAGCATTATGGCAAACGCAGCAAGCGCGTTACCGCGATGGCGGCATCCGCTATTTTATTCATCCAACGCTTGGCCATTGTCAGTTTCAGCAGATCAACTTGCAAGTGAGCGCAGCGAGTGATTTAAAGTTAGTGTGTCTGACACCAATAAATTGAAATTAATTCATGAAGACATCTAAACATCTATAATAATATATTCATAATCAATGAGTTATTATGAAATCGATATCAATAATAAAAATTAGTGAATTATTAAATCTTTAAATATGAATTTTTTTCAATTGGACGTCTAAACGTCCGTGGTAGTCTGAGTGGGTTCAATAAAAACAGATTTGCATTTTAAGGAGCTCACCATGTCTCAAGCACAACTTCATGCCCCATTTCACGCGGATATCGTTGGCAGCTTTTTACGCCCTCAATACCTACACGACGCTCGTAGTCAATTTGCGAATGGACAAATCGATGCCGAGCAATTAAAAGCGGTTGAAGATAAAGCCATTATCGAGTTAGTTGAAAAACAAAAGGCAGCCGGTTTAAAAGGGATCACCGATGGTGAATACCGCCGCAGCTGGTGGCATCTAGATTTTATGTGGGGACTCAATGGCGTAGTGAAAAAAGCCATTCCTAAAGGTTATATTTTCGCTGACGTTGAAACTCGTCCAGAAAGCGCCGAGTTAACCGGTAAAATCACCGGTGAAAACCACCCATTTATCGAGCACTTTAAATTTCTGGCAAACTTAGCAGGTCCATCACATTTGCCTCGTCTGACGATCCCTGCACCAGCGCAATTTTTAGCAGAATTAGAACGCCCCGATAATGTGAAAAAAACCCAAGAAATCTACCCCGATAACAATGAACTGATTAATGATATTGCCAAAGCTTATCAAACCTTTATTAAAGAGCTATACAACGCAGGTTGTCGCAACTTACAACTAGATGATTGCACTTGGGGCATGTTAGTTGACCCTAAATTTGCATCAAGAGGAGCTGCTGATACGCCATCACCAGAAGAAGTTTGCAGCTGCGGTCATAGCCATGGAACATTAGATCATACGGCTAATGTGGCTGATATTGCTGAAAAATATCTGAAAGTGAACAACGATTCGATTGCTAATGCCCCTACAGAAATCGTCATCAACACCCATGTTTGCCGCGGTAACTACCGTTCAACTTGGGCAGCGAGTGGTGGTTATGCTCCGATTGCAAAAGTGCTGTTTGGCAAAGAAAACGTAAACGCCTACTACCTTGAATTTGATACTGACCGCGCGGGTGATTTCTCACCTTTGGCTGAAGTGACTGGGGATAAAAAAGTCGTGTTGGGTCTGGTTAGCTCAAAAATACCGGAACTTGAAGATGCCGATGCCATCGCCGCTCGCATCAAAGAAGCAACTCAGTATATTCCGCTTGAGCGCCTCTACCTGAGCACTCAGTGTGGTTTTGCGTCAACCGAAGAAGGCAATAATCTGAGCGAACAACAACAGTGGGATAAAATTGCGCTGGTTCGTGAAGTTGCTAAACGCGTTTGGGAATAAAAAAATAGCAGGCCCAAAACTGGGCCTGCCACACTGACAGCCAATCTTGGCCAAAAAAATTAATCGTGGGTTTTGAGCTTACGTGGCTCAATTCCCAGTTTGCGAATTCGACTATAAAGGGTCGTTTTCGGGATCCCTAATACTTGCGCTGATTGTGAAATGTTACCGTCATGGCGACGTAACTCATCGATGATCAGCGTTTTTTCAAAACTGGCAATGTAATCGTCCAGATTATATTCCCTTTCATTGGCAAAGTCGGCCACATTCAGCCCCAGCACAAATCGCTCTGCCACATTGCGCAGCTCTCGAACATTGCCTGGCCATTCGTGGGTCATCAATTTATGCATCAGTTGCGAGTCTGGTTCAGGGGCAGGACTTGCCAGGCGCTCACTCATCTCTTGGACAAACTTAGCAAACAACAGCGGAATATCTTCACGGCGCTCACGAAGTGGCGGAATGATAAGCGTAACCACATTGAGTCGAAAATTAAGATCTGCGCGAAACTCCCCTTGTTCAGCCATTTGCACCAAATTTGCTTTGGTCGCTGCAACGGTACGAAAATCAACGCTGCGCGACTGATTATCCCCGAGCCGCTCAACTTTTTGATCCTGTAAAACGCGCAAAAATTTCACCTGCATCTGCATCGGCATACTCTCGATTTCATCAAGAAACAGCGTGCCTTTATCAGCATACTCTATTTTACCGATGCGCCGTTTGGTTGCCCCTGAAAACGCCCCCGGTTCATGGCCAAACACTTCGCTTTCAAATAAGCTCTCAGGCAGGCCGCCGCAGTTTAATGGAACAAATTCACCGCTGCGGCCACTGAGCTCATGCAGACAATTAGCAACTAAGTCTTTGCCCGAGCCCGTTTCGCCAAGTAGCATCACGTTGGTTGGCAGAGGAGCGACTTGCTGGATAGTTTTACGCAGCTGAACAATCGCATCAGAGCGACCAATAAGACGACTTTCCAACCCTTTGGAGTGGTTGAGCTCATGGCGTAACGCGCGCACTTTCATCACCAACTGGCGCTTATCCAAAGCCCTTCGAATAACAGCCACTAATTGCTCTGGTTTAAAGGGTTTTTCAATGAAGTCATAAGCACCATCTCGCATGGCTTGGACCGCTGTTTCAACGTTGCCATGGCCAGTAATGAGGATCACCGGCAGTTCTGAGTCTTCTCCCATCAGCTGCTGCAAGTAATCCAAACCATTCATGCCAGGCAGCCAGATATCGGTGACAATCACACCATGAAATTCACGGATGTCCAGAGATTTGAGCTGCTCAACAGCTTCCACTCCTTTTGCATCAATCCCCTCTAACTTGAGGGTCTGGACACAACCGAAGCGAACATCTTCATCGTCTTCAATTACAATGACTTGTTGTTTCTCACTCATCTTTATCACCCGTCAAAACTGGCAGTTCAATGGTAAAACAGCTTCCTGGATTTTGATTTTCAGCCAGCAATTTACCATCGAAATGACGAATAATACTGGCTGACAGCGCTAAGCCCAAACCTAAACCGGTATTTTTTTTGGTTGTAAAAAAAGGCTCGAACAGATGTTCTTTAACGGCATCGGTCAACCCCATCCCATTGTCATAAATCTGAATGTAGACACGATACGCGCTTTTATACCAGTAGATATCAATCAGCTTTTTCTCATTATTCTCTAACGCATCCACCGCATTACTGATGAGGTTGACTAAAACCTGTTCAAGTTGAACCGCATTGGCACGCGTGTATAAAGGCTCATTGGGGGCATGGCAAGACACGAGCACATGGGCTTTGCGAATTTGATAATTCAAAAGCGCCAGAGCGCCATCGATGCAGCCATCAATATCAATGATGGAGAGGTGATCATCGCTGCGACGCGAAAAATTCCGTAACTGGGTGGTTAATTTGGCTAATCGGTCCACCAGTGACGAGATCCGTTGCAGATTTGATTTCACATTTTCGACATCGCCCTGCTCTAAAAAGCGCTCAGTATTGCCAGAGAGCGTGCTTAATGCCGCTAAAGGCTGGTTAATTTCATGAGCAATCCCCGCTGAAAGCTGACCGATTACCGCATGATTTTCAGTTCGAATCAGCTCTTTTTGAAACCCTTTGAGCTGTTCAAACGCTTTATTTTTTTCATCAATTTCAGCGCGTAGTTTAGCGATGGTCTCTTTTAGCTGCGAGCTGCGCTTCGCAACTTTTTCCTCCAAATGAGTATTGAGCTCTTCTAATGCCAATTGCGACTGGCGACGAATCGTTAGTGCTTTGTGCCGCAACACCAAGGAGAGCCATGCTAAAAAGAGCACAGCAGATAAAGTACCAACAGCAACAGAGCGGCTATACGCAAGCGCGCGAACGCTACTGGCACTGGTTAACACGGTCAATGTCATGCGCAGTTTCGGCATATAACGCGACACCGCTAAATAGCTTTGCCGATGTCCATCAATCGTAATCGCGACCATTTCGGCATTATTGCTTAGTGTTTTAAGAGTCTGCCAATGTAGACTTTGTAAAACCCGATGATCGTAGCGCTGAGTTTGATTGAACTCTTTTAATACCGATTCAGAAAGTGGTTTTAATGAGCGATATTGCCAGTGCTTTAGAGATGAAATAACCACTACGCCGTAGCGGTCTGTCAGTAACACCGGATGCTCACCATTGAGGCTATCCTGTTTAAAGCTATCTAGGCTAACTTTAGTCACCGCAACGCCGATGCGTTTATGATTGAGAATAATGGCGGTCGTTAAAAAATACCCTGGCCGAGCGCTGGTTGTGCCAATGCCATAGTAACCGGTGACATTATTATCCTGAGCATTACGAAAATAGGGTCGATAAGAGAGATCATGGCCAACAAAACTATCATTGTGCTCAAAGTTGCTTGAAGCAATGACTCTGCCTTTACCATTAATAATGTAACTGGCAATCGCGCCTACCGCCTGATTTAGATGAGCTAGATACTGGTTCAGTGATTGCTGGGATGATTGCGTTAAGCGACGGCTCAATGTTTCCATCACCCGCTTATCATGGCTCAGATATAGTGGCAATAAGCCATATTTATTAATCTGCTGATGAATATTTTGTTGGAAAATATGCAACGATGAAAGCTGGCGCTGTTCTAACTCGCTAAGTTGGTTATGCGTTGTATATTCATAACAGATCCAGCCGATAGAACCGGTCACTAGAATCGCGATTAAAATTAAAAAACGGGTATCGGACCAGAAAAACTTAGCCAACAGATTACGAGGTTGCACGAGCGGTTTTCACCTTGAGCAGAATAAGTTTTAAAGCCACTAAATTGAGACTATCAATTCAGTGGCTTATGATTTAACCAGTTTAGAAGAAGTTAATGACAACGACTGTAAGCAGTGCCATCACGACCCTCGATACGGCATAACCAATGGTATAACCTAAAACTGGTACGTTGCTATCGCAGGCATCGACCACCGCGCCAAGGGCAGCTGTCGTTGAACGAGCCCCAGCACATGCGCCGACTAAAATTCCTGGGTGGAATTTAAACACAAAATGCCCGAGTATCAAACCTACGAACAATGGAATACAAGTCACCAGAATACCAGCGATAAACAGCATCACGCCATAGTGTTCCAGCCCGGAAATAAAACGTGGCGCAGCATTAAGACCAACAATGGCAATAAAGCCGTTCAAGCCGATGTTATTAAATACCCAGATGGCAGCTGATGGGATCTGACCATAGCTACGTTTTTTGTTGTGAATATAGCCACAAGCAATCCCAGCTACAATCGCACCAACAGAGGTTCCGAAACTTAATGGAATACCCGCGATGTGAATCGTAATTGCGCCTAACAAAGAGCCTATAACAATCCCGAAACCCATGAAGGACACGTCGGTTTTGTTGCCTTTGGCGGCAATATTACCGATTTGTTTGGCAATTTTTTTAACGTCCTGAAATGCACCCAACAAACGAATAACATCACCTTTAGCCAGAATAGGATCGTCTTGTGTAAGTGCTGCATCATCACGGCTCACTCCTTTGATGAACAGTCCGCGACCTGGCTCACTCATTAACTGAGTACGTAAAGCGCTAAGTGGCTGACCGATAAACTGACTGTTTTGCACAACGACTTCGAGTTCTTCGGTGCGAAATTCCAACAGCTGCGAGTCATGAACTTCTTCACCTAATAGCGATTCGAACTTCAACAAATTATCCATCGACCCAGAGGCGATGATGGTGTCATGGTTGTGAATCAGTGTATCGCCTTGAGTTTCAATGATTTCACCATCGTGACGAACGCGGCGAATGAAAATCTGGCCATCACACAGCTGTTCGATTTCACGAACAGTTTTATTCGCAGCACTACTGCTAGTGATTTTATAAGCGCGAGCAATCAAGTTACGATAAGCAGTTGTACCGAGATCGCCAGTTTTACCGTGTTTACGTTCGTAGTCCCGACAAACTTCAGGAAGATTGAAGCCAAATAATTTTGGAGCCAATGTTCCTAAAACCCAGGCAGAACCAGCTGTACCAAATGGGTAAGTCACGGCATAAGCCACTGGCAACAGAGCTAACAGTTCAGCGATTTTTTCTTTGCTCATTCCGCTGTTAGCAATCAAGTTATTGGCAACCCCTAACACAGTGGAGTTGGTATAACCACCAGAAAGCAGCCCCGCAGTCAGAGCGTTGTTATAGCCAAGCATATGGCCTAAAACCCAAGCAGTTGCCAGACCACTGATGCAGACAATAATGGCAAAGAAGACCTGCGGCAGACCATCTGAGCGAATCGCCCGAATAAACTGCGGTCCAACTGAGAAGCCAACTGCAAATAAGAACATGGCAAAGAATGTTGATTGTAGAACATGCGGAATTGGCACGTTCATCTGGCCGATAATCAAACCAGCAATCAGGGTTGTTGTCACAGTTCCTAAACTAAAGGAACCAAATTTTAATCGTCCTGCCCAGAAACCAACTGCCAGCGTGAGGTAAATAGCAATATCTGGGTAGTGATGAAATGTATTGATAATTGCATGAATAGCGAACATGATTTAATGTCCTTTTAGAAGAGCCAGGGCCTAAGCCCTGCGCTCTTTTACATGGTTCTAGGTCGTTATTAGTATTTAGGAGTGTATAACTGGCCTTCAATCCACTGACGAATGTCAGCAGGGCGTTCAACTTGAGCCAAGCCTGAGTCAAACATGTATTCAACAACTTTGGCTGCAGTTTGGATTTCAGATTCTAAAATGTTGTCCTGACTTGGGAACAACATTCCTTGTTCACGCATTTGAGGATTGATCTGATCGGCAACCGCGTGAGCGGCCACAATGAAACATTCATCGTTCAGCAGTTTTGGTTTTGCAACATAAGTTGCCAGACCAATAGCTGGGTAGATGTAGAAGTTGTTGGCTTGACCTGGACGATGCAATTTACCGTTCAGTTCAAAGTCTGGGAACTGCACACCCGCAGCAAACAGCGCTTTACCTTTTGACCAGGTGTAAGCTTGTTCAGCAGTACATTCAACTTTGAAAGTTGGATTAGAGATTGCAAAGATCATCGGCTGATCGCTAAATTCACATAACGTTTCAACGACTTGCTGAGTGAATCCGCCCGCATGAGTACTCGCACCAACAATGATGGTTGGTTTGAACATTTTCAGCGCTTCAATCAGGTTATCAGTATGTTCAACATTGTGCGCAAATGGTGCTTGAGCTTCGTTGAGGTCGTCGCGAGAGCTACAAATCAGCCCATTCACATCAAACATGGCAATGCGTGAATTAGCTTCTTCTTCGCTAACACCTTCTGTCAACATTTCAGCTTTAACCAGTTTGGCGATCCCAGTACCTGCTGAACCCGCGCCATAGAAGAAGACACGCTGGTTTTTAAGTTCTTCTTTCTTGATATTCAAACCGCCTGCGATCCCTGCCAGAACCACACTTGCAGTGCCTTGAATATCATCGTTATAGCAAAGGATCTTATCTTTATAACGATTCAGCATCCGGATTGCCTGAGTCCCTTTCCAGTCTTCAAAGTGCAAGCAACAATCTGGGAATACTTCTTGAATTGCCTGAACAAACTCTTCAGTTAATTCATCGACTTCTTGTTCAGAAAGTGGTGCTTCACGAGTTCCCAAGTAATATGGGTCGTTACGCAACTCTTCATTGGCAGTACCGATATCAAACAATACTGGCAACAAACCTTCTGGTGGAACCGCAGCACATGCAGTGTAAAGCTGCAATTTACCAACTGGGATCCCCATACCATTTGCACCAATATCACCTAAACCAAGGATACGACCGCCGGTTGTGGCACAGATAAAACGAACATCTTTTTCAGGCCAGTTTCGCAGTACATCAGCAATACGACCTTTCATGTAACGAGTGATGTACAAACCACGAGGACGACGGTAGATATAACCGAATTTTAAACACGCATCAGCAACAACTGGATCATACAAAATTGGAATGAAACGTTTAGGATCGCTCATAATTGTTTTATAGAAGACAGTCTGGTTACGTTCTTCTAAGTCAATCAGATAAACATACTGATGCAATTCATCTTTAATTTCATCTAAGTGATCTAAAACACGTTTAACCTGCAGGTCTAAATCTTCCACAGAAGGAGGAAGCAAACCTTCTAAGTTTAATTCTTTACGTTCGGCTTCTGAGAAAGCTGTCCCTTTGTTGATATCGGCACGGACGAGAACCTGACGGCCACTTAACGCACTAGTTTCTTGTTCAAACATCGTCTTTCCTTTCGCTAAATTATGTTAGTCATTCTTATAAGAGCAAGGCCTGTGCCAACTAAAAAATATAATTTAACCTATTGAAAAATAAATATTTATTAATTTTTAATCGATATCATTTGTTTGAAATCTGGAAAATTAGCGAATAGCAACGTTCGAAATCTCGAACGTTTAGATGACGCGCAGAACATTGATTAGGAGTTATAAAGATGAAAAAAAAGCCCACTAAAGGGCTTTTCAATGAGAAAACTATGCATTTGTACGAAATATTGAATTTTAGGAAACGGATGCAACCGGAGCTTGCTCGCGGCGCCCACGGGTAACCCACCAACACAACACAGAACCGAGGCTAATAAATAAACAGCCTTGCCAAAATGGCCAACTTAACGCCACACCTAACTGCCAAGCTGCAATCAATGCTGAAAACACCGGGATAAAATAGGAAAAGATCGCCAGAACAGTCACATTGCCATTTAAAAGCGCTTTATTCCAAGCCGCATAACCACCGCCCATTGCGACGGCGGCCAAAGCTAAATAACCCAATAACGATGGCGAAAACATAGCCATTGAAAACGCAGCTTCGGCACTTAGCGCATATTGAATCCACAAAGAGAGCGCCACCAGCATGAAGAAAAATACAATTCCATCATGCCCCTTAGCCAGGTGTTTGGTTAAGACGCAATACAAGGCCCAAAGCACCGCTCCGGTGGTTGCAAGAATATAGCTAAAGGGGTTACTGGCAAGATGCGACAAGAGCATTGCAAAGCTAATATGTCCTTGGCCAACAACAAGCAACTCGCCAAATAAACACAAGATAATACCAATATAGAGTCCAACATGGCCAAGTCGTTTTTCGCTTAAAATAGCAAACCAAACCGTCAGCGCAGGCCACAGATAGTTCAGCATACTCACTTCGATAGCTTGTTGATTGCTAATGGCAAAGCCCACCGATAACGACATGCATAACTCGTAGCTGACAAACAAAATGGCCCCAATAACAAGATAAAGGCGTGGAAAACTCTTTAATTTCGGCCAACCACCCAGCCATAGCTGAAGTATGGTACCAAGTGAATAAATCAGCGCCAGTGCGCCAAGCACAGGAAGGGAGCTGCTTAGAATTCTCAACGCAGCTGTGATACAAGCCCACAGACCAATGGCAATAAGACCAAGACCTGTTGCTTTAGCTGGGGTAAGCAAACTTGGATCCTTACAGACGAAAATCGCCAGTCTGACCCAAGCTTACTTATAGCGCAAGAGCTAACGCCATTTTTCACTCACAACTGAGTATCGACCAGTTCCAACAAATAGAACAACGAGCGCCATCAATGCATAAAACATCAAGCTTTCGATAGCCCAAGCACCGACTTTATCAACAGCAAATGTTGCATCAACATCAACCAATAACCAAGCTACAACCATCGTACCGAACACAACGATTGCACAAGGGCGACATAAGATCCCTAAAATGATAAGAATTGGAGCCACAATTTCTCCGATATATACACCATAGGAGACAAATTCAGGAACACCGTGTGCGACCAGCATTGCGCCAATCCCGCCAACACCTGACATTAATTTATGAAATCCATGAAACAACAGCATTCCAATTGACAAACGTAAAATTAATTTTGCCAGATCGGGATGGTTACACTTCTCATTTAAGGCATTTAATAACGACGTAACCATATTTTTTCTCCTCGAAAATCCCTGAAAAATGGTCACTCACTACGCTACCTAAGATTTACTTTTAACTGTTGATGTAAGTCAATAACGTTTGATGAACAACCAGTTAGAGGAAAATAACCGCAAAAATATTGATCTAAAAAAGGCAAGTTTCCAAGAAACTGGAAACTTGCCCGCGACTAAACTGATATTTTTATCAAAAATCTATAACACCATCGCGGCGACCCAACCACTGACCAACAATGGCAAGTTGTAATGGATAAATGTTGGGATAACGCTATCGCGAATATGATCATGCTGCCCATCGGCATTCAAACCCGATGTCGGTCCAAGAGTTGAATCAGAAGCTGGAGAGCCAGCATCCCCAAGGGCTGCTGCCGTGCCCACCAATGCGACAGTTGCAGTATGATCAAAGCCCAAGTGCAAACATAGCGGCACATAAATCGTGGCGATAATCGGAATAGTACTAAATGAAGAGCCAATGCCCATGGTAATCACTAGCCCGACAATCAGCATGCTGGCAGCCGCCACCGCTTGATTACTGCCGAGCCAACCACTTAGCGTATTAACCAGCGTATGAACATCACCGGTGGCACGAATGACCGCCGCAAAACCTGCTGCGCTAATCATAATAAAGCCGATCATAGCCATCAGCTCAACGCCACCTGAGAAGACATGTTGCGATTGTTGCCAACTGACTTGGCCTAATAAAAAGAACACCGCTAAGCCACTAAGCGCACCAAAAATCATGGAGCCTGAATACAACTGAACTCCCAGAGCAACGAGTGCCGCTACGATTGCAACAATAATCGAAAACACCGATGGTGTTCGGATCTCTGGCAACTTCTCAAGCAGCTCTTTATCGTCATAAACTCGCGGTTTTCGGTAACTGATAAACACGGCAATCAACAATCCGACTACCATCCCAATAGCCGGGATCCACATCGCTGGCGCAACTTTAGCCGGATCAATTTGAAGCCCATTTTGCGCTAAGTTCCCCGCCAGTAACTGATTTAAGAAAACCCCACCAAATCCAACGGGCAAAACCATATACGGGGTAATCAGGCCGAAGGTAAGTACACAAGCAATTAACCGCCGATCAAGTTTAAGATGGTTCATCACATGCAACAGCGGTGGCACTAAAATAGGAATAAATGCGATGTGCACCGGAATAAGGTTTTGACTGAAGATAGCCATCATTAAAAGTAGCGAGCAAACAAGAGTACGCATCAGCAAAATGTGACTAGCGCTTGGCGAATCCTCAATGCGCGAGATAATCTGAGACGCCATCCAATCGGTTAATCCTGAGCGAGAAATCGCAACAGCAAATGCCCCTAACATCACATAACTTAAAGCAATCTCAGCGCCTTCACCTAACCCGCTTTCAAAGACTTTGGTCACTTCAGAGAAGCTCATGCCACCGAGCAATCCTGCCGCGACCGCACTCACACACAATGCAATAACCACATTTAAACGTAATACACTTAATAACAACATTAGGCAGACACCAACAACCACAGCGTTGGTATGCGCCATCAAATAAGAAATCAACGTTGACTCCTTTTACTCACAAACATAACCACGATAATTCCCGTTCAATTTGATGGTCGGATAAAACGGCCAAAACTCGGGCCTCTGTATACCGTTTTTCACCTTCGCTGCCAAGCATCGAGCGGTCATATTGAGCAATTTATGAAGATAAGCGAAGCGTTCGTTGAGATTTCGCTCAGATTTTCTGTTGTAGCCCGGCAGAATCGAAGTGGATGCCGGGGCATTCACTACAAATTTCGAGGACATTAGCGCTATAAAATAAACCCGGATTGCATTTCATTACATCCGGGCTACGGTTGAACCACGCTTATTCTACAATTTGAACGGCTCTGATTTTCTATTGTAGCCCGGCAGCAGCGAAGTGGATGCTGGGGCATTCACTGCAAATTTCGAGAACATTACCTCTATAAAATAAACCCGGATTGCATTTCATTACATCCGGGCTACGATTCAACCACGCTTATTTTCCACATTGAACGCTCTGATTTTCTATTGTAGCCCGGCAGCAGCGAAGTGGATGCCGGGACATTCACTGCAAATTTCGAGAACACTAGCTCTACAAAATAACCTCCGGATTGCATTTCATTACATCCGGGCTACCATTCAACCCCGCTTATTTTCCACTTTGAACGCTCTGATTTTCCGTTGTAGCCCGGCAGTAGCGAAGTGGATGCCGGGACATTCACTGCAAATATCGAGAACATTACCTCTATAAAATAACCCCGGATTGCATTTCATTACATCCGGGCTACGATTTAACCATGCTTATTTTCCACATTGAACGCTCTGATTTTCTATTGTAGCCCGGCAGCAGCGAAGTGGATGCCGGGACATTCACTGCAAATATCGAGAACATTACCTCTATAAAATAAACCCGGATTGCATTTCATTACATCCGGGCTACGATTTAACCATGCCTATTTTCCACTCTGAACGGCTCAGATTTTCCGTTGTAGCCCGGCAGTAGCGAAGTGGATGCTGGGGCATTAACGCGCACATTGCGTGCACATGGATTCAACCATGACATAAAAAATGCCAATCAGTTGAACTGACTGGCATCGTTATAAATCTGTTTTCTCTGACTAAATTATTGGCAATATTTATGGCGCGATGGAATCAACCACACCACCATCAACTCGAAGGGCTGCCCCACTTGTTGCAGATGACAGCTCTGAGCATGCATAGACAATCATGTTAGCGACTTCTTCGGTCGAAGCCATCCGCTGAATAACCGACGATGGTCGATTGGCTTTGACAAAGGCAATGCCTGCCTGCTCAAGACTCTGTCCGGACTGCTCGGCTTGGTCTTTAAGCATGTCTGCCACACCTTCACTCATCGTTGGCCCCGGCAATACCGAATTCACTGTAACACCAGTCCCAGCCATGCGTTTTGCTAGTCCTCTGGCGATACTGGTGCACGCTGTTTTTGAAAAACCGTAATGAATCATATCGGCTGGAATATTAAATGCGGATTCAGAAGATAAGAACACAACCCGTCCCCAATGTTTTTCAGCCATCGCAGGCAAATAATGACGCGCAAGTCTTACGCCAGACATCACGTTCACATCAAAATATTGTTGCCAGACGCTATCATCGGTTTCAAAGAAATCTTTCGGGCCAAAGATCCCCATATTATTGACCAAAATATCGCACTGTGGCTGGGCCTGAATCAGTTTGTCGCAGCCCTCGCTGCTACCAAGATCGGCTGCAACAGCAATTAACTGAGCATCCACAACAGTTTGTTTGATTTTAGCGATAGTACTTTGTACAGCCTCATCCGTTCGACCATTCACGACAACTTTAGCGCCGCATTGGGCAAGTCCAGTTGCTGTTGCCAAACCAATTCCTTTCGTGGAGCCTGTGACAATAGCGAGTTTATCGGCTAAGTTAATTTGCATCTATTCCTCCTCTAGTTACTGATTTGGGCGGTGTCTAAGCTAAGTCATTAAGACGCCGTCGTTTTGTTGCATTTGAATATCTTAACAACTCATCTATTGCTCTCAAGCAAAATCAGCCAAAACGTTAGGGAGTTTAGGTCATTAACTCTCTAATAAATCACTAAACTGAGCATGTACTAAATCAGCTAAAGAGAGCGTATCGACCAGCATGGCGCGGCCAACTTCTCCTGAAGAAACACAGATTTGACATTGATGGCGGGCTTTTTCATCAAAGAATATGGGGTAACCTTTATTTCGCCAAATTCCTACCGGGTTATTCGCACCATGCTCATAACCCGTTGTCGCAATGAGTTTTTCATTATCGACCATCCCGACACTGCGATTACCAGAAACTTTTGCCAATTTCTTATAAGACATTCGAGCTTGCACGGGCACCACAGCGATAACCGGGCCTGTGCGTTTACCTGTTAACGCGAGCGTTTTATACACTTTTTCCCAGCTAACGGTTGGCTCGGATCGTACCGGCACATTGGGCTGGTCACGGATAAACTGAATACTTTGATAGGGAATGGCTAATTCATCTAAAAACAATTCGACAGCAGTTTTCTGCAACATGACAACTCGACCTCTGAAGACAACTTTCTATGCATGCAAAAATACAAGCAAGGTGCAAAATTGATTTTATCATGGCTAAAATAATTTATGCGGGCACAAAATCGCAAAACTAAAGCTCTTGAGATTAAATTATCGCTCAAAAAATAATGAGTGCGTTTAAACAAAAGACTAAAAATGGCAAATTTTATACTCTGCGGCCTTTAGTTTTTAACAAAGCGATGAATATTGCACCAAGATCGCTTTACGCTGGTATCTGAATCGTAAAAGCTGTGATAAAACTAGAGTATTTGCAAAGACGCAATTAATCACAAGGGAGTCTTATGAAACTGTATTTTGCCCCAGGAGCCTGTTCGCTAGCGCCCCATATCGTTCTTGAAGAACTCGAACTGCCTCACACCTTAGAACAGGTTGATCTCAAATCGAAGAAGACTCAAAGTGGCGAAGATTATTCCACAGTAAATGCCAAAGGTTACGTACCCGCACTGGCGCTTGACGATGGTAATGTATTAACAGAAGGCTGTGTGATCAGCCAATATTTAGCTGAACTTCACCCAAATAAACAGCTATTTCCACTTTCAGGACTTGCTCGCTATCAACTGCAGAGCTTGATGGTTTATATCGCCACTGAAATTCACAAAACGATTGGCCCTATGTTTAACCCTCATCAAGAGGCGAAAAGCCGCGCCGCTAGTGAAGCGACTATGAATAAACGGCTAGGATGGATAAGCGAACAACTTGGCAATCGTGAATTTATCTTCGGTGAACATTTCACTATTGCAGATGCCTATCTGTTTACCGTTCTAAACTGGATGAATATTGTCAAAGTCGACCTAAACCAATGGGAAAACCTAACGCACTATCAACAGCGAATTGGTACTCGACCTAGCGTGCTTCGCGCCTTAAAAACGGAAGGGCTGATTTAACCCATATAAACCGCGCAGCTAACTTTTAATGCTGTGCGGTAATACTGACTTTTTGCTAGGCAGTGTTGATCTTTGTGCAAAAAACAGTCGGCATAGCATCAAGGTATAATGGTTTCGCCAAAAATCGTTACA